>JANYCR010000220.1 GCA_025360185.1 Leptospiraceae bacterium | reverse complement strand
ACATGGTTCAATGAGTGGCTAATGGAATAATTCTAAGAATAGTACGCATATTAGCCTCTTTTTGTAAGCAAGTCTATTGTTTTCTTTAGTCGTCAGGGGGTACGCTCATTCTACCTCTACAGGCATATTTCATTTACCCCTAAAAAAAAATACACAAATGGCATATTGCGAGTATCCACTACTAATTTTATTTTATTTTTCATGCTAAAATAAAATATTTCTTGATTATTATTTGCGCTATAATACTGTTACCCATAGAGTATCGTTTCTTATACAAGAAATCGGAAACAACTCGAATACATTCTTGAGGATAATACAAATTGACACCTAAACCTGTGAAAGTTACTGCTAATGACCTAACATCATTAGAAAAAAATCTTAAAAATAAATCGGATGATTCTATTGGAAATTACCTTTTCAACGGATACCGCATCCAAGTAAGCAAATACAACCAAAGCGCGACAGAAAGAATTCGTGCATTTGCAAAAAGAAGAAGAGAACAAGGACTTTGCGTTGCTTGTGGAACTAAAGTAAAACGTACAAATCCAAAAACTGGACAACCATACAAATACTGTGATTTCCACCACGATTTAGCTCTTCAAAAGAGAAAATCTCTCAAAGCTCCAGCAGCAACAAAAGCAAAAAAGAAAAAATAATTTCTTTTTCGTAAAAAGAGCCTGATATTGCATAAGCTTTATCAGGCTCTTTCTTTATCTACGGCTAATTGCATTAGTCTTCAGGATAGAGAACATCTATAAAAAGTATAAATCTATCTTTAAAAGTCTTCGAAAAAGTTCTAAGAAGTAAATTTTCCATAATATCATGATAAGGCTGGCTAATGACCCAGGAATTGCTTTGCCTGTAAGATTCATACAGATGGTTTAGAAAATAAGGTCGCCAACTCCAATTATTATTTTTTGTATGCCTCTGGATGACAATTTCTGAATTTTTCTTTTTCATATAATTAGGAGATGCCTGGTTTCCATGCAAATCTGTTACAAAGAAACGAAAAATACTTGCATCCACTGTAAAAATTTCTGCATACGAAACCAAAGTTCCGTCTTCGTGAAATTGAATTTCTTCACCAATTTTTTGAATCAAAGCTTCAACTCGACTTTCCCAATTTACCTTTTGTTTTATTTCTTCTATTTTGATTGAGTAAAAGCTATTAACCAAATGATTTAGTTGATCAGTATATTTGCTTTTTTCGGGTGCTCTGTCTAATGCCTTATCAAATAAAAAACCTTGCAAGTATCGCGAGCCAAAGCTCATTGCTTGGTGCAATTCATTCACAGTTTCAACACCTTCGAATAATAGAGATATGCCTAAACTTTCACCAAGGCGAGAAAGTGTGTATAGAATTTCTTTATAACTTCGCTCTACAAGCGACATGCGTAACATCTGCATATCGACCTTAATAATATCTGGACGAAAAATTCCAATTCGATCTAGATTCGACGATTTAGAACCCAGATCATCAATTGCGATTAGAAACCCAAAATCTTTGTATAAGCGAATCAGTGGCTTGAGGGCTTCCAGATTCTTGTGGATATAATCTTCTGTAACCTCAATTACAATTCTATCCGGAGAAATTCCAAACTCTTTTACTTTGCGAATTGTTGACGGTAATTCAGTAGTGGAATTGCCTCCATCAATATATGACATCATGATAGCAGGTGAGATATTTATAAATAGCTTTGAATTTTGATTTGGATCATTGGCTAATAGGAATAGGGCTTGCTGTCTAAGTTTATGATCAATGCTTCTTTGAAATCGTCTAAATTCTCTGTACCTCTGTATTTCAAAATTTGTATCAGACTGAGTTGCTAGAAAAAAATCCCCTATGGTTTGAACAGTTCCATCTGGGAAGACAATCCTTGCCAAAGATTCGTAGCCAAAGACAGATTTATTTTCAATCGAAAGAATGGGCTGAAAATAGGGAACTATTTTACCCTGCTCTAACCATTGTATCCATTCTTCTGGAGTTCTATTCAATTTTTCCTCTACAATCATTTAAGTTATTTTCCAAACCTATTCCTCAAATAAAGCTCTGCTCTTTTTCAAAACTGTATGAACCCTAGCAGAACTTTTAAGGAAAAGGTAAACAGTTATCTATAATGCAAATCATATACCATAAATCTATATATTTAGATTTCTTCTCTATTCATTCAAAATTATAGTATGGCAAAATACACTATGAGAAAAGGAATGGTCACAAAAGCACTCATTGGCTAAGATTTTCGTAAATCCTTAATTTTTCTACTTTAATGGTCTTATTTTTGCAAATAATGTAATTGGGAATGTACTGCCTAAGATTTTGGATGTTTTCTCTTAAAATATTAGCAATTTCAGTACTTTTGCTTATTCGATAAGCACCTAAAGGATTTTACTATGAGCATTCGATTGAATTATCCAGAGCATTCTAAAGCCTACGATGAGATGTTTCATGATATTGAAAAACCAAGAGATCATTATAAGGATGTCTTCGAAATTTTAGCAACTCTTGGCATCGGGGAATTCAAACAAAAAGAAGTCCTCGCCAAATTAGTCTCGATTAACCAAGGCATTACCTTTACTGTCTACAGTGATGGAAAGGGTATTGAACGAATCTTTCCATTTGATTTAATCCCGCGTATCATTCAAAAAGCTGAATGGGATATTATTGAGACCGGCTTGCAACAGCGAATTAAAGCACTGAATTTATTTCTCACTGATATTTATTCGAAAGGAGAAATTATAAATGATAAAATTATCCCGGGAGATTTAATCTACTCTTGCCCCGATTTCATTCCAGAGATGGTGGACGTAAAAGTTCCGCATAATATTTATACGCATATATCTGGAATTGATATTATCCGCGATGCCGATGGCGGATACTTCGTGTTAGAGGATAATCTTAGAACTCCTTCTGGAATTTCTTATGTCCTAGAAAATCGAATCATTATGAAGAGAATCTTTCCGGAGATATTTAAAGAAAGCTCTGTATTGCGTGTCGATTCGTATCCGGCAATTTTGCATGATATGCTTATGCAATTGGCACCGAGTGACAAAGAAAAACCTACTATTGTGCTTCTTACACCAGGGGTTTACAACTCTGCTTATTATGAGCATATTTTTCTGGCTTCCCAAATGGGAATTCAACTCGTAGAAAGCTATGACTTGATGGTTTCTGATCATAAAGTATATATGAAAACAATAGAGGGCTTGAAGCAAGTCGATGTAATCTATAAACGAGTGGATGATTCCTTTATTGACCCGCAAGTTTTTAAAAAAGATTCGGTACTAGGTGTCCCAGGATTATTCGAATGCTATAAGCGAGACAACGTAGTATTAGTCAATGCAATTGGCAATGGAGTCGCAGATGATAAAGCAGTGTATTCTTACGTGCCCGATATGATTAAATATTACTTGAATGAAAAACCTATCCTAAAAAACATTCCTACATACCGTCTTGGAATCGAGGAAGAGAGACAAGAGGCATTTTCGAAAATGAATGAACTCGTAGTAAAGGCAACAAATCAATCTGGTGGTTACGGTATGTTAATCGGTAGAGATGCATCGCCCGAGGATATCGAAACCTATAAAGAAAAAGTCATGGAGAATCCTCGAAATTATATTGCACAACCTACTATCAATTTATCGACTGCACCATGTTTTTTTAATGGAAGTATTGAACCGAGGCATATTGATCTTAGACCCTTTGCAATTTATTCTCCCAAGGGAATTCAACTCATCCCGGGCGGACTAACGCGAGTAGCCCTAAAGAAAGGGTCTCTCGTTGTAAATTCTTCTCAGGGAGGCGGTAGTAAAGATACGTGGGTGGTAAGTTAATATGATGTTAAGTAGAATTGCAGAATCACTTTTTTGGCTCGGTAGATTTGTGGAGCGTGCTGAGGGTATTTCTATCAGCTTGCAGGTTCAACATTCTGGATCGCTCGAGGCGGATTTATATGGATTTAATAATTGGGAGCCGATTCTAAATGCGGTTGGTCAGCTTAGCTCTTTCTATAAAGTTCATAAAGAAGCTTCCTCAGATAATGTAATTGACTATTTGATTTTTTCGCCTGAAAATCCTAATTCTATTTTAGAATGTATAAACCGCGCTCGAGAAAATGCACGCGGTGTTAGAGATATGATTTCCAAAGAAAGCTGGGAGATCATGAACGTCACCTATCACGAACTAAATAAATTTAACATGGACTTAGTCAGAAAAGAGGGACCTGATAAGCTATTTAACTTTATCCGCCAGAGAAGTTACCTTTTCGAAGGAGCAACTGAGATTAGCATGTTTCGTGGAAAAGGTTATCATTTCATGCGGGCTGGAAAATACTTAGAGAGAGCAGATCAAATTGCGCGGATTGTAGATGTTAAGTATCATATTCCGCTTCCTAGAGTGGAAGATGTTGGTAATCCGCTAGATATTTATCAATGGAAAACTCTTCTAGATTCGACAGGGGCATATGAAGCGTATCTCCAACACTATAATATAAAAATTACTCCAATTCAAATAGCAGAGCTTTTAATCTTTAATCCTCAACTACCGCGTTCTCTTCTTTTTTGTATGGAGCGTGCTCTTCAATCTTTCCGTCAAATTTCTTCTATTCGAGAAAAATTTTTCGCCAACAAAGCAGAGCAAAAAATTGGAAAGCTGTATTACCAAATTGCCTATAGCAATGCGGAAGAGATTTTCTTTTTTGGCTTACATGAATACCTGACTAACTTCATCAATGATTTAATTGATATAGGTGATGAGGTGAATCATACTTATTTTGGTTACGTGTAATTAAAACCGAGCAGCATACTCTTCTAAGGTTAATATCGGTTTGCCCAATTCCTTCCATGTAAACTCTGATTGAAATTTCTCCGGATAATTGTTTAATGCTTCTACAATCTTCGAAGCATAGTAAAACTTAGGACTAAATTTTGCAAAAAAGCGGAGTATAAATAAAGGCATCTTCTGGGTTTTTAGTCTTTCTTTCTTATAATAGCGAATGAAAATCTTGGCAGCATCATCAGCATTATGAGCCTGTAGACCTTGAACCGGGTAATCTCTATTTTCCTCTCTTAAAATTTTATAAGAATTTGCAACCTGTCTACCATAGTCTTCGCCTGCGATATAATACATTTTGAAATGAGAAGTTCCGGCTAATTGAATTTTATTTCCCATTTTTTGCACATTTAAAAAACTTTCCATAAAAGTAGAAGGATAAAAAATAGCATAAGGAATTCCAGAATTTTGAACCTGTCGGACTGCATCGAGCTTAATCTTAAATACCCACCAATCAAATCCATTTGTTCCCTGGTAGTTCATTACAAGTGAGGATAAATAAGATATCCGCTTGATATTTTTTCGTTTAGCAATTTCTAAGAATAGCTTTAAGCCTTGTTCTTCCGTATGAAATTCACCTTGCCATTCCTCATGTTTGATAGATAGATTCAAATGAACTGCTTCTACATTGTTTATAAAATTTTCAATATCGAGAGGATTACCCATATCACCCACAATCAATTGAACTCCGATTGGGAGTTCAATTTTTGCTTTTATAATGTCTCGCACCATGGCATATACTTCAAAGCCTGTTGCTAATAACGCATTTACTACGGGCTTGCCAAGCATTCCCGTTGACCCGATAATACCTATTTTTTTTATTTTGTCTGCCAATGTAATTACTTCCTATTAGCGTAAAGGCCAGGGCTTCATTACTTCCCAGACATTATTATCGCTTCTTTCCTGCCATAAATCTTTTGCTCTTGTAAGCCATTTTACAACTTCGCTTGTATTGATTCTTTGATCTGCTTTTGCCTTTTGCAGAATATTTGCTTTTGTCTGATCGAAAACTTTCATATAACTTGTTGCCTTTGCTTCATCGCCTAATCGCATATATATCGCAGCTATTAAATATAATAATTCATATTCGTAAGAAATTTCTGGAAAATCAGATTCTTTGAACACATATTCAAAGTCTTCCAAGGCTAATTTTAAAATATCTTCATTGTCTTTTTTGTAGAGCTTACGAGAAGTATAAAAAAGTTTCAAATAGATTTTTCCTCTTCTTAAATTAGAATAAGGAATTTTATATTTTATCTCAAGACTAGTTTTGTAAATCGCGAGTTTATAGCTCGAAATAATTCCTTCATCTGTTCTCGGCTCTTTAAAAGAAGTTTCATCTACAAAATTATCTGCTAGAATATCCTCAATTTCTTTCGGATTTTCCTTCCAATGTTGTAATACCTTTGGGAGTAGAGTAGTTTTATTTTTGACTCCTATGATTGAATCCATATAGATGAATTCTTTTTTGTTCGCGCTAGTAAAATAACAATCGGGACATACGCTAAACGTATAATCGTTGTAATCCACGTAAACGTATTTAGGAGTATCTAGATAAATAGGAATACTGAAAACATTTTGTTTACTTGCAAGTGACTTCGCTTTTAAGGAATAAAATATCACGTTGTCTCTATCGCAAACGGGACAAGTTATAATTGCTGTCATAATTGGACTAGCCAATCCCTTAGATGAATCTGACATTTAAATACCTCTATAATAAGTAAGATTTTCTTCCTGTCGAGGAGAAAATTCATACAATGCCAATTTTAGTTTTAGACCTATGATTGCAAAATAAATTTTCCGATTAAAAAAAGATTGTCTACGTGTTGTATCGCGTCTGAGTTAATCTATATTGTATGTCTTATCTACAATGCTGCGGATAATCTCATCTAATTCCTGCGTGCTAAGAAGCATCTTGTCTAAGATGGAACGATTAAAGGGATCATTCATATCCGTATGATTAAAAATATTAATGAGTCCTAAAATATTTGCAAGCGGGCGGCGGACTCTATGTGATTGTAAAAATGCAATTTCTTTTAAGATTTTGTTTTGATTTTCAATGCGCCTTGTTGCTCTTTTAATAGCAGAAATATCCGTCATCAGAATAACAATTCCAATTAATTTTTCGTCTTCGTAAACAGGATCATACTCTGTTCTAAACCAAACCGAATGTTCAAATTGATCGGGGAAAATATCTTCGTCTACAGCGAAACTTTCACCATTGATTACACGCTCAAGCCGATCTTTCAGTGTATTTCGCTCTTGCTCTGTCCTGCCGTATTGAATAAATCTTTGACCATATTCTAAATTTTTTTTGAAAAATAATTGTGTATTCATCTTGGCTACTTGATTAAAGAATATCAGTATTCCCTCTGTGTCTAAAAGAAAAATGGCATGTTTGGTATTGTCGAAAATTGCTTTCAGTTGATTTTTGTGATTTTTTAAATCTTGAAACAAGGCTTGAATACTTTCATTTTGTTCTTTTAGCTTTTCATTTTGAATTTTCATTTGGTCGTTAATGACTTGTAATTGATAATTTGCAAGCTTAGTCTCCATGACTTTTTCCTGAATCTTAATATTTAGATCCAAGTTTTGTGCTTCTAAAACACTCGCTTTATTCGCAATAAATTCTTGAAAATAATTTCTGAGATTTTCTACCAGGTTTATCTCTGACGTTTCCCATTTAACAGCTTTGCGCCTAACGACTTCTTCCCATTTTTCAAAGGACTTACGCGGACTCAATCGAAAGCCTTCGTCTGTTGGAATAGAAATTATTTTTTCCTTTGGATTACCGCCCCATATTACACTTTGAATAGTCTCCGGCTTAAACCAAATGAGGTAATTTTTTTCAATCTTACTCAGTCGCATAACCAAAATTCCACTTGCAATAGAATTATATTCTTCTGCATCTTTGAAGAGATTACTTAAGCAATTAGTGTAAAAAACATTTTGCGTGTTATTAATAAATAACCATTCCACCAGGTTTTCTATGAAATTACGCTCGGGGGTAATGCCTTCTTTATAGGAATTTTTACCATAGATGAGTGCAATTCCAGAGGCAGAATTTAATTTGAGTAGAAGTGGCAATTGCTTTGCGAGCCCACTAAAAAAATCATCTTCGTGATTTAACCTTTTTATAATTTCTGTTTCAGTAGTTTGAATTTGTAAATCAAAGTCTTTTAATTTAATGTTTTGCAGCAAATCTATATTATATGCGAAAATATTTCCAAAATGCTCTAACATGCTGCGCAGTCGGCAATCTAAAAATTTAGGTTGGTAGTGGTGACAGGCAATTAGCCCCCAGAGTTGGTCATTAATAATAATAGAAATAACAAGAGTTGCCCTTACCCCCATATTATGTAAATACTCAATGTGAATCGGAGAAACGCTCCTAAGAAAAGATTTAGAAAGATCTATAAACTTACGGCTCGTTGGATTTAAAGCGGGAATTAAATTTACAGGTATATAGTCTACATCAGGAATAATGCGTAAAGGATTTTTTAAATACAATCCTCTTGCCTGAGATGGAATATCTGAAGCAGGAAAATGCTGACCCAAAAAAGAATACAGTTCTCTATTTCTATTTTCAGCGATAATAGTACCATTCCAATCTTCGTCGAATTGGTAGACCATTACACGGTCATAGCGGGTAAGCTGTCTTATGTGCTTGACTATAGTGTTACTGAGTTGGTCTAGGTTTTTACTTCGCTTTAACTCTTCCATTAAACGGTTCGTAGCACTATAATAATCAGTAAACTTAAAATTATCAATTGCTTCTTCATTCTCAATTATGAGGGAACCATCCGAAATATGTAGAACACTTCTAAAAGGTCTTTCGCTATACTTGTAATGTAAATCAATTGGATTTAAATAGCTAAGTTGTTCATCGGTAATTGCTCTTTCAATTTGCTCAACTTCTTCTTGCGGTAGGATTGAACGAAGATCTTTGCCTATCAAATCAATGAGAGCTTCTCCGAAGAAAACACTGAGGTTATTGCTGTACTGAATGATTTGAAAGGTTGAGAGATCGATCACTAACAAAAATCCAAAAGGTTGAATCTTGTTAGGGATATGAATAGGCTCCTGCTCACAATTCGATAAATCTATCGGGTCATTGGTTGTAAAATTTTGTGGCATTTGAGTCTTTTCAGTATAATATCAAAAAAATAGTTGCAATTGTCAATGTTTTCTATGGGAAAAATAAAAAATAACAACCTTTTCATACCAGTATCTTCCTGTTCAATTACTTAAGATAAGGAGATAGTAATCAGTAAATTTTACCAAATTCAGTTTGTATTTAAATTTATGCAGAAAATATTTTTTAAAGACCGTTATCCCTTAGCCACATGAACTTTATAAAAATAAATTAAACTTGTTTTAAATGAAGGAAAAAGAAAACTTGTGAGAACGAGAGAAATTTAACTCACTGTAGGTTAAAGACATCGAGCCTGTGTAAATTTGTATTTGAACTACTTTATTTTATGGATCACAAACTAGATTTAGAAACTAATGGAGAAAGGGCAGCAAACTATTTACGCCTTTTTCTAATCTTTATTTTCTCAGCAGGAACCCTGATGGGATTTCTTGTGGATAATTTTGTTTCAAAAATTCTAGGAAATTACGCTGGGGGAGTTTGTATTTACATCGTGGCTACTGCCTCTTCTGCGCTTATTCTAAGAGCAGGAAAGTATACTACTAATATAAAATATTATACCATGGGCTTGGAGATTTTCGGACTGGCATTTGTGCTATTTGGATTTTTACGGCTCGATAACCCGGAAATTTTAACCATTGCAATCAACGATATCGCACTCTATGCAATTTACTTTTTACTCATTGCAGAATCTATTTTACGATTCTCACCTCGATTCACACTCATGACCGGTTTAGCTTGCACTTCCTTATTTACAGTATTAGGTTTTTTAATAAAAGCAAGAGGTGGGGATAAGGCCGCTTTTCCGGTAACAACTCTGACTATAGTTCTAGGAGCCATGTTTATTTTTGCGATGACAATTGCTTCTTATTATGGCACAACTTTTGTAAGAAGAGTAGTTCTTAGGTTTAAAGAATCAGAAGACAGAGCGACAAACAAAACGAAAGAGTTAGAAGAGCTTTTGAACACAAATAATATTGCAATACAAGAATTAAATCAAATTGCAGAGGATATAAATGATGTTCTTCGAGAGAGTTTAAGTCTGTCTAGCGAGCAACTTAGTTTTGCCCGTGACTCTCTCGAATCTACTGAAAATTTTTCTCACTCTATTAATTCGATTGCTTCGATGGCACGAGTCCAAGATGAGAATTGCATTATTAATTCTGAATCTATTTCTAGTCTTTCCGAAAGAACTAACCAAATAAAAAAATGGACAGAGTCTATTGAATCCAAGGGAATCAAGTCACTTGAGTATGGCAAACGAAGTGAAAAGGATTTGAATAGCACGGTAATAGAAATGCAAAATATTTCTAACTCATCTTTAGAAGCTTCTAAAATTTTAAATATAATTAATTCAATTGCTAATCAAACTAATCTACTTGCTTTAAACGCTGCTATCGAAGCTGCGAGAGCTGGAGAAGAAGGCAAAGGCTTTGAAATAGTTGCAAACGAAGTTGGTAAACTCGCAGAATCTTCTTCCCGTAATTCTAAACAGATAGCGAATATTATTTCTACAATGAAGGGTGCGGTCGTAGTAGGTGAAAATCAAGTGCAAAATTCATTCGGTTCATTACGAGAGATAATCGCTATTATCCAACAAATTTCTAATGATGTAAAAGATATTTCCAGACAAGTTAAAGAGCAGCTTGATTTAATTTTGGATAATAAATCTCGCACGGAAAAGATTCAGGAACTTGCTCAAAAAATGAAAGACCTTACAGAAACCGAAGCCAAAAGTTCCATAGGCTTAAAACAAAATATAGAGAAAATTTTTCAGTATTCTAATAAACTCGAAGAGAAAATTCAAGCTCTAAACTATAGTGGTGAAAAACTAAAAAAAATATCTGGCTATCTAAAAGAGGGAAATGTAAATTAAATTTTGACTTTTTTCAAAGTAACAATCAAAAGATGTAAAAATAAAAAATTTCTTGACTTAAATTGAAAAATGATTTTTAAAATGCTTGCTCATATCTTGGATTTTTAATAGGTTTAACATTAAGCAATTATGAAAAAAGATGTTTTGGTTTTTCAAAACCCGGATGAAATGTTGGCTCAATTCATAAAGCCCAATATGCATATTCACATTTCCGCAACGATCGGACGCCCAAATGCGCTTGTCAGCTCGCTCGCAAGAATATTTGCCAATAAAAATCCGGACTTTACTATTAGCACGGTTGCTTTCCACTCTACTGCTCATGTTTTAGCTTTAAAAAAGGTCATGAAAAAAGCGATTACTGGATTTCTGGGGGATAATTATCCCAAGCCTTCACCCAATCGACTTTATATGAATGTATTAAACAATCAGCCTTTTGAAGTAGAGTTATGGTCGCTACTTAGTATGATTCAAAGACTAATGGCGGGAGCACAAAACTTACCTTATTATGTAACAAAGTCTTTAATCGAAAGTGATTTATTTTGGGATAAATTAAATAAGTCTGTATTCCAAGTCCCCGACCCAAACAACCCGGGCGAGAATCTGACTTTAGTCAGTGCGTTAAATCCTGATTATACCTTTGTGCATGGTGTTTGTGCAGATGAAAACGGAAATATCGTTTTACCTCAGCCAATGGGAGAAGGAAACTGGGGAGCCCTCGCCGCAAAACAAGGTGTAATCGCTACAGTAGAAAAATTCGTTCCGGCTGATAAAATTCCACCAGAATATATTCACATTCCTGGAGTTTGTGTACGAGCAATTTGCGAAGCTCGCTTTGGTGCACATCCGCAATCATTGCGTGTGCCACTTTCTCTAAAAAGTATTCCTGATTTCGAAGATATTTCTTCTTATAGAGATGATTATAATTTTATTATGGAAGCAGCTACTGTAGGTGATTCGGATATAGCCGCTGAGGCATTTCAGCTCATGTGGGTTGATTTAAAGGGTGGTCATAATGCCTATCTCGAAATGCTTGGAGAAGAAAGACTGGAAAGTCTAAAGAAGCCACAGAAGATTAGAAACAAACGTTTATCACAAGCACCGGCAAACGAATCAGAGCAAATGATTATCATTGCCTCCCGAGCAATTGTCGATCACGTGGTTAATCGACATTATTCGACGATTCTCGCAGGCATTGGTGCTGCCCATATGGCTGCGTGGTGTGCCGCTTATTTACTAGAGCGCAAAAATATTAAAGTTAAAGTTATGGCTGAATTAGGGTTTTACGGTGTTTTGCCGCACTACGGAGATATTTTTTTATTTAGTCAGCTTCATGCAAATCGTTCTGAACAATTATCAGACATTGTGCAGATTCTAGGAACGTTAGTCCCTAAGGACTGTCTCGGCGTTCTGGGGTTGGCAGAAATTGACCGTTTGGGTAATATTAATTCTACTCGGCTTCCAAACGGAAAGTTCATGGTCGGCTCCGGTGGAGCAAATGACATAGCATCTACAGCAGACTGCCTGGTAGTAGGAAAAGCAATTAAGAGTCGATTTGTGGATAATGTGAGTTACATTACATCTCCTGGCGCAAATGTATTTCAAGTAGTTTGTCAATTCGGACGATTCACGCGTAATCCAGAAAAATCACTCTATGAACTAACGCATTATGTACCGTCTCCAATTGACGGTGATTTAGCTGCGCAGGATGCAGTTGAAAAGTATACGACCTGGTCGGCTTATTCTGGTTTGCCGCTCATGGAAGAGCCGCCTTCTCAAGATGAACTAGATATTTTACGCAGACTCGATCCAGATAAAATCTTTCTGGGTTAAACTTAGGGTAAATATATCTCAAAAAAAATCCCAATTCATTAAAAAAAACAAAAAACCATACAATAAAAATCTCTCGATATCGTCATCCTTGATAGAATGTTGGAACAGGGAATAGTAGTTTTAAAACAAGACGATACAATGGACTCACTCAGTAGCCGACTAGTCAATTTTGTAAAGAAGAGAGTAAATTCTCTAGAAGATGCAGAAGATATTGTGCAAGATGTTTTCTCTATCTTTGCAGAAGGGAATTTTGCGGAGACTGTGGAAGATTTATCGGCTTGGCTTTACCGCGCTGCGAGAAATAAGATTGTAGATCTATATCGCAAACGAAGTAGAGTAGCGGATACGAGTGAGTTATCCGGTAACGAAGCGTTTAACGCATCTAACTCAGAATACAATATGCGTTTTTGGGAAGAGTTAGAAACTGCGCTTTCGGAATTGCCGGATGAGCAAAGATTTGTATTTGAGCAAAATGAATTAGAGGGAAAGAGCTTTCGTGAAATCTCAGAGGAGACAGGCGAGAAGGTTAACACCTTATTATCTAGAAAGCGATACGCGGTACTTTACTTGCGAGAAAGACTAAAAGAACTGTACGACGAAATGATTGAGAGGTAAATCAGTATGTGGCGAATAGCAAAAGTTATTAAATTTGTAGTCTTTGGTGTGATTGCAATCGGTGCCTTTGGAGCGCTTGCAATGCATTTATGGAATGCACTCATTCCAGAGATATTTCACGGACCGGTATTAACTTACTGGCAGACATTAGGGCTACTAGTTCTTAGCCACGTCTTCTTTAGGGGAGGACATTTTGGTGGAGCACATAGATGGAAACATGAAATGTGGCAAAGAAAGATGAAAGAGAAAATGGATAAGATGAGTCCTGAAGAAAAAGAGAAATTTCTTTCGCAGTGGGGAGAGTATGGTTGTGGTCATGGTCATAGACATAAAGAGAAAGATTTAGCTTAACGTGAGTTAGATGTAAAAATTATCTTGGCTGAGGTTGTGTAAAAACATTATTTTCTCACAGAGCACACTGAGACCACAGAGAAAAGAGTCAATAGCGGTAGCGAAATCAAGAATATCAATAGCCCGCGGCAGCGAACCCACCGTTAGGTGTAACCCCTCATCAG
>JANYCR010000201.1 GCA_025360185.1 Leptospiraceae bacterium | reverse complement strand
TCTGTTATCCCCAAAATTTCTGCTTCTAGTTTTGAAACTTGAGCAGTAATGCTTGTCAGTTCAGAAGGCTTATTTCTTCCGAGGCTTACTCTTTTTCCCAATTCTATTCTGGATTCCTTTGTGAGTTGTAAAATTTCTTTCTTACTTTGTAGATTGCTTTCTAGTTGCAGCAAATTAAAATAAGCCTGTGCAATTTCTAAAAACATTCTACCTGAATCAAATTTTAATTCAAGAAGTCTGAGCTTTACTTCATGCTTGGAACTTTTGTACATTGCCCATTCATTTAATCCAGTCATGATTGGAATATGTAATACGAGTCTCGCTCCGGGACGAACTAACGGAGAGGTTGCTGTGGAATTGCCGTTACCGCCGAAAGTGGAATTTCCAATGTCATACGGAGTAGAAATTTTTGTTCCGTAGTTTGCATTGCTATAAGCATCGACTAAATAATTTCTATTTCGAATTTCTCTATCGTGCTCTGCGTGATTGGGAGTGGTTACAAATTGTTGGTAACGAAATGCTAGAGAGGGAAAAAAATTTGCAAAGAAAGAATCTCGTCTTGCCTCTGCTTGTATGATTGCTTCTTGTTTAATGGCAATCCGCTCTGTTTTTTGTATTGCAGAATAATATAAGTCTTGCAGGCTAAAAGATTCTTTTGCTAGATTTACTTTTTTTATTTTGGATTCCGTTACTCGATTTTCTGAAGCTGTATTATTCTCATTAGGAATTTTACTGTTTTCTTTAATTTGTTCTTCATGACTGCATTGAAATAAAAAAATAGAAAATAAGAATGGAAGTAAAAATTTTAAATTAGCTGATCTATCCAATTGTTTTATCGCCTCCAATAAGAACGACTCTTTTAGTATAGGTTCCATTTTTTAAAAACTATTTCCTATAGATACATTTAATTTGGATTACTCGCTTCCTAATTCTTAGGTAATTATCCTTGACAGTTTAGGGGAAAGCCTTTACTCATATGAAATGCTTTTACGTTTTCTAATTTTTATTACGATTAGTTTTTTCGTTTTCTTTTTTACTAATTCTTGTTCTATAAAAAATAAACCTTTAGAGCCAAAAGCAATTGAAGGCGTATTAGATTTACGGGAATGGGATTTTGATTCCTATGGTAAAATTGATTTATACGGACAATGGGAATTTTACTACGGAGAATTTTTAGATTCAGAATACTTTTCAAAACAAAAAGACAGTAAGCCTAAATTTATCGAAGTGCCTTCTCTCTGGAATGGGTATGAATGGAATGGAGCAAAGCTTCCAGGTTCTGGATTTGCAACCTACCGACTTGTTATTAAAAATAAAAATCTAAACAAAATAATGGGACTGCGAGTGGGAGATATGTATTCTTCCTATCGACTTTTTGTGAATGGCAATCTTATTGCATCTAATGGGGTTCCCGGAAAAACGAAAGCGGAAACTACCGCTCAGTGGCTACCCGTTGTTAGATTCATTGATATAGCCGCAGAGCAAACAGAAATTATCCTCCATATCGCAAACTTCAATCATAGAAAAGCAGGAACATGGGCATTTTTTGAATTTGGAAATACGGATGAAATAATAAGTGCCCGTGAGAAACCTATGGCGTTTGAGTTATTTTTATTTGGCACTCTTTTGATAATGGCATTTTATCATTTTGGTTTATTTGCCCTTAGACGAAGTAACAAATCTGTTTTGTATTTTGGTATTTTTTGTTTTCTGACTGGATTTAGAGTTGTGGTTACAGGCGAACGTAGTCTTGTAAATTTTTTCCCACTCTCTTTTGAGGGGCAGTTAAAAATGGAATATCTTTCTCTTTCGCTCGGTGTTTTAGCGTTTTGTCATTTTTTGATTCATTCATTTCCAGATGTTGTTGATAGAAGAAAATTTTACATTACAGATTTTTTCTTTATTATTTTCAGCATAATTCCAATTTTCACTACAGGGGAAATTTATAGTTATACTGCAATTCCTCTGCAAGTCAGTATGATGCTCGGTGCTGTTTTATTTTTTTATTACTTAGTCAAAGCAAATAGATTGAGACGAGATGGTGCATTTTCTGCCTTGATGGGAATAACTATTTATTTCGTGTGTGGAGTAAATGATATTCTTTATAATAATGAACTCATCCAGACTGGAAACCTTTATCCATTTGGGCTTTTTATCTTTATTTTTTCCCAGTCATTTATCCTTTCGCTTTTATTTGCAAAATCATTTTTAAATGTCGAAAAACTCTCCGGCGAATTACTATTAACCAACAGGGCATACACACGCTTTGTCCCTAAAGAGTTTCTGAATTTTTTAGGAAAGAAGAGCATACTCGATATTAAACTCGGCGACCAGGTGCAAAAAGAAATGACGATTTTATTTTCTGACATTCGTTCTTTTACTACCCTTTCTGAAAAATTGACTCCGGCGGAAAATTTTAATTTCATCAATTCGTATTTGAAAAGAATGAATCCAATCATTGAAATAAATGGGGGTTTTATTGATAAATATATCGGGGATGCAATCATGGCTTTGTTTGCCCGTAGCCCCGAAGACGCAATCAGTGCTGCAATCCAAATGCAAAAAGCGATTCTTTTGTATAACCAGGACAGGATAGCAAAAAATTTTGAGATTATTAAAGTAGGAATTGGTCTTCATATGGGACTGCTCATGCTTGGAACGATAGGCGGCGAAGACAGAATGGACGGAACTGTAATTTCTGATGCAGTGAATTTAGCCGCCCGACTGGAAGGTTTAACAAAGGTCTATGGTGCACTTATTCTTACAAGCGAAGCAACTTTTTTAAATGCGCGGGGTCCTGAAAAATTCAAATACCGTAGATTAGGAAAGGCAAGGGTTAAGGGTAAACAAGAATCTGTCGTAGTCATTGATATTTTAGATGGTCAGTCAGATTTTTGGTTAGATGTTTATTTGGAAACGAAGTCCGATTTTGAAAAGGCTCTCGGTTATTATGAATCGAAGGATTTTGAAAAAGCAGCCAATCTCTTTGAAAGTATACTCGACATTAACCTCTCTGATGTCGCCGCGCGTTTTTATTTGCAGCGTTCTCTATATTATCAATCTCACGGTCTTCCCGAAGACTGGGATGGAAGTGAAGCTGTATAAATGTGTTATAGTCTTCTTATCAGATGGTATTTTCCATTAGAAACTAGATAATCTTGACAAATATTTCCTAGAAAATAATCTCTGTGTTATTACAATGAATTGATAGTTACACTTTAAGTTTGGTTCGGTCATATAAATGGAATTTCCAGAAATTATAGATAATAAAAATCAGGAAAGACAACTAGACTATGTTCTGAATCATTTTGTTTTTCAATCGGCGGATCTGATTAGTATTGCCGTTGGATATTTTTATTTTAGTGGATTTCAACAAATCGCAGAAGCTCTAAGTAAAAATGAAAAATTGAATGTAGAGAACTCATCGAGAAAAATTAGATTTATTATTAGTCCTAAGACTGATCGGCTAACCGCGAATATTCTACAAATAGGAAATGAATCAGAGAAAAAAGAAAAATCTGCTATTGCTGAATTTGAACAGGATTTATCTATCGCAAATCCTACTTGGGCAGAATACTTAATCGAACTTTTGCATAAAAAAGTTTTAGAAGTAAAAATTTATACCAAAGGTTTTTTTCATGCTAAGGCTTATCTTGCTTCTATTCCTTTGAGTGCCTCTATAAATAGCTATGTTTCTATTGTAGGCTCTTCAAATTTTAGTTTTTCGGGGCTAACAGATAACAGTGAATTAAATCTTGGAAATCGAAATGATCATGTATACAAAGAACTTTTAGAATGGTATGATGATCTCTGGGACAATCATACAGAAGATTTTAATCATAAACTATTAGAAGTCATTGACGCTTCTGGAATTAGAGAAAGAAAAGAAACTGATACTCCCAAGAAATTCCTAAGCCCTTTTCAAATGCTTCTTTTTTTACTCAAACATTATCTTGGTAAACTTACAGAGGATAGTACGCATAATTTTGATCAGTTGGCAGAATTCCAAAGAATTGGCGCAGAAAATGTTCTGACTAAACTAGAAAGATTTGGCGGGGCTATTGTTGCTGACTCAGTTGGTCTTGGAAAGACATTTACGGCAGGTGAGGTAATTCGTCGTTATAGACTTGGAAATAAGAAGGTAATCATCATTTGTCCACCGACTTTAATAGACCAATGGAAAGAAACTATGTTGAAAAATTTTGGAGTAGATACATCTAGCCATTTGGTTATCTACTCGCAAGGAAAATTTCAACAACTAGACCCGTCTAAGGTAAGAAAAGAATTTAAAGAAATTGATTTTGATTTAATTGTAATTGATGAAGCTCATAGACTTAGAAATCGAGAAACTGTTCTTTATAGAAATGTAAAAGAGCTTCATCCTCATACAAGAGAAAAAAGAGCGGATGTATTGCTATTAACCGCTACCCCATTTAACAATAGCGTAATGGATATAAAAAACTTAATTGAGCTTGCTATTCTTCCCGTGACATTGACTAATGCTGGCTTTACTCCCAATGCATTTGGCGAATTTATGAAAGTAACAGCCGAACTTCGAAAAGGAAAAACTTTATCCGAGTTAAAAGAAAGAGCAGACTTTCAAAGTAATTTGAGTAAAATTCAAGAAATTTTAAACGCGGTCATGCTTCTTAGAATGCGCTCTACGATTAAAGAAAAATATGGAAATATTACAATAGCTGGAAAGCCTTTACAGTTTGAAGATCCGTCGGTTGAAAAGATTCAATATAAATATGAGGATAAACACCATTATCTTTTTAATGAGCTTCCGGGTTTCTTACAAAAATTACGTCTGCCTCATATTTTAATTTCTAATCCTGATAGTGGAAAGATGCTTTCCTATTTGTATCTTCTTTTACTGTTCAAAAGAATTGAATCGAGTATCTATGCATTCTATGAATCTCTTCTAAATATAATTACAAAGGAAGAAGCTTTAGATAAGGCTTTAGACATTGGCGGAAATTTAGACGAGATTATTAAAAATTACAATGCAAATCTAAAAGGAGATTTCGATGAGGATACTTTTGATTTGTTTACAGATGAAAAAGCAGAAAAGGAAGAGCTGGAAGAGTTTTCAAAAGAAGATTTAAAAAAATGGATTCGTCAGGATTTAGCTCTTATTCAAGAATTTATCGACTCTCATATAAAGCCGTTGTTCAAAGATATGAAAGAGCCTCTCAGTCTAGAAGACCCTAAAATATTGGATTATATCACACAACTAAAAGGAAGATTTAAAAAATGTCTTACGTTTACGGAATACAAAGCAACGGTTAGATACATTGATTTTCATATTAAAAAGTCTGTATCCAATCAGGAAATTTCGATTCGACATGAGATGGTGAGTGGCGGTGACAAATTCTTAAATGATAAATTAAATCGTTTTGCTCCTAAGGGCAGAAAAGTCAGTGAGGATACTTATCATTCACCGGATTTTCAAGAATTAGATTTGCTTATTTCTACAGACGTATTATCGGAAGGAGTCAATTTACAAGATGCTGATTTGCTGATTAATTATGATCTTCCCTGGAATCCAATGCGAATTGTGCAGCGAATAGGTAGAGTAAATCGAATTGGATCTGAAAATAAGATTCGAGTATTGAATTTTATTCCTGATGAAATCCTAAACGACTTCATTCAACTTGTGGAAATCCTCACATCTAAGATTAGCCAAGTGTCCGTGCTCTTAGGAAAAGAAATGGCAATTTTATCAAGTAACGACGAAGAAATTACACCACAAACAATCGGAGAAGAAATTCAGAAAGTAAGAGGGGCTAAGTCTGCATCAGAGGTAGAATCCCTTTCGAGGAAAACAGAATTATTCCGCAGAATCGAGGGTGAGACAGAAGAAGATTTCTTTCGTTTGAAACTACATTTATCGGCGCGAGAAAACCAAGTAAGGAAAGAGGATTTTAAATCTGGATTCTTACATAACGAAGCGGATAAGAGCTATTATACCATTTTAAACAAAGAGCCTAAAACACTTTATCAGTTGTATGAAATCCAAGGAGAGCATGGAGAACGTAAAGATTTACTTTCTAGGTTTTGGTTAAGCTCAAAGCTTGATGAAAAAATAAAAGAAAAACATCCAGATGAATTTCTAACAATAGACGCGATACAAAGAGAAGGATATTCTTTGTATGAAGTTAGTAATAAAGAAGAGTGTAAGACTTTGGATAAGAAACTTTCTATGGAATATGAAAGATTACTTTCTGAGAAACGGGAAATCAATTCCGTAAGAAATGTAAGTCGTCGTATAACGCATATTAAAGGGCGACAGATGGATATTCTTATTCTCTTGCAAACTCTACTTCATAAAGAACAAACTCTCACTGGAAAATCTTTTACTGAGGTAGTGTTAGCCATTCGCCCCGATGGAAAGGAAATTTTAGAAGATACACTCAGTGTGCTACAAATTCATCAATTGAATTCAGACCAGATTAATAAATTGAACAAAGCAATCGAGAAAAGAAGTTTGAAATTATCTCATTCTATAAATCCATCTCAATACAAAGATGTTGCAGAAATGCTTTTTGATTATTATGAGGATGTTATTTTATCTGATTCTATGATTCGCGGGTATTTGTATAAACCGGTAGAGATTAATGGAAAACTACTTGCTAGTATTTATATTTAATAGGAGATTTAGTTTATGCCCGAAATTGCAAGATTTTATGGAATCATTATTCGAATGTATTTAATTGACAGCGAACATCCGCCGCCACATATTCATATTAAATATGGTGAGCATGAAGCAGTTATGGAATTGAAGAATCTAAATATTATAGCGGGTGATATTCCTCGGAAATGTCGTCAGATGGTTAGAGAATGGACTGAAGTTCACCAAGAAGAATTGATTGAAATGTGGGAAACGCAAAATTTTCATCCGATTGCACCATTGGAGTAGGTTATGAAACTGATTGAATCTAAACAAATAAAAGAATATAATTTTTTATTAAAATTTCAAAACGGAGAAGTTAAGGAAATTGATTTGAAAGATCTTATTGGTAAGTATGTTTCCACTGAGAATTTACATACATCTAAAGTTAATTCAGAATGGGGTTGTTTGGAATTTTTATCTGGTGCAGTGGACATTGAACCAAAGACTTTATATAAATATGCTACAAAGAAAACAGCTTCCAGCATTGTGGGGTAATTTTTAGTGAGCACTTTAAATTGAATTTATCTTTTCTTTACAGGTTTTCATTCAATTAAGTAGATAATATAACAAGGAAGATTATATGAAAATTGCAGAACAAAAAATCGTAGAGCAGGCAACTATTCAGAAAATTATTTCAATTATTGTAAAAGAGATTAGTCCTGAACAGATTATTCTCTTTGGTTCCCGAGCAAAAGGATTAGCACATACTGAAAGTGATTATGACATTTGTGTTTTAAAAACAGGCATTGATAATATTCGAAAAGTAAAACATAAATTGTATTATGATTTATACGATGCAAAAGAAGCAATTGACTTAGTGGTAAATACTCCAGAAAAATTCGAAATATTAAAAGAAGATAAATACCTAATATATAAAAATATCTTTCAAGATGGAGTTATTCTTTATGAAAGAAAATGAAACTCAACATTATGCGGTAGATACTCGTTATCCGATTGAAATTGGAGAGCAACCGGATGAAGAGAATTATAAAGAAGCTCTTGCATTGGCTGAATATGTTTATAGTTGGGTTCAAGAAAAAATGGGGTTATTGTAACAAAAAGAAAACCTATGCTAACGAAAGAATCATTTTTAGAAATCAAAGATATTGACAGCGTTTACAACCTATTTGCCGCACTTGGACTTAAATGTCACAAGACAGACGAAGGACTTGATGTTGAGATTACGGATGATGGAAATGATTTTTTAGAAGTGCATATCGTTTCAGATAAGTCAGATATTGAAAAGAAGTCTAGAAAATTTCGATATGGTTGTTACTGCCGATTATTTATTTCAAGTGATTACGAATACTGGACGTTTACCCGTAAGACGATGGAAGATGGAATTCGTCTGCATAAATATAGATTTTCTAAAAATAGAATCAGGGAAAATGCAAAAGCGATTCCTTTACAAAAACTTTCTTCTTTAAAATTCAATGATCTAAAAAGTTTTGATGAACTATTCGAGCGAAAAGATATTACAAAAAAATTCTATGATGATTTCAAAAAGTTAATAGATGGATTCATAAAAGAAATTAAAAATATAAAAGACTCCGAACACACTAGATGGTATGCGTCTGTTCTAATCAACCGGTTACTCTTCATTTACTTCATCCAACACAAAGAACTTTTAGGAGAAAAGGATACTAGCTATCTCTCAAATAAACTAAAAGAATTTGCGAAGAATAAAAAGAATAAATTTTACACTGACTTTCTTTCTAAACTTTTCTTTGAAGGATTTGCGAAGAAACAAACCCGTCCAAAAGAAATCGAAGAAGTTCTAGGAAAGATTCCTTATTTAAACGGGGGACTATTTCAAAAGCATAAATTAGAGATTCTCTATCCAGATATTGAAATACCGGACAAAGCATTTGAAAAAATCTTTACTTACTTTGATGCATGGTCTTGGGACTTAGATGAAAAGAAAGATACTGCGGAAAATGAAATTAACCCCGATGTACTAGGTTATATCTTTGAGAAATTTACGAACCAAAAACAAATGGGCGCGTATTATACAAAGGAAGATATTACTGGCTATATTTGCAAATACACAATTATTCCCTGGCTTTTAGAGAGAGCAAATGAATCTAAGCCCGTGCAATCCTTCTTTGTAAAATTACTCCAATCTGATCCAGACAGATACATATATAACGCGGTCTCTCACGGGTGTAAGTATGATTTGCCGACAGAAATTTCGAAAGGCATACAAACTATATCCGCAAGAACGAATTGGAATACACAAGCTCCCGAACAATTTGGATTACCCACAGAGACTTGGAGAGAGGTAGTCGCTAGAAGACAGAGATACGAGGAAATAAAGGAGAAATTGAAAGTTGCAAAAGGAGTAGTCGACACTTCGACTCCGCTCAGTGTCCGCACAAATCAAGAATCGAGCGACTTTACAGTGAATGACCTAATCACACTCAATCTAAACATCATCCAATTTGTTTTAGATGCGATAGAACAAGGGGAATTGGAGTTTGTGCAAAGTCTATACAATGCAATTCGTTCTATTACTATTCTTGATCCGACTTGTGGTTCCGGCGCATTCTTGTTAGCCGCTCTGAATATTCTAGAAGATATTTACGAGGCATGTCTGGGCCGACTAGCAGAGCTTGATTCAAAAAATCCTGCGATTCAAGAAGCATCTTCTCATGCGAATTGGAAATACTTTATTTATAAATCCATTATCTTACACAATCTCTATGGTGTGGACATTATGGAAGAAGCAGTCGAAATCTGTAAGCTCAGGCTTTTTCTAAAACTAATTTCCCAAGTAGAGAGAGATGATAATTCTCCTAACTTAGGCATAGAGCCATTACCCGACATTGACTTCAACATTCATGCGGGTAATACCCTGATAGGCTATACAAAATTAGAAGATATAGAAAAATCTCTTCTTGGAACGTTAAACTTTTATGGGAGCGAATTAAAAGAAATTCATAAAAAAGCAGGCGATATTGACGTAATCTACGACACCTTCCGTAAAAGACAATCAGTAGAATCAGGTGAAAACTCAAACGAAGAACCAATCCAAACCATCAAAGAGCGCATCAACTCTGAAATGAAAATCTTAAACGACAAACTTGATCGCTTCCTCGCTATCTCCTACAATATCTCCGAAACAGAATACAAAGACAAAAAGAAATACCAAAAAGATTTCCTCGCCTGGAAACTCTCCCACCAACCCTTCCACTGGGTAATCGAATATTACCGCATCATGAAAAACGGCGGCTTCGATGTGATCGTGGGTAATCCGCCTTATGTGGAGTATAAAGATGTTAAAGAACAGTATGAAGTTAAAGGCTACGACACATTAGACTGTGGGGATTTGTATGCGTATTCAATAGAGAGAAGTTCTTTTTTAACAAAGCATTCAATTGGTATGATTGTTCCAATTTCTATCTTTGGCACTGATGGATTTAAAACACTCAAAAATCTAATGCTTAAAATGTATTCTGGAACATGGATATCTTTTTATTCCAATCGACCATCACAGATATTTGATGGTGCACAAAAAAGACTAACAATCTTTATTAACTCAAAGAAAGGAAAGAAGGAAATTCATACTAGTAAATATTTTCGTTGGTATAATGAAGAAAGAAATGACTTACTTTATTCAAAACTATCTTATGGTAGCAATGAAAAGTATTTTTCTCATTTCGAAAATTCGTTAGAAAAAATAGGAAATGAATATGATAGAAGCATTTATAATAAACTTATTTCAATTAAATCAAAAATAAAAAATTTTGTAGTCGAGAATGAAAAAAATGTTGTCTATTATACGAGAAAGTTTGGATATTTTTTGTCCTTCCTTGATTCGATTCCTACAATTACAAATCTTAAAACAAAGAAAACTGTGCTTCCTTCAGAACTGAAATCTATGAGTTTTGCTTCACAGAGTGATATGCACATAATAATAGGATTACTTTCTTCATCCTTATTCTATTGGTATTTTCATATTCTTTCAGATTGTCGAAATCTAAATAAACGAGAAATCGAATCATTTCCTATTAAGCTAAACGATTTTTCGAATTCGGATAAAGTTATATTAGTTGATCTTTCAAAAAAATTAATGAAAGGTTTAAAAGCAGATTCAACGTTTATGACAAAAAGTGGATTGTCTATAGAAAGCTTTCGTTATCAAAATAAAAAACCCATCATCGACGAAATCGATCGCGTGCTGGCAAAGCATTACAACTTTACGGAAGAAGAGTTGGATTATATCATCAATTATGATATAAAGTATAGAATGGGGAAGGAGTTGAGTGAGGATAATGAGAATTAGGCTTTTAGTATTTGGGCACATTCGATACGCTTGCTAGGAAGCAAGCTACTCAGTGACCGGATTCATTAGAACGAGCTTAGTGAAAGTTCGGTCACTGAGTAGCGTGTGGACAATAAAGACTGAGTATAAGAAGAAGCCGCGTATCGAATGTGACAGAAGAAGAGTTGGACTATATCATCAACTATGATATAAAGTATAGAATGGGGAAAGAGTTGAGTGAGGATAATGAGAATTAGGCTTTTAGTATTTGGGCACATTCGATACGCTTGCTAGGAAGCA
>JANYCR010000522.1 GCA_025360185.1 Leptospiraceae bacterium | reverse complement strand
CTTCTTCAAAATAAATCTTAATTAAAAGTTCATTGTCTTTTTCTTTCAGAAGAGTTTCTTCGATTGGATAATTTCGAATTTCGTTCCAAGCACTAAAGAAAAATTCATCTCTCTCAGGAGTTTTGCCTGTAGCCCCAACCCATATCCCATTAAGATAGGTCTCGTCTGTTGGATTAATCAAATCTAAAAAAAGAGAAAGCCTTTCTTCTTTATAAATCTTTGGTTTATCAAACTTAGTTCTTAGAAAAATAATTCCGGCATTTCCTTGGAATTTTTTTTCTAAGTCTTTGGGATTCTCTAGAAGTTTAAACTCAGTATTAGGATTAATGCCAACTGTTCTCTCGGTATACTCCCAATGGACCGGAATTTGTCCTGGAATAGTTTTGTCGTCCCTGCAATTTAAAAAAAGAAAGGATAGAAAAATTAAAATAGGAATAAGTAGTATCTTCACAATATTGTCGTATATTACTCAATTATTTTCTAATGTCGAGAATATTTCCAGATTTTACTATTTAAAATTTTATTTCTTACCTACTTCCGTAAAAACATTCTTGCTCTTTTTGCTTTCCTTTTTATTTTGAGGATATGCCAAGAATAAGTGTTGTTGTCCCTGCGTTAAACGAAGAGAAATTTCTCCCAGTCCTTTTGGAATCTTTAAAGAACCAAACTTTTAAAGACTATGAAGTAATCGTAGCCGATGCAGGCTCTAAGGATAAAACTTTGGAAATCGCTCATAGTTATGGAGCACGCGTTGTACCCGGTGGAATGCCAGGACCGGGACGAAACAGAGGAGCAGAGGTAGCCACGGGAGAATTTTTATTCTTCTTTGATTCGGATGTTCTTTTGCCAAAAGACTTTTTAGAAAAGGCAATTGCGGAAATGGATGATGGATTTATCGACCTGGCTACTTGCGAATTTTTACCATTATCCGAGCTAACCATTGACAAAGCGGTATTTCAACTTTCTAATCTAATCGTAAAGATGAATCAAAATCTAAATCCGCGTGCTGCTGGATTTTGTATCTTCATCAATCGTCGTCTATTCAAACGCATAGGTGGATTTGATGAATCAGTCGTAATTGCTGAAGATCATGATCTAGTGGAGAGAGCTACAAAATTTCGCCCTTTAAAATTTCTAAAGTCAACTTCTCTAAGCGTTAGTGTACGTAGGCTTGACAAGGAAGGACGCATTGCCCTACTGCAAAAATATGTAAAAGTGGAGATGCACCTTCTAACCAAGGGAAGTGTTAAAGATGATATTATAGAGTATGAATTTGGTAATTTTGATGAGGAAGAAAAATCAAAACGTAAAAAACTTCTAAATGATATTGAGGATGGAATTTTAAAACTAGATCGGCAATTTACTAAAACTTCAACGCAGTGGAATGAAAAAACCGCCGAAGTAGAAGAAAAACTAAAATCTAGTTTTGATGGATTAAACGAGTCTATTCGAAATTTTTTCAAATAGTTACCTAAAGATAATTCGTATATCCATTGTGATATGGAGTGTGTGTAAGGGTAGTTGCACAACCCCAAGCATTCATAATTAAGTTGAGGCTTATACCTTACCATCAAAAATAATTTTACTTGTAACTGATAACTATTCTATAAATATAGAATAGTTAAAACCACTATGAAAGATATACGCATCTTGTTAATCGATGACTCTTTGGAAGACGAAATTATTCTTACCAAGAAACTAGAAACGAGTGGTTACAACCCTGAAATCATTAGGCTGACTAACCTAGATACTATTAAGTCTACTCTAATAAAAAAATCACTAGATATAATTATCACCGATCATAAACTCCAAGACTTTACAGCCCTCGATTTAATTAAAACTCTAGAAGCGAATAAGATTGATATACCCGTGCTAATTGTATCTAGAATGATCATGGAAGATTTCGCAGTCGAGGCAATGAAAGCCGGTGCGAAAGATTATATCATGAAAGATAATCTGACGAGGTTAATTCCAGTTATCGAAAGAGAATTACGAGAAACAGATTCTCGCAATGCACGTAAGATGGCAGAAGAAGCTGTTTACTATATGGCATTTCATGATCCATTAACAGGTCTTGCTAACCGATATGAATTCGAAAGTAAATTGATCAAGATTTTAGATGAGGTAAAACTTAATCCAGAAGCAGATTACTGTTTACTCTACATAGACTTAGACCAGTTCAAAGTAGTAAACGATACGTGCGGTCATCCAGCTGGAGATGATCTACTCCGGCAAGTCTCAGTTATCCTCAGTCAGAGTTTAAAGAAAGATGGGTTTGCCGCTCGCATAGGCGGTGACGAATTTACCATCATCTTAGAAAATCATACGATAGAGAAAGCAAGCGAATTTGCCGAAACACTTCTACGAAATCTGGCAGAGTTCAGGTTTAATTGGATGGATAAGATTTTTGTAATTGGCGGAAGTATAGGGATAATTCGAATTAGCTCTAAAATTGAAACTATAAATGAAATTTTAAGTATGGCGGATATGGCTTGTTATGCGGCGAAAGAGGCAGGAAGAAATAGAGCTCATATCTATATAGAAGATGATAGGCAAATGACTTTTCGAATGCAAGAAATGCAGTGGCTTTCCAGGCTAAATGAAAGTCTAGAACAGGACTTATTTACTCTTTACAAACAGCCTATCGTATCTGTTCCTTATAATAAAGATACATCTGTCTTATTCTATGAATTCTTACTGAGACTCAAAACAGATAATGGTAGTCTTATCATGCCTGATGTTTTTATGCGAGCGGCAGAACGATATAATCTCATGCCATCACTCGATAGATGGGTGGTTGAAAATGCATTTCGTTATATTGCAAAGAATTTTGGAACAAGGGAAGAACGTAAACAAGAAACTCGTTTTTTTATCAATCTTTCCGGTGCGAGTATGAGTGATAATAATTTCTTTAATTTTACATTTAAAAAAATGCAAGAGTATGGAATTGAGCCGGGCTTAATCTGTTTTGAAATTACAGAAACAGTTGCGATTTCTGATTTTAAAAAGGCAATCGATTTTATAAAAGAAGTTAGAAGTAGAGGCTCCTATTTTGCACTCGATGATTTTGGTTCTGGAATGTCTTCCTTTTCTTACTTGAAAAATTTTACAGTAGATTATGTAAAAATTGATGGAAGTTTTGTCAGAGATATGAAAGATGATCCGCTAGACTATGCAATCGTAGAATCAATCAACAAGATTTCGCATATCGTTGGTCTTAAGACAATTGCAGAATTTGTAGAAGATATGACAACGATGGATATACTCGAAAAATTAGGAATAGACTATGCGCAAGGGTTTGGAATTGCCCGACCGCATTCAACTTAGAAAATTATGCAAAAGTTAACACTCTTAAACTCATACTCCGAACTAGATCTGAATCTTGATTCGGGAGGACAAGTTGAAAGACTTACCCTCAAACATCCACGCTCGGACAAGAAAATCGCTGTTATCCTCCCGTATAATCCAACCCAGCCATTTTTCCAATCGGGAAATTTTCTCATGTATCCCTGGGTCAATCGACTCGAGTCAAATAAAATAGCGGTATTGGGCAGAAAAATAACTATAGATCCTTTAGAAGCGGATACAAAGAATCGACCAATTCATGGATTGTATTTTAATAAAAAAAGAAGGCTCATCGAAGTAAGAAAAGACTCAGCACGTATTGAGCCAATTGAGGTGAATGCAAATTTTCCCCAGTTTATTGAATCCTTTGTATTAGAAAATAGCTCACTTACCATTCGAACAGAATTTTATAATTCATCAGGCAGCATACAAGAATTTGCCTATGGCTACCACCCTTATTTGCGGCTAATGGCAAATCTGGAAGACTGCAAGATACAAACAAATCTAACACATTATATACCGCTAACAGAAGAATTATTACCCAATAAAAACTTAGTCAAAAGCGAAATTTCTTATTTGTTTACTAACAACTCCGGGATCGGACAAATGAAATTAGATCATCTATTCACTGGAAGTCAGAAAGAGCCATATTTTGGAATAGCAGACGAAAAAGAAAAGCTTGTCTTACAAGTTAGAGTTACACCATTTTCGCAAATTCCACTTCCCTACTTTCAAGTGTACATTCCAGAAGACAGAAAATCAATTGCAATCGAGCCTATGTCCTCTACAGGCAACGCGTTCTTTGTCGCTAATTCAGGCTTATGTCGATTACACGCAGGTGAGAGAGTATTCGGAGAATTTGTGATTGAACTTAAGGGATTGTGAGTTTAATTCTTTAATTAAATCAGTATTTGTTACAAACACAAATATCAATTAACGAATCCAATTTTTCGTAGTCATTTTTCCTTGACATTACTTTAAATAAAGTCTTAATAGAGAAAGTATGGCAAATTTACCAAAAAT
>JANYCR010000189.1 GCA_025360185.1 Leptospiraceae bacterium | reverse complement strand
GTTTAGTATATGAAATAAATTAACTGACCACCTAACCCCATTTTTTTTAAATTGAAATAACTTTGGGATAAAATCCCCTTCCCTTCAAGGGAAGGGGCTACTTCTATGTATTCCTCAATATGTTGAGATGTGGGGTTAGGTAGAAAATTTCCACAACCTAAAAGCTTTTCTACCTCTTCTATTTTTCCATCCGAAAGTTCGCCATACTTGGAAAAAAATCTTTTATCATAAATTCGTTGAAACTCTTCCCAGTGATTCATCCAAATAGATTTGTAAAGACTCCATCTTTCAAAAGCTGGAATGTAAGCAGGTTTACTTTTATTGGCTGAACAAATATACAAAGTAGTTTGGCTCCTACTTTGTATAGGTCAGAAAACGAAAAAGTTGTGCAAAACCTTTATTGCTCAAGGTCGATTCTATTGTACAAGCAGTCTACGCTATTCGTAGGAGACATTTTTTTGACTTTTCGTATATTGCCTTTCTAAAATCATGTAAGACACCTGCACCATGAAAGATAGATTATTAAAAATACAACAGAAATTCCTGAAAATAGATGAAGAACTTTCAGGTCCCAATTTGAATTCGCAAAAATTAAAAGAGCTTTCTAAAGAGCGCTCTAGACTCACACCTATTTATACTAAAATAGAAGAATACTTCAAGACAGAAAAAAATCTCGAAGATGCCAGAGCAATGATTGCTAGTGAAAGTGACAGCGAGATGATTTCAATGCTAAAAGCAGAAGTGGAGGAGTCTACTACCCTGTTAACCTCGTTGACGGAAGAGTTAGAAGTTATGCTACTCCCCCCTGATCCAAATTCTGGAAAAAATGTTCTCGTGGAAATTAGGGCAGGGACCGGTGGAGAAGAAGCGGCGTTATTCGTTGCTGATTTATTTAGAATGTATACCAAGTATGCAGAAAAAAAACGCATGAAATACGATATCATCGACATGGCACAAACTGGCCTTGGTGGTTACAAAGAAATTGTATTTTCCATTGAAGACGAAAGAGCATATGATCTTTTTAAATTTGAACCTGGTGCACATCGTGTACAGCGTATTCCAACAACGGAAGCAGGAGGACGAATTCATACAAGTGCTGTGACTGTTGCAGTTCTACCCGAGGCAGAAGAAACGGAAATTAAAATTCAAGAAAATGAAATTCGCGTAGATGTATTTCGCTCTTCCGGTCCCGGCGGACAATCTGTCAACACTACTGACTCAGCAGTGCGCATAACGCATATTCCAACGGGGCTAGTTGTAAGTTGTCAGGATGAAAAGTCCCAATTAAAAAATAAAGACAAAGCTATGCGAATTTTGCGTGCACGTATTTTAGAAAAACGGGATGAAGAAGCAAAAGCAAGCTCTGACGCACTCAAAAAACAAATGATTGGATCGGGTGATCGCTCTGAACGAATCCGTACTTACAATTATCCGCAAGAACGTCTTACAGACCATCGAATTAATTTTACCAGTCACAATCTGTCTGCTATTTTAAATGGGGATATGGATGATCTCTTAAATGAACTCATTCAAGCCGATAGGATTCAGAGACTTCAAGAGAGTAAGGGCACTTAGCCGCTGGTACTTATATAAAAATAAAATTTTGTTTTTAAAAATGAAAGAAGTAGAGACGTATCGCGATACGTCTCTACCATTGAAAATTATCTTTTAGGCATTACCACAATATCAACACGGCGATTTGCTGCTCTGTTGGCTACTGAGTTATTTGGTTTAACAGGGTTAATATCAGCAAGTCCAGTAGCGGCAAATTGTGTTTTACCTAAACTACCTTTATTCAAATATTTTACAACTGTCAATGCTCTTTCGAAGGAGAGATGCCAGTTGTCTTTTAGTTTACTTCTTCTTGGAAGAGGTTTATTGTCAGTATTCCCTTCTACTTGAATTCTTTCCGAAGAATGTTTTTTTAGAACGTTGATTATCTTGTCTAAAGTTTTTTTCCCTTCAGCAGTCAACTCTTTCGAGCCAGATTTAAAGTTTACTCTGCTTGCAAGGCTAACAATTGTTTTCCCGCCTTTATTAGAAATCGTTGCGCTTCCACTGGAAATCGCATTTGATTTCCCACCTTTTTTGATTTCTTTTTCAAGTGCATCTTCTAATTTTTGTGCTTGTAGAGTTAAACGTTCGACTTCTTCTTTGTGTTTTGTATCTTCTTCTTCTAATTGTTCTTTCGAAGAAGCTAAATCTGTTGTAAGAGATTCATTGCTATCTTTGAGTTCCGTGATTTCTTTGGTAAGAACTTCAATCTTTGCTTCGTATTCTTTTTTAAGATCTTCTAATGCAGAATTTTTTTTCTCAATCTCTTTTGCGTTCTTGTCAATGGTTGCTGTAGCTGTAGATTTATCTTTATTGATTTTATCAATTTCAGCATTTGCAGCTTTGATTTGAGCAGCTTTTTCTTCCTGAGTTAGAGTTTTATCAGCTTCAATTTTTTCAATCTTGGTTGTGATTTCTGTTATTCTTGTTTCAAGCGTTTTATCAGCCTTAGACGCATTCAAATCTCTTTTGAGTTGATCTCTTTCTTTAGTAAGAAGTCCTAACTCAACTTCTAGTTGTTTGATTCGAGTTTGCCCGTCGGTTGAAACGGTTGTAGTTGTCACTGTTGTTTCTGTTACTGCCTTTGCAGAAGGAATTGTTTCCGTGGTTTTTGCACTTGGAGTCTTTGCATCAGCAACTTTAGCTTCCGTTGCAGTCTTTGCATTTGTAATGCTTGTTTCTGTTGTAGTAGTAACGGATGTAGTGGTTGTTTCTTTTGCCGGCTGTGCTGTATTAGCCGCAGGAGTTGTTGAAGGACTTAAAGGATTAGTTTTAGAATTATACATATTATTGTTATTTGTATCTAATTCTTTTTGCAGCTTGTCTCTTTGCTTTGTCATGTCTGCTAAATCAGCTTCGAGTTTTTTAGCTCTTGCTAATGCTTCATCTAAACTTGGATTGGAAGCTATTACCGTTGGAGTTGGAGACTCTTTTGCTGGGGTTACAACTTTCGCCGGTGTAGTTTCGGTTTTGTTTTCTACCGTAGTATACGGATTAGCCGGTTTACCGATTGTTGGGTTTTGGTATCCGTAGATTGCTGCAATGTCTCTTTGTAATTGGTCTCTCTGATTGGTAAGGCTATTAACTTGTGCTTGTAAATCAGCAATTTTTTTATCTTGGTCTGCGGCAGGAGCAGATTTAGTAGAAGTATTTTCTGTTGTTGAAGTTACTGTAGTTGATGTTGTAGCAGTTGATGCTGGTGTGACCGCTGGAGGTGCAGCTTTAGCAGCAGTTAATTCTTTTTGTAATTTGTCTCTTTCGATAATTACATCAGAGAGTTTAGCTTCTAAACTTTTTACTTTTGCTTCGGAATCAATTAGTTTAGTTTCGGCACTTGGCGAAGACAAAGTAGCCGCCGGTGCTGCGCTCGAAGTTGTAGTTTTGCTGTCAGTTGAAGTTGTCGTAACGACATTTGGTGCGCTTTGATTCTTTTTTAAATTATCAATATAACTGTAAGTAGCCGCCAAGTCTCTTTGTAGCTGATCTCTTTGGTTTGTTAAACTATTTACCTGCGCTTGCAAATCCGCATTACTAGCATTAGCCGTTGAATCACTTGCGCGAGTTGCTACAGGCGTTGGAACGACAGAGCTACTTACTGTATTGCGCTCGGTTGCGTTCTTCTCTGATCTTAGCGCTGCAATGGTATTTTCTAATTCTTTAATTCTATCTTGCGCTTGTTTTTCCGCAAATGTCTTTGCTTGTAAATCTTTCTCTACTTGTTCTTTTTGCCTTTTTGTTTCTGCTAATTCTTTTTCGAGAGCTGCAATCCTATCATCGGAAGCTTTACTTTGACCGTCTCTTGCAGTTACACGATCTTTTTTGTCAGCTTCAAGCTCAGCATTATATTTTTTTAGTCTTTCGTTTTCGGCTTTTAAAGCTTCTGTATCTGTTGTATATTTCGTTTGAAGATCTGAATATTTTAGATCTAAAGCTTTTTTTTGTTCCGTCAGATCTTTGAGTTCTGATTTCCAATAAAAGAATAGAGCTTCTTTCTGGTTTGGGTCTGCTGGAACTTTTTCTGTTTTAGTTTCTTGAGCAATCATTAGATCGTGACTAATGGCTAGGAAAACAAGCCCGTAAAGCAGGGAGCGAATGTACTTTTGATTCATTATATTACCTTTAAATCCTGAGAGTTGTTTTAAAGTAAAAAATTTTGTAATCTAGAGTCAAGAAAGAAGTTCATTTGATAGATAATTTTTTTTCATTTCGTCTTTACATCTTGCTTGAATAGAATACTTTGCATAGAAAGGATTGAATATTTTTGAATGAAGAACCAATCAAACTCTTTGAATAGAACTTTACGAGCTATTTTTTTATTAATTCTTTTCCCGATTTCAAAATCAATCTATTCTGATGAATGCATTAGCGGGAATTGTCAAAATGGCCTCAGTACATTATTTTTTTCCAATGGAGATAAATACACAGGAAACTTTAAGAATGGAAAGCAAAATGGTCGTGGAATGATGACATTTGCAGCTCGCCCGGATGCTTCTGGGAATTTTATCTATGCGTCTAAATACTCAGGTGAGTTTAAAGAAGGTCGTTTTAATGGAAAAGGCACGATGTACTTCTACAATGGAAGCCAATATGAAGGAGAATTTAGAGACGATAAATTCAATGGAACAGGAATTTATATTTTTCCAAACGGAAATAAATATGAAGGGGAATTCAAAGATGACTTTAAGCATGGAAAGGGAACTCTTACCTATGCAAATGGAAACAAATACGTAGGAGAATTTAAATACGATAAGTTTGACGGTCGCGGAGCTCTAACCTATCCCAATGGGGACAGCTACGATGGAGAGTTTCAGAGCGAACTCAAACATGGACGCGGAATGTATACGCATGCAGACGGAAGAATTTATACCGGTGGATTTAAAGAAGATAAACGTCATGGGCAGGGAACTTACATTTATGGCGGAGGAATCAAATATACAGGGGACTTTGTAGAGGATAAATTCCAGGGACGTGGAACAATTACCTATACTAATGGAGTTAGCTATACAGGAGAATTTAAAGATTATAAATTTCACGGGAAAGGAACGATTTCTTATCCGACTGGCTCCAAATACTCAGGTGAGTTTAAAGATGGAAAGCCCGAAGGAGAAGGAACCTATATTTTTAATACCGGAAAAAAATATGTCGGAGGATTTAAAGACGGAAAATTTGATGGAGAGGGAATTCTTCGTTATGCGAATGGAGATGAATACATAGGCGGCTTCAAGAATGGAAAGTTTGAAGGACAGGGAAAAATTTCCAAAAAGAACGGCGAGACTTTCATAGTTGAATTTAAAGATGGGCATTTTAATGGACAGGGAACCATGAAGTATGCTAACGGGGACAAATATGTAGGTGAGTTTAAATCTGGAAAAAAAAATGGACATGGACTGTTAAAGTTTAAGGACGGGGCGGTCTATGAAGGCGGATTTAAAAACGATAAATCACATGGAAAAGGAACCTTACTATTTGCTGAAGGGGATAAATACGTAGGCGATTTTGAAAATGGGGATTTTAACGGTATGGGAACGATGTATGACAAAGATGGAAATGTAATCTATTCTGGAAAATGGATCAACGGCGATCCTGAAGGAGGAATGAAATGAAAAAAAGAATTTTTATTGGTTTATTGGTATTTGGCGCTGTTTCTTTTTCTATTAAAGCCGGTGATTGTATCAGTGGAAATTGTGTAAATGGACAGGGGATTATGAATTTCGCCAACGGAGACAAATACATCGGAGAATTCAAGACCGAGCGCAAATCTGGATATGGAGTGTACCATTTCATTAATGGGGATAGGTATGAGGGGGATTTCAAAGACGATTATCCTGACGGACATGGAAAAGCATTTCTTGCGAATGGGAATTTTTACGAAGGAGAATTTAAAAATAATTTTCCAAATGGAAAAGGAACCATGCGCTATCATAATGGAAATGTGTACGTAGGCGAATGGAAGCAAGGACTCAAAGACGGATTTGGAAGTATGACCTATGAAAACGGAAGCAAATATGTCGGAGAATGGCGAAATGGGAAGAAGCATGGACAAGGAAATTATACCCAATCAACGGTTGTTTCGAATGGCGAGATTAAAAAACCCCAAAAATCTTCTGAGACAAGGGCCACTGCTGAGAAAAAATCGACTCCATTTTGGACTGGAACGAAATAATTGTATCTAAAGGAGGATTTAAAATTGAGAGCGAAATATTTGAATCTAACTCTTCCATTTTTAATTTTGCTAAGTAGTTCTCTAGCTGCAAGTGAATGCGTTAGTGGAAATTGTAATGATGGACAAGGAACTATGGCTTATTCGCCAACAGAAAAATATGTAGGCGAATGGAAAGGCGGACAAAAAAATGGGAAGGGTATTTATATTTATTCTAACGGGGATAAATATGATGGTGAATGGAAAAACGGCGTTTTTTTTGGACAGGGTATTTTTACTTTTGCAGACGGTGGAAAATACATTGGTCAGTTTAAAGGAAATTCGTTTCAAGGATATGGAACATTTTATTATCCAGATGGTTCTAAATATGCCGGTCATTATATAAATGGTAAGAGAAACGGATTTGGAACGTATACCTATCCGGATGGAGCAGAATACGCAGGTGAATTTAAGGATGAAAAATTTCACGGAAGAGGCAAATACAAATATGCCGACGGAGACCAATATGTTGGCGAATTTAAAGATGACCGGTTTCATGGAATCGGGGTCTTAAATCTAAAAAATGGAGATCGTTATGAAGGGGAATTTCGGTCTGGACTGAAGGACGGTGCAGGAACTTATGTGTTTGCAAATGCAAGTAAATATGTAGGAGAGTTTCACAAAGACAAATACCACGGTCAGGGATCGTATTATTATTCAGACGGCGATAAATACGAGGGAAGTTTTAAAGATGATAAGTTTAGCGGGGATGGAATTTATACTTTTGTAAATGGAACTCAATACATAGGAAAATTTGACAATGACCAATACAGCGGACAAGGTAAGGTCAATTACAGCGATGGAAATAAATACACAGGCGAATTTAAAGATGATAAATACCATGGTAAGGGTAGCTTGGTTTATGCAAATGGCGACTCTTATGTTGGTGAGTTTAAAGACGGGGAATACTACGGCAAAGCCACTTTAACCTACGCAAACGGAGATCGTTATGTAGGGGATTTCGAAAATGGAAAACGAAATGGAAAAGGCTCTTATTTTTACTCCAATGGTGATAAGTATGTAGGCGATTTTAAAGACGACAAATACCAGGGCAAAGGATTGTATCGATTTGCAGATGGAAGCCAATACAAAGGTGATTTTAGAGACGATAAATACAATGGACATGGAATATATCTCTATACCTCTGGTGATAAATACTCTGGTGAATTTGTAGAAGACCTGAGAAATGGAAAGGGTATTTATATACTTGCGAACGGAACAAAATATGAAGGCGAATATAAAAACAATAAAAAAGATGGTAATGGAATTCTGTATGATAAATCTGGAAAGATAATTTTTTCAGGGTTATGGGTCAACGGAGAGCCTAGCCGTTAAGCGAAACTGGATTGATTAGAATATGAAAATAATAAATCAATGGATGTTTGAATGACTAAGTTTAATAATAAAGATATTGGAAATGGGTTAATGGTGAAGCCAGAGGATCTATACATTTATCCTGTGAGCGAGCCAATTTACAAATTTACAGAAAAAGTATGGTCTTCCTTTGTGAATAAAATGGTGGGATTAGTATTTTCCAATGATAAACATATGTTTGATCATTCGATTTTTGAAGTAATCGATGGAACCGAACTAAAAATCGTAGCTACATCCACTCATTTTAAAATGAAAGAAATGATAGGTAAAAAGTCTTCTAAAGATATAGAAGAATTCATGACCAAAACCAAGCCTATTTCTATTTTCGATGAAGGTAATGACTCTGCCAGAATTATTCAAAAAGCAATATTAGCATTTAGTCATGCCAAAAGACCGGACGTTGAAATAATAAATCTTAGAGATTCAAAAATCCATCCGAATTTACGAGCGCTCCTAACGTCTACTATGCGTTATTCGGTTGGGATTCCACTGATTGTAAAAGAAAATCCAATTGGAATTCTCTGGGGTATACGAAAAGAGAAGCTAACCGAAGCGCAAAAACAAGAAATTACAATGCAACTCCATACATTATTTGATGTAATTGAGTATGTGATTGCTAGGGATGTTGATAATAACGGAGATCATTATTTCGCGAGAAAAAATATAGAAAAATCAGATACTACCTCTGCGATTCATCATCTTCTTTATACAGTTCAAAAAATACAAAAAGATCCGGTTACTTCCATTATTGCGCACTCACATCGTTACAATGTGATGTATCGCTTAGATGCAAGTTATATTGTTCCGACAGCGGGGGGATACTCTGTTAGCCTCAAGCATTTTGCTCGCGAAAACCTAAATGATACAAATAAAATTATATTAATGATTCCTGGATTTTTTTGTAGAAGATCGGTAATGGATAAACTCGCGCGTGAGATGGCATTAAAATACGGTTACAGGGTATTTGCCATGGATATGAGAGGTCGATCTAAACATACAATTCCTAAAGATGTGGTTAATAAGACTTGGACTCTAGATGATTATATTCAAGATGATTTTCCCGCAGTTCTTAATTGGTTGTCCCTTAATTATCCCGGTCAGCAAATTGTAGTAATGGGTCATAGTATGGGTGGAATGATTCCGCGTTTTTATACAGGAGCTTACGAAAAATTAAAACAGCTTCCAGGAAAAGCAAATTTACCAAATCCCTATGATCATATAGCTGGAGTTGTTTCTATTACCTCTCCGAATTATATGAATTTAGAATCGCAAGTTCTAGGGCTTGATGTAATTAAAAGTGGGGTAAAACTGATTTCGAATAAAGCAATTTATGAGACTCTTTTTAATCTTGTTTCCTTTCCTGTTCATAGTGCAGTGAATTCAATTGATTTGAATAAGTTCTTTAGATTTATTTTAAATTTTCATTCCTCTCTCAGACAATTTTCTTTTTCTGTAAGCTCTCAAATTGTAAATCTAAATGACTTTATCGGTTACAAGCAAATTACCCCTCCCGAGTGGTATTTTTTTGTAGAAGATGTTTTTTGTGAAGAATCAATCAAGGTATTATTACAATTTTTGCGTTCTCAACTAGGGCATGATAAAAGCTTTTGGTCTTATGATGGACATATAAATTATACACAAGAGCAACAGGATAATTTTGAATTGCCGATATTTTCAATAATCGGAAATTTAGATAAAATAGTTCCAGCAGAAACGATTGAAGATATATTGAATTTACCGAAGCCAAAAAATAAAAAGGTTGCAAGGTTTGATCAGGGGCATCTTGGAATTATCTTCCATCATGATACAGTGCAAAGTATAACAAAACAATCTGACGAATGGATCAAGGGCTTATAGGTTAAATAATGGCATTATTTATAACACACGGATTTTTCGCCTCTCTACTGTCTTTTCTTTGGAGAGACAAGAAAACAAAATTTACAGTTTTCATTTTAATTTTCGTAGCTTCTGTTTTGCCAGACATTGATTTTATTTTTGACGATCGTGGTTCAGGAATGTTTACTCATCGGGGCATAACGCATTCTATTTTTTTTGCGGGATTGACAGGCGCTATTTTTTCCGCTATTTTCTTATCGGTGGTAAAATCATTTGCACAAACGCTTCTTCTCATGCTAATCTTTTTTCTCGCATCCTTTTCTCATAGTGCGATTGATGCTTTAACAGATGCTACTTATGGAGTATGTTTTTTTTGTCCGTTTGATGAAGAAAGATTTATGTCGCCTATAACTCTTTTTTCTTCTCATACTACGGGAGTCTCCCAGAAAGGATTTCGAAAGGGAATGAATAGTGCCTGGGGTTCTATTTTTCCAGAGATTCTTTGGGTTTGGATTCCAACTGCGGCTACTTTCATTTTATCCTATTATTTAAGTAACAAGGGTCCTGCGGCTCAGCGTCAGACAAGCTATAAGCCAATTCAAATAAAACCAAAAGAAACGGCTAAGCCAAAGTATCCGACACACAAAAAGCGTTAGTTTTAAAAGTCTATCTAAAAAACTATACTTTTAAAAGCCCCTCTTTCTAATTGGCTAATGAAGAAAAAAATACTTTTATACACAGTATCCTTTACGCTCACTATTTTTTTAGTATTGCTACTAGTTTTTCAGTTAGCTAAAAAAGATGAAATCGAATTAACAGATGAAATGCGGGTGAATCAGCCCGGAAAGACTATTCAGTTATCAAATGGGAAAATTTACTACGAATGGTCAGGACCTGAAACGGGAGAGATAATCCTAATGGTTCATGGTTTTTCAACTCCGCGGTTTATTTTTTATAAAAACGTAGAAGAATTTGCAAAGGCAGGTTATCGTGTATTAGCCTTTGATCATTTTGGAAGAGGTTTTTCAGATCATTTAGAGGCTATTTACGATAAAGATTTTTTTGACCGTGAGCTTTTAGAATTTATCGAAAAAATGAAATTGCAAAAGCCAATCTATCTACTCGGATATTCTCTCGGCGGGGGAATCGCGACTGTATTTACTTCGAGGCATCCTGAATGGGTAAAAAAATTAATTCTAATTGCACCGGTTGGTTTTGTTCCTGAATTTTCAGGAAAGAATAAATTACTCTTAATCCCAGGTGTAGGTGAGTGGATAATGGCTGTTATCGGGAAGAAAACCCTTCTTACCAGTTTTCAAGAAGATGAAAAAAGAGGTTTTCTTTCTTCTGAAATTGTAAAAAAATATACCGAACAATTATATTTCAAACGGTATCGCAATGCACTATTATCGACTATGCGCAATTATCCAATGCAAAATCTTAAGGATGAATATAAAACTCTAGGCGAAAAAAATATCCCGACTATAATTCTTTGGGGAACTCTTGATTCTACTGTTCCCTATGATGGTGCAAAAAAAATTCAAGAATTTTTTCCAAAAAGTAAACTTACTGCCTTCGAAGGAGTAGAGCATTCCATTGTGTATTCGCATCCCGATAAAGTGAACCAGGTAGTTTTAGATTTTGTGAATAAGAAAGATTAGCTTCAATATCCACAGTAGTAATCTAAAAATTAAAGGTGTTCGCTGGAATGGTTACATTACGCTTAACGTTCTTGTATTGAATGTCTACTTTAGAAGTATCCTGATCAGTAGAAGACTCTGTTACACGGGTAAATAATCTACCCGGTGGGTGATCTCCAGTTCTATAATTTTCTGGAACCTGGCAGATAGCTTTGATTTTTTTTTCGGTAGATAGAAATTCTAAGGAGGCAAGACCTTTGTCATAAAAAATATAATTGTATTCATCGTTACCTCGTTTTACTAATACTCTTTTTTCAACGGGACTTAAATAACTTTTGTCAGACTTAAATTCTTCAATAAAATTTTGTGCGATAGTAAAGTAGATGATTGGATAGGGGATAACAATGGCTTTGCGGGAAGTGGGATCCGTCATGTGGATATCGCCCATTTGCTGCTCGTGAATTTTTTCTTGTCCGGATGACTTGATTCGAATCGTTGTGCTGTCAGAAATAATCTGCGAGATAATGAGACCGAAAAAAGGCTCCATGAGTTGGATTTTTACTTTTCCGGTCGGTCTGTCAAAGAATATTTTCCCATTTACATTATTTACTTCTCGTAAATTTTCTCCTGATTGAATCTTCATAGAAAATTCTCCCGTAAAAGAAACAGAATTTTTCTCCAACCGTTCAACGATTTCAACTAACGACTTGGCTCTAGGGTCATTGTATCTTAAATTCTGTAATTGTTTCGTGTCAGTATAGACAATGTCTTTGACATTTGTTTTATCGGTAGTGCAAGAATCTAAGAAGAGAATAACGGTTATTAGAAGTATAATAGAATTTGTTTTTTTCATGTGGTTTCCGAGTGATCTTATGATTTATTAATCCCTAATTTTTTTATTTTTTGTAAAATTTTTTCTTTTTCAGTCTGACTACTTTGCATCTCGACAGACTTTTTCCAATTTTCGTTTGCGTTATCAATGTCATTTAGTTTATAGAACAGATCGCCTAAATGATCATATACGACAGGGTCATCTTCTTTTTTATCCATCATAATCTGAACAGCAAGGTTTAGATGATGAAGAGACTCTTTTAATTTTTCCATTTTAAATAAAATCCATCCGAGACTGTCCTGGTATGCGCCGTTATCCGGTTCAAGCTCGACTGCTTTCTTAATAAAATCATACGCCTCGGTCAACTCCATATTATTCTCAGTGTATAAGTAGCCGAGATAATTGTAAGTAGCCGCATTGGTATTGTCTAACTCGATTGACTTTTTTAAATCTTGAATGGTTTCTTTTATCTGCTTATTCTTTTCAAAAGCTGATGCTCGAAAGAAATAATAATTTGGATTTTTCGAATCAATAGTAATCGCATTTGTAATAGCAGTAATACTATCACTATACTGATCTAAAGAAAAATAATTCATACCCAAAACAAAAAAAACATTTGGGTTCCCGCTCTTTGTAAGCGGTAGTAGAATTTTATTTGATTCTTCGTAGCGTTTAACTTTATTATGCCGGTAGATATTTGCCATATGAAGAGACAGGCTAATTTTATCCGAATCGGTTTCTGCAATATCAAGTGCCTTTCGCAAATAATGCAGTCCGAGGAAGGGTGCCCCACTATCCTCATAGCAAGTCGCAATAAAATCGTAAATTCCAACCGTTCGAAGCTTAAGCTCTGGATTGGTTAAAGCCAATTCCAATAGCTGCATGCCTAGTTCAATCGCAAGATTGTATTGTTTATAGGAATAGGCAATCTCGGACGTTGCTTTTAGTTCGCTAGCAAGTTCAGTTGTTTTTTTTAGTTTCGAATAAATAATGATCAGGGCTATTCGCAATGACAAACGGCTTGGATTTTTCGCAGACATAGTAACAAAATATTCTTCTGCCTCTTTGTGTTTACCGACTAATACCTTGTTAATCGACCCAAGTAAACTTTCCTCTTTAAACTTTCCTTCTTTGCTTAAATTTTCAAAGTAACTAAGAGAAAACATTTTGTTTTCAATAAAATGCATCTCTGCAAGTAATTGAATCACTGGCTTCGAATCAGGATTGACTTTTAGAATTTTATTTAGATAATTTCTAGATTCCGTGAAGTCGCCGATTGTTATCAAAATTTGTGCAAGTGTGAAAAAAATTTCAGGGTCGTTCTCACGGTATTTTAGATACAATTTATAATAATGAATCGCTTTATTCGCATCTCCCTTTTTGGCAAAAATATCACCTAAGTATTTTAGGGTATAATTTCGATATTTCGCATCTCCATCTTTTTTCTGAATCGAATTATAAAGAGAAGTAAAATATAAAATAGCCTTCGGATAATTCTCAATTTCCGCATTCAGGGAGCCTAAAAAATAGAGTAAATCAGAATCCTCCGAATAAAAAGAAATTACACTTTCTAAAAGATCTGCGGCTTGTTTAAATTTATTTTGCTTAATGAGAAGTCTTGATTTTAGAATTAATGCATCTTTGTAATGGTTATTTGTTAATGCAAGCGAAGTGTCAACGTCAGCTAAACTTTCTGCCCACTCTTTAATTTCAAAATGGCTGTTTGATTTTAGATAATAGGTAGAGCTGCTAACGGGAATATTATTTTCTTTAGCACAGGCGATATATGCTTGAAAGTATTGAATTGCCTTTTTATGTATGCCAATGATTTGGTTTATATTTCTGCTATTGGAATGATTTGCCTGCACTTGCGTTTTTATTCCCATCGAAAGTAAAAACACAGGTGTATATTGCTCTGTTTCGCCTGGAAGCGTGCAAGGCTTGTTTTTTTCATCATCCGCATATATCCCTGAAGCCAAAAAAACCGTAAGAATTGTTAAAAAAAAGAGGGAAAGAATACGCCCTCTAATGAACACTGACTGTATCTCGGATGAACTCATAATTATATACCCTATCTGATAATAGGTACTTAACTAAATAAACAGCAGAATAAACCAATAATTTAATTTATAGAATCGGGTTTTTTTACGATTCTATTAGTAATAAGCTTTTTGCGATCTGAGCAAAGAAACCGAAAGAGGAAACATTGATTAAAATTTTAAAAGACAATTTGATTTACGTACTCGCGATTGGTATTTTTTGGCTGATTGCATTTCCGGTCGTTGTCTATAAAAGACATGCAATACTCAATTGGTATGCGATTAAAATGTCACCGAGTGGTCATTCTCCAAAAACTATGCGAAAGTTTTTAGACAAAGGTGATAATATATTATACAAAAATTTGGAAGACGCAATCAAATCTCCACGCATCAAAGAACAATTGGAAATCGAAAAAAATCGACCACTGATTTTAATTTCTCATCTAGAAAATATGGAAGCTGCTTGTGATTATTATAAATCTATATCTAAAAAAAATGAAGTACTCCAGCACCCTACTTGGCTAGAAAGAAATATCCATTGGACGAGTGACAAAGAACTTTCCGCAGATGGAATAGGAAAAACGAGAAAACAACTTCCAGATATAACAAATCCAGATGAATATTGGAAGAAGAACGCTGAATCAGTATTAGACGCTCTTGATTATTATAAGCGAGGATTAAATTATTCTGGACCAGAAATCCAGGCTGCGGATAAAATACGTTCCGTTGCAAAAGCAGTTTGTAGACCTGAAGAAATAATCCTGGCTTATACTACTTATATAAATTTTTCCGATGCGTATGTAGAGCAAGTCTTAGAAGAAGAAGCAAAAGAGCTAGTACAGAAAAAACAATCTTTTTTTACTCCAATCCTCAGACTCTTTGGTCTTGCAGAGTCCGAAAGAAACGAGGTATATGGTCTTAATCCGCTAATGCAAAAATATATAATCTGGGGAAGAATTAAAGCAAATATCAAGGAAGGCATCAAGGGAAATCGAACGGCAGATCCAAATTTACCACTCCTGGCTGATTATTTAAGAGGAGTAAATATACTTTTACTCGACACTAACCTCCGTAACTCATCTCCCCATGAAGCCGATGCTCTTTATGAAACTATTCTATCTTTTTTACAGGGCACAATGGATCCCGGACAGCAAAGAAACGAAAGATTTTTCCGATTTAAAAGAGGAATTCTTTTATTCAATATGGGAGAATTTGAGAAAGCAAAAGTAGAATTTATCGCAGCCAGACAACCAATTGATTCAATGAATGAATCTAAGACCTCTGAAAATCTAAGCAATAGTCATATCTTTCAATCAGAGCTGATGATCGCGAAATGTAGCTTTAAAACAGGAAACTTCAAAGAGGCATTGCTTGCACTTAAGTCTGCTGAAATCCGAATTGCAAACGTAGAAGGTAAACTGGAAATCGGTTTACTTAACGATTATAAAAATACACTTAGAGAAACTTTGAAAAAATTAGACCGGTTCAAAGAAGCAGACGAAATCGAGTGAGTAGAACCTTATACTTCGACTACAACGCAACTCATCCGCCATTTACCAAAATTTTTATAGAGGCATATACTGATTATGCGGTAAATTATTTTAATCCATCTGGAGCAACTCGCTTTTCTCTGTCCAGGCAATCAGTAATTGAATCTACAAGAAACTACTTCGGAGAAATTACACAAAAGAATAAAAATCAGTTTGTATTCTGTTCTACAGGAACAGAGGCAAACGCTTTGTTAGTCGCATCTTTATCGAACTATTTGCAAAAATTCAAACGAGTTTTGATTTCTCCTTTTGAGCATTCTTCTTTTTACGGATCACTAGACTATTACCAAATCCCATTCGAGTTATTAGTAACAGACAAATCGGGAAGAATTGATTTAAACGATCTAGAAAAAAAAATGAAAGAAAATGTAGCTCCTATTTTCGTGATCTACGCTGCAAATGAGACAGGTGTAATTCAGCCGATGAAAGAAATTCATTCTATTGCAAGTCGTTTCGAAATGCCTATTTTTTCTGACTTAATGCAAGCGTACGGAAAAATTGATATCGACTTTTCTATTCTAGAAGGATTTACTTTTAGTGGACATAAAATTGGGTCTGGAATGGGGGCAAGTCTTATGTATGCGCCGGAGAAATATCTCTCAAAAGATTTCGCAATATTTAAAGGTGGAAACCAGGAAAATAGTCATAGAGCAGGGACAGAAAACACTCCTGCTATTCAAGCATTTCAAAGTGCAAGCAAAGAACAATTAGCCTCTCTTGTAGAAAAAAATATTCGATTGAGTTCCTATAGACTTTTAATCGAGAAAACATTGCAAAGCCTTGGAGCAGAAATTATAGCAAAGTCATCTCCCAGACTTCCTTCTACTATATTTACATTACTCCCGATCGAAGAGATTGATTTTTTTATGATGGGAATGGAAGAGGCAAACATAGTAGTATCCACTGGATCATCCTGTAAATCCCGCACCCGCGAACCAAGCTTTTCCTTGCTGCGTATGGGCTACACAAAAGAAGAAGCACTTCGAGCCATTCGTATTTCTACTGGATATTTTACAACTGATGCTGAAGTTGAGCGGCTACTTACATGTATGTCGCAAACAATTCAAAAATTGAGCTAAAATCATTTCTCTAAAAAAGTTTTCACTCTTAGAGTAGCATTTTCCCGAATGCTTTTATAAAAAAGATGGTAGTCCATAAGATGATAATTCTTTCCGAGTTCAAGAGTAGGAAATCCATCTTCAGTAACTTTATGAGTCCAGAGAATTCCATCCTCGCATTTTGCATCTGCAATTCCGGGAAGAATTTTATCAAATGTCTTTGGCATACTCCCGGGATTCAATTCCTTAGGCATATAGACAGTTTCCTCTGACCAACTAAGAGGGTTTACACAAAAACCTGATCTATACAAGTCTTGACGTTTACTTGGCTTCTTATCCCAGACATACGTATTCCAACTGATTAAACATCCTGTTTGAGTAGAAGATTTACAAACTGGAAATCCAGAATCACTTGCCGAGTAAGGCCAGCCCAAAGTATAAGCGGCTACCATCGTTTTGCTCATGTTTGATTTCGAAATTACCTCAGCTAGAAGTTTAGCCGCATGATGTGTGCCCTGACTATGAGATGCAAGAATCCAAGGTCTACCTTTATTGAAATTTTTTTGGTAATGTTCAAATGATGCTTTAACATCTTCGTAAGCAAAGGCTAATGCTTGTTTTCCGTCCTCTGTCTCTTTTAAAAATGCATAAATAGCAGCCTGTCTATAACGGGGAGCATAGACTTTACAGCAGTCATTAAATACACTAGCTTGCATCTTCATTGTGCCTTCATCTGTTCTATCGTTCAATGTTTCATTGGTTAAATCCCCGTTCCAATATTCACCTTTGATATGAGTTGTTGGATGAATATAAAATACATCCGCCTGGGCAAATTCTTGTTTGTCGGTAAATCCTGAATTAGCAGGAACTTGATCTGCCATATCTTTCTTTTCAGGATGTGATGCCCAGAATTTCAATTCGCTATAATTAGGGGCTTGCAAATTTGTATTTTGTTGAATTGTTTTTTCGGGCTTTAATAAAAAAGCACACCCGGAAATCACGAGAAGATATAGAACTGTAAATTTCATTTTATACTTTGGGGAAAACATTGTAAGAAAACTTTATCCAATTTTGTTCGAAGGTTGTGAGGATTTCTGTATTAACCTCTGTTTGTGTATCAAAAATTTCTTTTCCAGATTTTGGAAGGATATGATAAATCACTTGAAATACAAATCCTGTTTCTTCTATAGAAACGAAGCTAACAATGGATTGCTCTTTGTCGATATTCTTATTTTTATCTAAAATCATTTTGATAAAGGTAATTGCTTCTCCTACCTTGGTATAATTATTAGTATGCGCTAACTTAATAGTTTGAGCAATTTTTCTTGTTGGCTCGGATGTAATATTTTCGACAGGATTATCAATAAAAGAAGAATTAGGAATTGTGACACGTCTGCCTTCCATTGTGCGTAGTTTTGTTGTACGTAAACCAATGTCTTCAATTTTCCCATCAATCCCTTTAATCCTGACTCGTTCATGAATACTAAATGGTTTGTCGATAAATATTGTTAACCCGCCAAACATATTTGAAACTGTATCTTTTGCAGCTATCGCAAATGCAAGTCCCCCAATCCCAAGACCAGCAAGGACAGCACCGACATCATAGCCTACATTATTGAGTCCTACGACAATTCCAAGTGACCAAATTGTAAAGGCTGCCCCTTTTTGCACAATGGGAACTACGACATCATCTAAATCATTTTCTGTTTCCTCAGTAAGTGGAACTAAATAATTTTCAAAGAGGGAATTTACGAGCCGCTCAATCATCCAGGCGATATTTAAAATAAATAGAAATTGAAAAGCCTTTCCGCGAAAAGAATCAATTGCAGGAGAAACGTTAAGCAGATTGATTGCAAAATGAAATCCAATCAAAATAACAGCAAGAGAAACTGGCTCTTCCATCATATCTACAATGATGTCGTCTATCGTTGTTTTGGTCTTCGCAGTCAACCTCTGAGCAATGTTTTTAAAAAGCCAATAAATTATTTTAGAAATAACTATTGAAGAAATAATGATAGCAAATGAAATAAGCCAATCAAGTATTGTATTACCATAAAATATTTTTTGAGAAAATTCGAAATTCATATTATAAGTATTTAATTTATTTTAAGCCAATAGGTTCAAGGAAGTTTTTCTAATTTAACCCTGAGCAGTAAAATAAAAGACTTGAACGACTATAACTGCCGATATACATAACCGAAAGAATGATAGTTTACCAGAAAATAGCGAGCGAATTAATTAAGGCGTACTATTTTCTATTTGTATATGAAAAAGAAATTGCAGAAAAAATATTTAAGCAAGCTTACACAGGTTTAAATTATCTAGCTGTGCTTGCTATAATAGGACAGACATATTTTTTTATTTACGATTATGTAATGCATCAGTGGGCAGGTGTCTTTTGTCGGTCTATAGTAATTTTTTCTTGTACTTTCTATGCGTTTGCAAAGGAAAAATTAAAATCTGGATTTGTTGATAGCAGTATACTTATAGTATTAATTTTTTACACGATGGATATCGAGACCCAAATTAGATCTACCGATGTCCCCTTCTATGATCCGCTTACGTGGATTATTTTGCCGATTCTAACTTTATTTCATGCCTTCTATTTTAACGGAGTACCGGGAAAATTTTTTATTTTTTGGCTTGCGTTGGTTATTTACTATTATCTGCGTGTAGCAATTTCTTCAGTCTCTGATTTTACTGACCATCGGCTTCTTTCCGTAGTAATATATTTAGTTTTTTTCTGGCTATTTTCTAGTTTTTTTAATTTATTTTGGTTTAGAGTTCGCTATACGAATTTAATTTATTTAATTGAATTAGAATACGAAACTAAAAAGAGAATTGAAATTGAAAGAGAACTATCTGCACAAAAAGAAAGGGCAACTATTTTTTATAATTTGCATGATCATATGGGCTCTTCGATTTCCGATTTGAATATTCTATTCAGTTCTTTATCCACTGATGAGCCACCTGCAAAAGAACTATTAGATTCGATACAATTTAGCCTGCGGGGAATAGACGATAATCTTCGTATGCAAATTAACGCATTTCAGGATAGAAAAATTTTAGAGGAAGATTTTTTTAATGGACTTCGAATCATTCTCTTTCGACGTTATGCGATATATAAAAGAGAAATTCATATTTATTTAAACGATATAAATATAACGGATTCTGCTTCATTTAAAAAACAAATTATGCTCTGGAACCTTTATTCTCTATGCATGGAGTTTTGTAATAATGATCTAAAATATGGGTATGGAATCTGCACATGGAAATGGGAAAAACAAGAAGATGACTCTATTCAACTTGAAATCGCTTCCGCGACAAAATACGACCCTAAAAAATATTCTCCGGGCATTGGACGAGAGACTATTGGGCAAAGGTTAGAAGCCTTAGGTGCAACAATGAAAATTTTATCCGAGGGTAATCAATATCATGTGCAGATCTCTTTTAAACCAAATATTGGTTAAAAGGATTTTCAATTCCTCATTAATAATTAATAATTCAACATTATCCTCTACTCCCACTCGATTGTGCCCGGCGGTTTATGGGTTATATCATAGAATACATATGAAATATTTTTTACTTTTTGGATTTTATCGCATAATGCTTGTAAGACGCTTTTTTTCATTGGATAAAAGTTCGCAGTCATTGCTTCTTGCGATTCAACGGGGCGAAGTACAATACTAAATTTTCCCACTTCCGATCCTACAGGGACGAGGACAACAGGCATTTGCCAGATGGCTTCTACTAAGTTGTGCTCGACCAAGTGATTCCATACGATATCATCTACTTCTCGTAAAATGTCGGAGTGAGCACGGTCAAGTTCAATTTTAGAGAAATGGAATTCTACTCTAGATAAATCTTTTACAAAGGGAAGTAAAACAATTCGGTTTACTTCCTTTACAAGGTTCGTAATTAGGCTAGAGGCTTCGTCGTATTTGCCCCAATCGGAGAGAGAATCATTTAAAACAACACAGGCACTATAACTTCTCTGATCGCCCTGAACGCCTACCGATTGAACAGGTAGAATTTTAGATTCTAAATTTGGAAAGCGGGAGATTACTTTTTCTAATCCTTCCTGGTTAGTAAATCCATGATACTCATGAGAAGAAAGCATTCGAACTCCAAGACCCGGTCCCGGAAATGGATGGCGGATAACCCAGTTTTTCTCCAAGCCAAGCATCGTTCCAAGTTCACGCACTTCGTCTTTATATAAATCCCGAATTGGTTCGAGCACTCTTCCCTTCTCCATTAAATCAAGAACTGCCTGCACCCGGTTGTGATGGGTTTTAATTTTATGAGAGTGTTTAGTTCCGCCGCTTTCAATTGTGTCGGGGTAAATAGTGCCTTGCCCCAAAAGCCATTTAGATTCCGCCAAATGAAATTTATCCGCTACGTCGTTCTTACAGTCAATGAATAGCTGACCGATAATCTTTCGCTTTTCTTCCGGATCTGATTCTCCGTGAAGGGCAGAATAAAATCTCTCAGACTCGTCAGATACAAGTAAGTCAACTCCGAGATAATTCAGTTTATGACGGAGATTTTCCACTTCGTTCAAACGCATAAAGCCAGTGTCGATTAATAGCCCTTTGACTCTCTCAGCACCGAGTGCTTTAGCTAAAAGTAAATAAGAAACCGTAGAATCCACGCCACCGGAAATGAGCATGAACACATTATTGTCTTTTGCCTCTTTTTTTATTTCAGAAAGTTTTGCTTCTAAGAATTGTTGTATTCCCCAGGTATTAGAAAGTCCGCAAATAGAAACAAAATTTCCAAGAAAGATTAAACCTTTTTCAGAGTGAGTTACCTCTGGATGAAATTGAATTCCATAGATTTTTTTTTCGGAATTGAAAACTCCCGCATAACGGCAATGATCCGTTCGACCGAAAGGTTTAAATCCATCGGGAAGAGATACGACTTCATCTCCATGGCTCATCCAAATTTTTTCTTTGGCGGTAAATCCTTTTACGATTAACGGAGTATTATCCTCTACTTCTAAAATCGCGGAACCATACTCCCTATTATCCGAGGACTCTACTTTTCCACCTAAGACTTTCATGATGAGTTGGTGTCCGTAGCAAATTCCTAGAATTGGAATTCCTAACTTTAAGACTTGTGGGTCAATTTGTGGAGAATCTTTTTCGTAGACACTATTTGGTCCGCCGGAAAGAATTAGTCCTGAATATTCTCGATACTTGTCGAGACTTTCTTCGTTTGAGAGAATTTCCGTATATGCCCCGAGTCGTCTGACTCGCGACGAAATTAAATGAGCGTATTGCCCGCCAAAATCTACAACACCTAATTTTTTACTATGATTCATACTATCCCTGAAAATTATAGATTCAATTACAACCAATCACAAAAGGTATTCATGAAAAAAACAATCTCTTCCTATGAAGGAAAACAAACCCATATTCGCGATTTAAAAACCCCTGAGTTGGAAACATTTACTAATATTTATAAGGGGAATGATTACACAATTGATTTTACTATCACAGAATTCACCGCCATCTGCCCGAAAACAGGTCTTCCCGATTTTGGAACTATCCATATCAGCTATACTCCGAATGCTGAATGCATCGAATTAAAATCTCTCAAAGAATATATTTTATTTTTTCGTAACGTTGGAATCTTTCACGAGAATGTCGTGAACAAAATCTTCGATGACTTCAAAGCTGCTATCAAACCTAAACGCCTAAAAGTATTCGGTGACTTCAGCGTGCGCGGTGGAATTAAGACTACAGTCGCAAGAGAGTCTTGATTTTTTGGCTTGATGGAATTGCTGGTGCGGGTATAGATGATTAGCCATATCTTCAAATGCATTTGTCGATGAGAAGTAGAAATACTTTTGCTAGTGTTATCTAAGTAATATAACACTGATTATGCGTTAGATTGGTTTAACAGCCTACGCTGCTTTTTCGTTAAATTCTCGAAAG
>JANYCR010000187.1 GCA_025360185.1 Leptospiraceae bacterium | reverse complement strand
ATATATCCTTCATTCACATTCATAACTATAAAGTCTGTAAGTCTAGTTATAGCAGCAATATCAGGGTTTATGCTGAAAGCCATTTCAAAATGTTCCTTTGCAGAAATTAATTCTTTGGTGCGAGTATTTACAAGCTCTTCTAATTTGTTTCGATGGCGCTCGAGTTCAAGTTCAGACTTTTTGCGCTCTGTAATATCACGAACAACTGCAATTGTAAACGTTTGGTTGTTTACTTCAAAATTACCAACCTTTACATCGAACGGAAATTCTTCTCCATTTTTTCGTATTCCCAATGTTTCATAAAAATTTGGAGCTTCTAAACCTGCATTTCGTTTTTGATGAAGTTGTTTAATCCTTTCATGTTCCTTTGGTGAAATATTATTTAAAAAAACCTTTCCTATGACTTCATTCTTATCTTCATATCCTAGCAAATCTAAATAAGCTTGATTGACCATGCCAATTTTGCTATTTTGAGTAATTATAATTGCATCCTGAGAGCTTTCAAATATTGCCCTTAATTTTCGCTCACTTTCTTCCACTTTTTCTTTCGCAATAATTAATTCGTGCTCTGCTTGTTTTCTCTCAGTTATATCTTCTACAAGTGATAGAACGTAATCTACTGACCCGTCAGAAGTTCTTACACAAACAACAGCGAGATTGGTATATACCAATTTGCCTCTCTTATGGACAAATCTTTTTTCCAGCGTATAATCATCAATTTCCCCTTTGAGTAAAGACTCGAATTGGCTGTTATCCGCTTCTAAGTCATCGGGATATGTTAATTCTGCCCATGTCATTGCCTTTAGCTCTTCTTGTGAATATCCAAGCATCTCACAGATTTTAGTATTCACCTGCAACCAGCCTTTGGTCGTCGAAGTGATTGCCATGCCGACTAGCTGACGCTCAAAGAATAAGCGGAGCCTTTCTTCACTTTTCTTCAATGTGTTCTCGGCTAATTTACGCTCCGTGATGTCTTCTCCTGAACTGAGGGTACCTACGATTTGCCCGTACTGGTCTTTTATAGTTGAATTATGCCAGGCGATATATCTCTTTTCTCCCGATCTTGTCAGGATATTATTTTCATAGTATTCAAATGGCTCGATTTCACCTGCCATAATCTTTTTGTAAACCAAGAATACCGATTCATATTCATTCGGTGGTAAACATATCTTAAACCAATCTTTACCTATTAGCTCTCCTTCTTTGTAACCAAGTATTTGGTGTCCTTTTCGATTCAGGAGAGTTATTTTTGCATTATCGTCAAATGCTATTAGGATTACCTCAACTAGATTTAAGTAAGTTTCTGCTCTTTCTTTTTCTAGTGTAAGAGAGTTTTCAATTTTTTTGCGCTCGGTAATATCGCGTGCAAATCCATTGACATACTCGATGTCCCCGACCTTAACATACGTGGAAGAAATTTCTACAGGAAAAAGTGAACCATCTTTCCTGCGATGGAGTGTTTCAAAGGTTGTATTTTTTTTCTCTTTTAATTCTTTCCATAAATTTTGCCAGCGTTCAGGAGTTGCACTGGAGCTAATATCGAATACTCGCAAATTTTGTAATTCTCCCATTTCGTAACCGAGCATTTTGTGCGCAGAGGAATTGGCGTAGATGAATCGTCCTTCTATATCCACCCAGTAAATACCTTCTAGTGTTATTTCAATGGTATCATTTAGAAGTTGTAAGCGAGTTTCTGTTTGCTTTAATAACTTATTTGTTTTACTCAAGGCGAGATGAGCATGAATCCTGGCATGAAGTTCCATCGAATTGAATGGTTTTAGAACACAATCTACGGCACCTAGTTGTAACCCGTCCGCCCATTCGTCAGCGTTTGCGGTACCGCTTATTAGTATTATAGGAATGTCTTTTGTTTTGGGATCTGCCTTTATGAACTTACAAACCTCTAAGCCATTCATATCGCCTAAATGTATATCTAAAAGAATTAAATCAGGTGTATGAATTTTTAAATCGGATAGGACTTGCAATCCACTCTCAGCTAATTGTACATTATACCCTTTTTCGGATAAGATATCTTTTATCAGCGATCTAGCTGCAACTGAATCATCAACAATTAGGATAGTTTGCTTTATCAAAATTCATTTTTCCTTTGCGTAATGTACGCAATTTTAATGGAAACCCTTTAGAAAGCAATGAAAACAGGGTTTTGAAGGAATATTTTAGTACCGACTCGATACTCTACAAATGTTTTAGATTACAGAAAGAAGAGTTTGTTTTTTTATTTAATAGTAAGTGTATAGGATTGAAGATTTGCCAATCTGGGATAATAAGAATTAATCATTAGCATTATATAATATTCTTGAAATTTTAAATTAACTATTCTTTTTACGTAAGGTGAGTTACAAAATTATTTTTTAAGAGGAGAATTTCTATGCAACTGATTGAAAAGATTGCTCCATTTTATATTCTATTTGCTTTGCCGCTTACTATTTTGGATATTCCCTGGGAGCCGCTCATTATCGCGGATGCCCTGAATCGAACGTATCAATTTTGGACACATACGCGGCTAATACCAAAACTCCCTTCCTGGTTTGAATTTGTTTTTGTAACTCCTTCTCACCATAGGGTTCATCATGGAGTCAACCCGGAATACATTGATAAGAACTATTCTGGATTTTTAATTCTCTGGGATCGATTATTCGGAACTTTTGAAGAGGAGAGCGCAGAGCCAGTGTATGGAATTACAAAGAAGTTAAATACTTATAATCCTGTTCTCGCTAATTTTCATGTATATAGAGATATTTTTGCAAAGATTTTTAGTAGAATAAAATTTTCTGAAAAACTCGGGTATACCTTTGGTTATCCCGGATGGGATCCCTCGCAAAAAGAAAGGATTTTTTCGCAAGTAAATCCAAGAGCTAATCAAGATTATCCCATATATTTAAAATCTAAAATTCTTATTTTACTTTTTTTTATCATTCTTGTAATTTCCTCTCTTATATTTATTCGGCTTTCTATTGGGCTTACTCTTTCGTTGAAGGCAATTTTAATATTAGGATTTATTTTTCTATTCTGGATATTGGGAAAAGTTGTGGATAGCTACGCCTTGTAGTCGAGATATGAGAATCAAAGTAATTGAGAAAAAACTTTAAGTTGAAATTGAAATTAACCTTTGAAAAATTGACTGAAACTAAGTCTTAACTACCAAACTATTATCATCTAAATCTTGAAACAAGAGGGATAAAATGAAATTAAAAATTCGAACTGAACTAGAAATGAACATTCCAGCAGAAAAGGTATGGTCTGCACTGACTCATTTTGCAAATTGGAAAGAATGGAACACTTCGGTAACATCTGTTGTAGGCAAATGCCAAGTAGGCGAAACATTGAATCTTGTTATTAATATGGCAGGCAAGGCAACTAACGGTAAAGCAAAACTGCTTGTCGTAAATCCAAATAAAGAACTCAGATGGCGGGGTGGATTGCCAATTCCATTTCTTTTTATAGGGGAGCATTATTTTATCATAGAGCAACTTAGTGAATTTAAGATTCGATTTATACATGGAGAGGATTTTAGTGGACTTTTGATTTCCTTTTTATTTAAAAATCCAAAAGCTGTTGAAGAAAAATACTTAGCGGTAAGTGAAAGTCTAAAGAATTTTATTTTAAAAAATATTTGACCTAATTTGTTTCTAATTCACCAAGTGAATTAGATTTTCTAAGAGGTAAAATAATGAAAGCTGCTGTAATTAAAGAGTATGGAGCAAAAGTAGAAGTTGCCGATGTCCCAAAACCAAAACTTCTGCCTGATAGTGTATTGATTGAAGTTCACGCTTCTAGTGTGAACCCTGTTGATAATATGGTGAGAGCCGGGTATTTGAAAGAGATGCTTCCCATTCAGTTTCCTTTTACAATGGGTTATGATGTATCGGGCGTGGTTGTGGAAGTAGGTGAGCAGGTTACTAAATTTAAAATTGGCGACGAGGTATTTTCTCGTCCTAACTCAATGCAAGCAGGGACTATTGCCGAGTATGCGCTAGTAAAAGAAAATGAATTGGCTATTAAACCTTCAAACATTAGCCATGAAGAAGCAGCTTCTATTCCATTGGTCGGGCTAACAGCCTGGCAAGCGTTAGTCGTAAAAGGAAATTTGCAAAAAGGACAAAAAGTTCTCATACATGCTGGCTCTGGTGGAGTTGGAACTCTTGCGATTCAAATAGCAAAACATATTGGTGCAGAGGTTGCTACAACAACAAGTGCGGATAATATTAATTTGGTGAAAAAGTTAGGAGCGGATAAAGTAATCGATTATAAAACGCAAAAATTTGAAGAAGTGCTGAGTGATTATGATTTAGTCTTTGATATGATGGGCGGGGAAACAATGGAAAAATCTTTTAAGATTTTGAAAAAAGGTGGATGCCTTGTTTCTATTAAAGGACAAGATACGAAAGGATTAGCCGCACAATATGGAGTTCGATTCGAAGCATTCTTTATGTGGCCTAGTGGGGAAATGCTATCACAACTTGCGGGGTTGATTACAAAAGGTGTATTGAAACCAATTATTGATAAAATCTATTCTATCGAACAAACTCAGGAAGCCTATGATTATATTCAATCCGGACGCGCAAAAGGAAAACTCGTGATTAGTATCAAAGAGTAATATATGCCGATTAACCACAGTAAGAAAAATAATACAGTAAAAAATAAAATCAATCAGAATCTTATGCAAATACTGTGGTTAGTATGCGGATTATTTTTATTATCCACTTATGTATCAAGTCCACAAAATCTTCAAATTGCAAGATAATATCCAAAACCAAGTGAAGATTAGGAGGTATCAACCGTGCGCGCAAAGATGTCTACATTGAAATATCAAAATTTCGACGTAAAAAAAATGTGGCTTCCGTTAAGGAACCGACTGGTAAGGAACAGTTTTAGTAATTTACATTCAAAATAGAAAGAATTGTGCGTTTCAGCTATAGTCAAAGAGTTGTATTATGGAAAATTTATCAATCTTCTCCTATCTATCTTTATCCTTTAGTTTTGGGCTATTGTCACTTCTTACTCCCTGCGTATTCCCTTTAATTCCAATAACGGTTTCTTATTTTACGAAACGGCAGGAATCAGAAAATGCAAAGCCTTTGTTTGATGCGCTTCTTTATTCAATAGGAATTATTCTTTCCTTTAGCATAGTTGGTTTTGTAATTGCAGTTTTGTTCGGGGCAAGCGGATTAAATCGGTTAGCCGCAAATCCTTATATGAATCTTATTATCGCATTGGTATTTATTTTATTTGCGTTTAACTTATTTGGGATGTTTGAAATTTTAGTATCGAGTAGTTTGCTCACTAGGCTTTCTAATTTTCAATCTAAAAATAATTTGCTTAGCATATGGGTGATGTCGTTTACTTTTACGCTTACTACATTTACTTGCACGATGCCTTTTATTGGAACGGTGCTTGTGTCTGCGTCTAAGGGAGAATGGTTTTATCCCATCTTAGGAATGCTCGGATATAGCTTTGCGTTTTCTATTCCTTTCTTTCTACTTGCGTTATTTCCTTCTGCAATCAAGAAACTTCCTCGTTCTGGAAATTGGATGGTATCTTTTAAAATAATTTTAGGCTTCTTAGAATTAGCCGCAGCGTTAAAGTTTATTAGCAATGCTGATCTTGTATTTGGGTGGAAAATTTTATCTAGAGAATTCTTTTTGGTTATTTGGGCATCTCTATTTATTGGAGTAGCTCTTTATTTGTTTGGAGTATTTTATTTTTCCCATGAGAAGAAAGAAGAAGGAAAATCAGCACTTAGAATCTTTGCAGCTATTTTCTTTCTTGCCATCTCCCTTAATTTTCTGACGGCTACAAACGGTCGATCATTAGGAGAGTTAGATGCTTATTTGCCACCACCGAGTAATCAGATGAGTAATACTAAATTACAAGATGAGTTAGTATGGTTGGATAATTTAGAGCTTGCAAAGACAGAAGCAAATAAGTCAGGCAAGAAAATCTTTGTCGATTTTACAGGTTATACATGCACAAATTGCAGGTGGATGGAGCAAAATATTTTTCCTGAAGCAGACATCAAAGAATTACTTTCAAGGTATATACTTGTTCGCCTCTATACAGATGGTGAGGATAAAGTGCACGAGGATAATCAGAAATACGAAGAAGATAAATTTGGGACTATTGCCTTACCACTTTATGTTGGCATGGATGCAAATGAAAAAGTCTTAAATCAATTTCTTGGAATGACGCGAGATAAAGAAGAATACAAAAAGTTTTTGAAAGGGATGTTGGAGTAACTTACCTCTCCCCGACTTCTATTCCTTGCAGTGTCTAACAGATGTAATCCCCTCTCCTTTAGGAGAGGGGCGACTTCTTTGTATTCTGCAAGTAGTTAAAGTCAGGGGAGAGGTAGAGAGGTGTTAGAATATAGTAATAATCAAACCAGAAGGAGCATCACATTTACTAAAGAATGCGGTTTTCGCCTGATTCGGACTTGCAACCTTGTTTTGACTGAAATTACAGTTAGTAGCTGCAATTTGTGTATCAACGCAAGTGATTAACGCCTGGTAAACCTCAATTGAAGTTTTAGCTACTGTAACAGGAGTTGTTGTTGCGTCTGCTGCAATACCTTGATTCAAGTTTAAATCACTGCACATTACTGCCGGGTTGAATCCTGAGTCTGAACCGATACACTGATTCATTCGGACGACAGCATTTGTGCAATACTTTCTTGCTTCACTGTTAGTTGTATTTCTACTTAAGAGTGCCAACAGTAACAGGTTATTCTTATCAGATTGATTTCCTGTTTCGGTAGTTTTCATGCAACCAATCGCGACAAGACTTATCAATCCAATACTTATGAACTTAAGAGTTTTATTAAATTTCATTTTATTTCTCCTTTCCTTAGAACTTAGCAACGATACCGATGATGATACCGTTTTGACCTTTAACAGCTCTTCCTGCTTGATCGATGAACTGTGTTCCGAGTGCCCAGTCTCTTCTTAAATCTATCTTAACTAGCATATTTTCTGTCCAGTTGATAACTGGGGTAATAGTGAAGGTTCTAGCTTGACCATAACCAGATGCAGGTCTTCCTAAACCTTGGAATTTAGTGTTAGTAAATCCTGAATCTCCTGAAGCTGCTTGCAAGTCGTATCTGTCTCTTGGGTTAACAAAAGCAAGAGGTTGGTTTACTGTTAAAGAACCACCATATCGGCTATCGTCAATATTTTCATAACGAACTGCTACACCGTATTTTTCGTTAAAATTGTATTTCATCCAAATACCATAAGTATTATAGATTCTTTTGATGTCTTGTCCATTCGGGCGAAACTTAAGATCTGCACCAGATGACTCTACGATCCCATTTCTATTAGAGTCAATGTAAAAACCATCGTTTGTGTAACCTGCAGCGTTTGTAACTGCATAGCCAGATCTTTCGCCAAAAGTCCAATCCAATAAAACAGTCAACTTATCAGTTGGGTTAAAGATGAATGACATATGGTTAATGAACCAATAGTCTCTATTGTTTTGGCTAGTAGGATTCTTTTGAGTGTTAAGAGGTCCTCCAGGAAGTAAGCCATTCATGCCTGATTGAGAAAGGTAGTATTGTGAATCAGAAAGTCTTCCTTGAGTTACATCATTCCCGTAAAGTGTATTCCATACAATTTTAAATTTATCTTTGATTGCATCAAACTTCACTTGAGTTCCGATTGATTTCATAGGATTTGGACCATCCACATAGACATGGTTACCGCTGATGGATTGATTCGGACTTGTTAAAAGACCAGATTGTGGTGCAGCACCGACGG
>JANYCR010000182.1 GCA_025360185.1 Leptospiraceae bacterium | reverse complement strand
TCTAACGTTAAGAGTATCCGACGTGACTTTGAAACTCGAAAGTGCGGTAGCACCTTTTGAGTTTCAAAGTCATGTCTCCAAGCCGACTAACTACTAGCAAGTCCCGTGACTGAGTGTAGGGCGCAAAACTTGCATTATTCTCTTGCAAGTTTTGTGACCGGAACGAAGGCACTGGACTTGCGTGAGTTCAACAAATATACTACAAAGTTTGACTAATACGACTAAGCCGGCTTGGAGCAAGGTGACGGACAGCATCCGAACATAGTCCGTTACCGCAGTGGATACTCGCAGTTAGGCGAAGGAAACGCATTCTTATGCTATAAATCCATCTCCTAAAACTAGCAATCATAGTTTTAAATAAAAAAGGAGATGGGGCTATTTTATTTACAAAGTTTTAAACCACGTTCAATTAAAGAACTCATACTAATCTTTAAACCTTTAACTGCAGGGTCATCTTTCCAGATGGGATCAATTGGTTTATTTCGCTTATCTCCTATGGCTAATCCATTAAGAGCATATCGGTTGCTGGAAGAATCGATAAAAATAAGTTTTCCAACACCTTTTGAGCCATTACAATCTAATGTCCCTTCCGATACAGTCAGAGGCCACTTCTCTCCGAACATAGGTTTATTTACTTTTTCTTGTTCCGCATAAACTGGAAAAGATATTAATATAAACATAAACATTAATTTTTTCATAATTTTTCTATCCTTTTTTGATTATTACAAGTATCAATTTGAATTATTATAGAATACCTTCAGGTCAATTTATAAACTTAGTTATCTACTTATTCCTTCGCGAACCGTCCAGAATTTTACACCATTATACATAAACTGGATAGTAGTAAAATTTACTTTCATTATAGTAACAGGAATGCCGTCTTTGAGGATAACGCATTTTTGCTGTGTTAAATAAGACTGGAAGCTACCTTCATCTTTATTCACTGCAGCCGTAATAATATCATCTAAATATTCTTCTGTGAGACATGCTGCTTGACCTCCGACTGTTGTGCGTGAACCAGAGTTTCCTGAATCCGAACCACCTTTCAAGATAGATTTTTTAATTTCCGGCTGTTCTGCTTTTTTTGCAGCTAATTCCTTCTCAGTTAACCTATTGATAGTTATCGTCTTATCAGTAATCGTTTTATCATTTTCATAATGAATTTTAAATTCATTCTTTCCAATAACTAGGGGTAAATTAGCAGTAAACTTATCATTCTCGATTTTTACGGGGTTTGCATTTATTGTAAGAGTAGCGGTAGAAACTCCTTTACCAGTAAAGGTGATTTCAGAGGCAGCAGTAATTTCATTCTCTTTTGGAGCGCTTTCTATTTTTAACCCTTCGTTGCCACCACTGAATATTATTTTAAATCCAAAGAATATAAGAAAGAAATAGAAACTTGCTGCTATTACAGCATTTTTATTATATTTTTTTACTTTAAACTCTTCAAGAAACTTTGTAGGAGATTTTATATAATCGCCTATTTTTAATTCCTGATTTTGAATTAAATTATTTTCTTGGACTACTTTTTTTTCATCATCTGACTTTTTTGTTTCAATCGGACTTTCCGGTTTTGTATTAGCACTTACACCTATCTTATTTCCAAGTATTTCACTTTTCTTTAAATTAAATTCTTCCTCAGTGATATGCCCCTTTTCTTTTAAAATAGCTAATTTTTCTAAATCGTCTATAGATAAATTTTTAGTATCCTGAGCTTTCTTCTTCGATGAAATATACTCAGAAATTTCTTGAACTAATTCTTTCGCATTAGGCGAAGAACAGGCCATTTCGACAGCCTTAGTGCCGCCTGCATAGATAACTAATTTACCCATCGAAAGAAGCTTATTTCCTTTTGATTCTAATGCCACTCCAGTTAATAAATCCAATGATATAATATTTTCTGGAACGCCTGCTCCTTTATATTTCAGAAAATTTCCTTCAACCCAAAGAGTAGGTTGCCCAAATCCTTTAAAATTCCATTTTTTTACTTCCATATTAGTATCTCCTTACTTTGTTTGTTATAGAATTGACTGCGTTTCTTTCGCCTAACGTTAAGAGTATCCGACGTGACTTTGAAACTCGAAAGTGCGGTAGCACCTTTTGAGTTTCAAAGTCATGTCTCCAAGCCGTACTAATACTCGCAAGTCCCGTGACTGAGTGTAGGGCGCAAAACTTGCATTATTCTCTTGCAAGTTTTGTGACCGGAACGAAGGCACTGGACTTGCGTGAGTTCAACAAAAATACAGCAAAGTTTGACTAACACGATTATGCCGGCTTGGAGCAAGGAGGTGAACAGCTTCCGATATAGTTCACCTCCGTAGTGGATACTCGCAGTTAGGCGATGTTCCCACCCCGTTCGATTTCTAGAACCAGTCGAGACACGGATGTCGAGGATAATAAACTATAGCTTCTCAATAACTTCTATACTTAGTCCCGTTGAACTAGAAATTATCTCAAAAGCAACTCCGGCAAGTTTTAATTTCTTTGCTATTTCTTTTTCTGCTTTTTCTTTTTCTCTTTTCTCGGCTAATTCTACTCTACCTCTCTCATCTTGCTCTCTCATTAGATAGTAATCATAACTAGCTAATTCATCCTTTGTCCAGTTATGTTTATCTGATTCGGTATAGGCTTCCTTTAGTCCTTCATCTGTAACGTCAGGCGGAATCATTTCTAAGTTTTCTGCGTTCTTAATAAAATAGATCCATTTGTCAGTTAGAGTCTTACATTCATTTAATTCTTTTTTAAATTTTGGTAACTCAATGAAATTAAAGTTAATATCTTTTAATTCATTTTCCAAAGTCTCTACATTCAAAATTACATGACGTGTTAAATAGTTATTACCCTTAAAGTAATCAAACTCCAATACGCCTACCAAAACTACTGGAGTAAGTTTAGAATAATCATCTCCTTTTTCTATTTGAGAAGAGTATTCCTTAGAAACATAATATTGAACTCGTTTATCAAAGCTAACGACTTCACTAAGTTGCATTTCTACTATGTATGTTGTTCCAGATTGGTCTTTCACATTTACGTCAATAATAGATGATTTCAGTCCGGCTACTCTCGGAAGTTGAAACGTATTACGAAAATATAATTCAATTATTTTTCTGTCTCCTTCTAAACCTAACACGGAATTTAGAAAGGAGATCAGAATAACTTTTTTAGCTTCGTTTCCAAAGATTTTTCGGAATGCTACATCGTTTTTTGGGTCAGCGAATTTCATAACTTTACTGTTTGCTCTGCTAAAAAATTGTCAAGTGGATTTAAGAGCTTATTCCGTCCAGAATGAAATCGCACTAACTAAGGGAGATTAGCCCACTTATCAATAAATTGATAGACTTTTACTGTATTATCAATGTGCTTTTGAATAGTCATTTGATTGGGCAAACCTATAATCAATTCTTCGAGTTGATTCCGCGTAGAAGTATTCAAGTCGAGAAAATATTTTGTATAGTCTTTTTCTATTGCTCTAAAATGATTGAACCACACACCTATTTCCTGAACAGGGCTCTTAATAAAATTATAGTCTCCCGTAACCTTCGTTAAAGCAAAAGGCTGGTTGTGACAAAAAATTGCAACTATATCTCCCATTTGCATTTCTTCAGCAAATTGCCAGTATCGGTCTTCATTGTTTTTTAAAATTACGCCAGTATCAGTTGGTTTTACTTTGGTTAAATCTCCAGGATCATCTCCAAATCCCAAACCTATAAATCCGGCTGATAAACTTTCTGTTGTATGTCTAACAGATAAATTTGAATTATCCGGATGTAATTGCATTCTCCAATATACCATACTGTTAACCTATCAATTCCTTTTTTTTTCTATCAAATTCCTCTTGAGTCAAAACTCCTGCATCCAATAATTCTTTGAATTTTTTCAATTCATCTGCAACGCTTGAGTTAGAATTTGATTGAGTTTGAGGTATACTAGGAGTTGGCTCTTCTTTTTTTCCTTTACCAAAAAAAGATTTAATAATGTTGATATTTTTTTTAGTATCTTCAATATTTTTTGTTAAGTTTTCTACGAATGAACCTTTTGCTGCGGCTTTTTCAGCTTTGCTTGCCTCTTTCTCCGCTTTAACTTCTTTACCTGACTGTCCCGCTTCTATTTCACACTTTTTACTGCAATATTTATTATTGCCGCCAATTAATTTATATACGTAAAATTTACCGCACCATTTACAATTCCTATCATCTAGACTCATATTTGTCTCCTTAAGTTAAGTTTTATCCCGACACGGATGTCGGGATAGCCTATTCCTACCAAGTTTAGGGGTGGGAATATCGCCTAACGTTAAGAGTATCCGACGTGACTTTGAAACTCGAAAGTGCGGTAGCATCTTTTGAGTTTCAAAGTCATGTCTCCAAGCCGACCAACTACTAGCAAGTCCAGTGACTGAACGGATGGCACGCAAACTTGCTCTTTTCTGCAAGTTTCGTGACAGTAGTGAAGGCACTGGACTTGCGTGAGTTCAACAAAAATACTACAAAGTTTGACTAACACAACTACGCCGGCTTGGAGCGAGAGAGTGGACAGCTTCCGAACAT
>JANYCR010000173.1 GCA_025360185.1 Leptospiraceae bacterium | reverse complement strand
GAGTTTTCTGACATTCACTTAGTGCTTTTTTTCTAATGATAGTTTGGTTAAGAGTAATTAGTCCCTTTTCTTTTGTATTAGGAATAATACTTGTTTTGGGGTTTACAGCAGAGGACGAGCGTAAATTGACATTGTCTTTTTTAGAATAGGGCTTATATTTTTTTTTAACCATTACTCTAGAGCCTGTTTCAGGTCTTCAATCAAATCGAGACTTGATTCAATCCCAACCGAGAGACGAATTAATCTGTCATTCACTCCAAGTCTATCTAGAATTTCTTTTGGGATGGCAGCATGGGTCTGTGCAATTGGGTATGTTACAAGGCTTTCTACACCGCCTAGACTTTCTGCAAATGCAATTACTTTCACACGTTTTAAAATTCGCTCTACAATCTCTTTACTTTTAACTTCAAAAGAAATCATGGCTCCAAATCCAGAAGATTGAGATTTGGAAATTGTATGACCTTCATGAGAGGTAAGTCCCGGATAATATACTTTATCCACTAATTTATGAATAAGAAGCCAATCAGATATTGCCTTAGCATTTTCCTCTTGCCTTTGCATTCTAATGCCTAATGTTTTTAATCCGCGAAGCATTAACCAACTATCAAAGGGAGCAAGTACGGAGCCGATTGTATTTTGGATGAAACGAATTTTTTCCCCAAGGGCTGAGTTGTTTACTGCAATTAGACCGGCTAACGTATCGTTATGCCCGCCAATGAACTTGGTAGCACTACAAACCACAATGTCCATTCCAAGGTCTAAAGGTTTTTGAAAAAATGGTGTGAGAAATGTATTGTCACAAATCGAAAGAATCCCATTTTTCTTTGCAATAGAAGCGACAGCCGCAATATCTGTTACTTTCATCATCGGGTTAGTCGGTGATTCGATAAAAATTGCTTTCGTATTTAGGGTAATATTTTTTGTGATATTTTCTAAGTTAGAAGTATCTACATATATAAATTTCTGATTTCTATTTGTGCAAATTTCCTGAAAGAAGCGATAGCTTCCACCATAGAGATCGTCGCAGATAATAAATTCATCACCCGATTTGAATAAATCAAATATCGCTGCAATGGCTGCCATTCCAGTAGCAAATGCAAACCCATCCGTCCCTGATTCCAAAATTGCGTAAGAGCTTTCTAATTTTTGTCTGGTCGGATTTAGAGTTCTAGAATAATCAAAGCCAGTTGATTTACCAAGCTCTGGATGTTCAAAGGTAGCTGTCTGGTAAATAGGCATACTGATAGATCCTGTTACAGATTTATGTGCCTCACCACCATGAACTAAAAGTGTATCAATATGCATGAGAGTTGTTTACTTTAAATTGATTTTAGTGTCAATTGAAAAAAGAATACATAAAGGCTAGTCAACGGAGTCGGAATACCGCTCAACTAATCAAGCGGCTTTTTAGGTGCGAGCTTATCCGAAATAGAAACCAACGCTAAGATATTTCAGGGGTAAGTTTCTCGACATTCGTGTATCGAAAGATTTCTTTATTTTAATCGGTTTCCCTATATTAGTCTCATTTTTATTTTGCAACTATCCTACATTAACCCTAACTCTTCTGCGATGTCGTGAGTGAGTTTGGAGAGTATCTAATTTTTCTTTTTTATAAAAAAGTCATAAATAGCAAGCGCAGATCCAGCAAAAGATACTAGGTGGATAATAAGAAATGCATAATCTTTAAGATCATTATAAAATGTTGCGAGATATAGGAGTAAGCCTATTGCAAGCACCACAAGAAAAATTAATAGCGAATCTAGAAAATTATCATCCATGATTTTCTTTCTTTAATTCATTTTTAAATTCTCTTGCTGCAATTCTAGAGCCTGCTTTTATTCCAACTAAAAGCCAACTAGCAATTCCAATTAAAACTATAATCCATAAATAAAGTGTCATCCGAATTCTCCTTTTTGCCACTAATACATCTTAGTCTGTTTCTAATTTAGTATATTCTTTGATAAAAAGCAAGAATAATTTAGATTAACCCCAACTCCTCTGCGATGTCGTGGGAGAGTTTGGATAGCTGCGAATTTACAGATAATCTAATTATTCCTCTAGAATTTGCTTTAGCTCATCACTGGTCGGACCAAGTATTGCATCTATTTCTTCTTGTGATAAAGGTTTTTTTGAAATAGATTTAATTTTAGTGTATTTGCTATTTGGATACTTTAGTTTGTTTGCTTCTAGAGCTTCATTCTGCATTTCATAAAATTCTTTATTCGATTGCTCGATTCTAATTGAAAATTGTCTAGAATATTCTTTATATCCTTCAATGTATTGGGCTAATTCTTCTTTAGAAAGTGCTTCAATTTCTTCTCTGGTTAAGTATTTGAAACTAGCACGAAAGTCATCATTTGATTTTACTTCTTCACTATTTGGCTCCATAGTCTACTCCTTTCGTAAATAATTTTACAGGACAACTAATCTCTAATTCGGGAACTTTTTTTCCGAGTTCTTCTTTCATGAATATTTTCTCTAATTTCCCTAAATTCTTTAAGAATACCATCCCATCAACAGTTCCAAGTTTATTATCAAGATAACTGAGATATTCAAGTTTTTCATTTTCAGATAATGATTCAAATTCTTCCTTCGTTAATTCTTTCATTTTCTTTCTTACTCCTCGTCTATACTTTATAAAATGAATCTGCGTTTTTTCACAAACCTTACAATGAGAATAACTTTATCAGATAACGCTTACACTATCCGGATTTTTTTTTCCGAATCCTTTTTTTATTTTGCAACTACTTTAGATTAACGCTAGCTCTTCCGTCATGTCATGGGTGACTATAGATATTACATTGCTTATTATTTATGTTCTTCTTATAAATTTTTTAAGAATCATTTTTTTAATTTTCATTTGGTATTACGTTAATCAAGCGTTCAATTTCTTCCTTGGTTAAAATTTCAATACGAGTATTAACTATTTCTTTTTGACTTTTTCTTTCTTCATGAACTTCCTTTAAAATCTGATTGAATAATTTTTTACTATCTGCCTTTCGTTTTTTATCTCGCTCATCGCTAGAAAATTTTTTCTGCCCCGTTTTCAATATTTTTAAATTTTCCAATTGTTCATCGTAGTTAATAGCCCAACTTATCAATTTGTTTATTCCTAGCTCAAGTTTTTTTAAAAAATCGGAATTAAATTTAGAAAAACTTTCCGGGTCATTATCTCTTCGTTCTTTAAGACTAATAAGTGAATTTACAAGTGTTTTCAATTTATGCACTAGCTCATTGCCTAATTGATTTAATTTGCTTATTTTGTTTTCAATCTTATCCACTTTTATCTCCTATATTTTTTGTTCCTTAATGGTTACTTTATATTAACCCTAACTCCTCCGCAATGTCGCAGGTGAGTTGGGAGAGAGGGCATACTATTTTTTCTTCTTCGGCTTAGCTATAGCGTTTAACAGATCGTCAATTTCATCTTTTGTTAAAATTTTATGCTTTTTCTCTTCTTCACGTTCACGCTCTTTTCGAGCCTCTGCTAAAGCTTTTTTATATAATTTCTCATAAGACTCCCGTTTTTCATCAATAAGTTTAGTAGCATTTATTTGACTTTTTTGTTTCCGTAACTTTTCTATTTCGCTGTCCTGCTGAACAAATCGGTCTTCAAGTTTCTGTATACCTTCCTCCAATTTTTTTAAAAAAACCTCTCTTTCTTTTCGCTCTTTGTTGAAAAATTCTAATTCGATTTCTAATCTGACCTTTAGTGACATAGCAGATTTTTGAAGTGTTTCTAGTTTATCCATGCAATCAGATTTCTTTTTGATCAATTCATCTATTTTATTTTTAATATCAGTCATTTTGTTTCCTTGTCAGTTTGCTTTTTTATTTTAATGGGCTATTTTATATTAGCCTTCTTTACGTTTCATTCCCTGTTGGTTCTGATTCGGGACCTAAGATTGCGTTAATTTGTTCTTGTGTTAAAGGTTGCCTAGTTAGAGCATCTGTATCTAAATATTTAATTTCAGCATATCTATTTGGATACTTCAGCTTATTTTCTTCTATAGCTCTATTAAACATTTCGTCCATTTCTCTAACCAATTGCTTTATACTAAGGGAAAAGTCTTTAAAATATTCTTTATATCCAATCAAATATTGGCTTAATTCTTCTTTAGACAGGGCTGAAATCTCTTCTTTGGTTAAGTATTTGAAACTATCATCATTCGATTCCATATTTTTACTCCTTTGCTAAAGAATTTTAAGAGATAATCATTCCACGATGCGGAGACTTTTTCTCTGATTTATTTTTTTAAGAATACTTTCCGTTACTTCATCTAAGTCTTTTAGGATATCTTCATTGCTCCTCTTTTCAGGAAACATTTCTCTATGATATTTTATTTTTTCATCATCTGATAGTGACTCGTATTCTTCAAATGACAATTCTCTCTTGTTTATGAAATATTCTTGTGTTTCTTCATCTGTTAAATCACGAAATTCATTCTTTGATTTATCATTCGAT
>JANYCR010000169.1 GCA_025360185.1 Leptospiraceae bacterium | reverse complement strand
GGTGTCGAAGACGCAAGAGTCAATTTCGCCCGCGAGACTGCTTATGTTCGCTTCGATGATTCAGTCAAACCGGAAGATTTATTTACGAAAGTAGAATCTCTTGGATACAAAGCCTCTGAACACTCAGAGGCTAATGCCGATAAGACGGAAGAAAAGCACAAAGCAGAGCTCATTAAATTAAAGTTTCGTTTTATCGTTTCAGCCCTTTTATCGATTCCACTTTTATATACAATGGTCTCGCATTTTTCTACACTATCTTTTTTACCATTACCCGCAGAAATGATGAATCCCTGGTTTCAATTTTTACTAGCTACACCGGTTCAGTTTTGGATTGGTTTCCCATTTTACATGGGAGCATATCGAGCTTTAAGAAATAAATCGGCGAATATGGATGTATTAGTCGCTATTGGAACTTCAGCGGCATATGGATATAGTCTGGTTATGAGTATTTTACAAGGGATAGGACAGGGCGATATATTTTATATAAAAATAATGAATCATATAGAGCATGTGGGACATTCAGCCTTTCCTCCCTTATACTACGAGACATCGGCTGTATTAATTACATTTATCTTAGGAGGCAAATGGATAGAAACCGCCGTAAGAGGACAAAGCTCCAGCGCAATCAAGGCTTTGCTCAAATTAAAACCAGAAACCGCTCGAGTAAAAAAAGAAAACAACTGGATAGAAGTTCCATCTGAATATTTAAAAGTAGAAGATCTCATTTTAGTAAAACCGGGTGAAAAAATTCCTACCGATGGAATTGTAATCGAAGGAAATAGTTCTGTCGACGAATCCATGTTAACCGGTGAAAGTCTTCCTGTTCAAAAAACGATAAGCAGTAAATTATTAGGTGGAACCATTAACGGAAATGGAGCATTGATTTTTAAAGCTGAACGAATTGGGTCCGATACTCTATTAGCCTCTATCATTAAAACCGTCGAAGATGCACAGGCAAGTCGCGCACCTTTACAAAAAATTGCAGATAAAATTTCAGGAGTATTTGTTCCGATTGTCGTTTTACTGGCTACTCTTGATTTTGCACTTTGGTTTTTATTCTTAGAGCCAGGAATCTTAGGAGCAGCCTTAGAAAAAGCGATTGCGATTTTGGTTATCGCCTGTCCTTGTGCGCTAGGTCTTGCGACTCCTGTATCTCTCTTAGTAGGAACAGGCAAAGCTGCGGCAAAAGGAATTTTGTTTCGAAATGCAGAAGCCTTGGAAACTGCGGCTTTTATTGATACAATCGCCTTTGACAAGACGGGAACTCTGACAGAAGGAAAGCCTTATGTAATTAAATACAAAGCTTTAGCGATTAATGAAAATTTACCTCTTGAAAAAATTGCATCAGTTGAAGCTGGCTCCGAGCATCCACTTGCCAAAGCGATTGTAAACTTCGCTAAAGAGAAAAATATTTCTCTATCTAAGTTTGCCAACCTACAAATCGAATCCGGTGGGGGAGTAACGGCATTAGTCGATAACTACCAAGTATTTGCAGGTAAAAAATCTTACTTGAGTAGCCAAGGTTATGATACACCGGAAGAACTTCTTCAAGTTGCCGATGCTTGGGAAAAAGAAGGAAGCACAGTTGTGTTTGCAGTTGTATCGGGGATTGATACTTCTTGGGCAATATTTGCAATAGAAGATAAATTAAAAGAAACGACCAAGGATGCTATCGCCAAGTTAAAGTCTCTAGGCATTGAACCCATCTTACTCACAGGGGATAACGAGAATACGGCGCGAAAGATTGCAAGCCAAGTCCGTATCGAGAAAGTCTTTGCTTCTCTCTTACCAGAAGATAAAGCTAAGATTATCGCATCTCTGAAAGCAGAAGGAAAAAAAATCGCTATGGCAGGAGATGGAATCAACGACGCGCCTGCTCTCGCCAGCGCCGATATAGGAATTGCGATGGGAACTGGAACAGATGTCGCCATCGAAACCGCCGGAGTCGTCTTAGTCAAAGGAGACTTAATGAGATTAATCGACGTTATCCGAATTAGCCGAAGCACAGTCCGAAACATCCGACAAAATTTCTTCTGGGCACTCTGTTACAACGCCATCGGAATTCCCATTGCCGGTATAGGCTTATTAGCCCCTTGGATCAGCGGAGCCGCAATGGCGTTTAGTTCGATCTCTGTTGTGTTAAATGCCTTGTCATTAAATCTAAAATTTCCTTCAAAGCTAAAGCACTCTCAGCCTGAATAGAGAATCCTTTTTCATAATTAGTCAGAAACTTTGAAAAAGGATTTTCATGAGTATTGATATCAATAATGGGTATGTTATTTTTAATCGCGTTGCTAAAAATAATACTCGGGAGAGTTGTCGAGCCAGAAGTTCCTACAATTATTAATAGCCCGGATTCGTTTGCTATTCTTACAGTTGTCTCTGATTTATAAAATAATTCATTATAGAATTCATCAAACCAAAGAACATTAGGTCTAGCAAACTCAACGCAATTAGGACATTTTAATTGTATAATTTCACTTTCTAAAAAATTCTCCTCTCTATCTTTACGAATCGCAGGAAAAGGAAATAATTCGGATGTGCATAACTCTCCACAGCGCATAAAGTCTAATGTCCCATGAATGGAGAAAATTTTATCAGGTGAATTTCCTGCTCGCTCGTGCAAACCATCTACATTTTGAGTAATTAGATAAAAACGACTTTGAAATATTTTTTCTAAACCAACGATAGCGAAGTGTCCGTCATTTGGTTTTGCTTTTTCGCAAATAGTTTTTATATATATAAACCATTTCCATATAGCCAATGGATTTTCTCTAAACATTTCCATGGTACCCATTTTCTCGGGTTTGTAATTTTTAGAGCCAACTACCCAAAAACCATCTTTCCCTCTAAAAGTCGGAATTCCACTAGCCGCAGATATCCCCGCACCAGTTAGAATAGAAATTGGTTTTTCAGATAGTTTAAAATCTATTAATATTTTTATGAGATTTTCAGATAAAAACTGATACATATTATTACATTACTAATTATTCATCGGGAGGTAAATAGCAAGGGGTAATCTAATTCCTATTTTGCCTTTCATAAATTTTTAGTTTCAAATTAAAAATTACTCGTGGGATACGCAGATCAGCTAATGAAGAGTAACCTCTATGCGATCATTCCAAGGTTTGGTGTAGATAGATTGTGAGAGGTCTATCTCTTCCACCGATACGACTTTGCTCTAGCGCCTTCGCATACTATCGTTATACTGCCAGATAGATTTCACACCGCCCATTTGCTTATTGCAAACCCAGCCGCCAAGCGATGTTCGAAATTACAGTAAAAATCCTTGAAAAGTAATTTATTGACTTACAAAAAACTTCTTGCTCTCAGGCAAAACTTACAAAAGCATTTTAATAAGTTTTATTTTAGAGGATCAGTATGTTCAAAATTTTCATTCTAGTATTCAGTTTATTTTTCTCATTCTCTTTACTTCCACAAGAATCAATCGAGGATGAAACAGAAGATTTAATCGAAGCCTGTGAGAAAGGAAATGTTAAATCAGCAAAGTATCATTTGGCTAAAGGGGCAAAAGTAAACGTTCGCGCTAATTCTGGAAAAACTCCAGGTAGAACAGCGATTATGTGGGCTGCTTTTCGAGGGAGAAAAGAGCTTGTTAGACTTCTAATAGATCATGGCGCAGAAATAAATGCGAAGGATGATTGGAAAGGGAATATGACACACCCGGATGGAACGGAAGGTTGGACTCCACTAATCTTTGCAGCCGATTCTGATCACGAGGAAGTGGTAAAAATTCTTATCGAGCGTGGAGCCGATGTGCATGTAAAAACAAAATCAGGGATAACAGCACTTATCCTTGCAAACCTCTGGCGAAATGAAGAAATGATTAAAATGTTAAAGCAAGCAGGCGCTAAGGAATAAAATTACCACAAAGCTTCCTTAAGACCTCTCTCCAATTCTTCTTGGTCTTTATTTGTTTTCTCCTGTTGATGCCGAGACCTTTTATGATTTTTGCTTTCACCGGAACGTTTCTGAACTCTTTCCATTTCTTTTTGGATTCGTTTTTGTTCATCAGGTGTTAGACTTGGCTTTCTATGTCCCCCATCGTCAGCGGGTAAATATCCATTACCTCCAGTTTCATTTTTATTTTCGTCAGTATCCTTGCCATCTTTGCCAGATTCATTTTTATCCTTAGAATCCTTTCCATCTTTACCAGACTTATCTTTGTCTTTAGAATCTTTTCCATCTTTTCTAGATTCATTTTTGTCTTTAGAATCCTTTCCATCTTTACCCGATTTGTCTTTATCCTTAGAGTCTTTTCCATCTTTACCGGATTCATTTTTATCCTTAGAGTCTTTTCCATCTTTGCCAGATTTGTCTTTGTCTTTAGAATTTTTTCCCTTGTCGCCGTCCTGATTTTGTTTATCCTGGTCTTTACTATTTTGCGGCTTATCATTATTATCCGATTGATTATTCTGTGCTTGTTTTTTTTCGTCGTCACTCTCACCCGAGTCCAATTCTTGTTTGTCTTCTTGTTCTTCTGATTTATCTTTCTGATTTTGACATTTGCTTTGTTCTAACTCTTCTAGCTTTGCTATTTCTTCTTCTATAAATTTTGCATTGTCTAAGGAAGGTTTTCTATAATCTCCTGCGTTTACTAAATCAGCAGTTTCTTTAAAACGATTAGCAGCCTGCTCCCATAGCACACGTGCTCTTTCTACATTGCATGTTTCAGGGGATAATTCTTTTTTTCCCCAATGATATAAAACTTGACCATCATTGTAAAGAGCTTCACGGAATTCTGGATTAGCCTCAATTGCCTGTTGAAATTTTTCATGTGCCGCCGGTAGATCATCCTCTTTCATTAGAGCATTGCCAATATTATAAATTGGGATGTAGGATTTGTAAGAATAAGAAATGCTTTTATGAAAGGAAGTTTTAGATTCAGCAAGTTTTACTTCATTTAATTCTTTAATGCCCTCCTCATTGTATTTGTATGCTTTGTAGTATTCGCAGTTCTCAAGAGTAAAAAACAAAAGAAATGGAAGATAAAAAAATAAGACTTTTTTCATTGGAGAGTATTTTAAAAGCATAATAAGTAAAAATAGTTTTTCTATCCTTGAAATCAAGTATTATTCTTAGCGATCCAGCCAACCTACTTTGAGGACATTTCGGTAAATCAGACGGATTTAACTTCAAGAAAGTTATCAAAACTAGTTAGTTCTGACTATAGACAATACCATTTTTCTATGCGATAGTTTAAATAAATTCGTAAAGAACGAAAGGAGAACACCATGGAAATTACAAATAAAAACTATGAGCTTTGGAAAAAAATAAGAGACTTTCAATTGGACGATAAAGACGCCTCTTTTAAATTTTCAGATAAACTAGCTAAAGAGCAGGGTTGGTCAAAATTTTATACGTTACGCGCAATCGAAGAATATAAAAAATTTATATTTTTAATTTGTGTCACGGGAAACTCTTGCACACCATCAGAAGATGTAGACCAAGTCTGGCATATGCATCTAGTGTATACAAAGTCCTACTGGAATGATTTCTGTAAAAACACTCTTGGAAGAGAAATTCATCATACGCCAAGTAAAGGCGGACAAAGAGAGACATCACATTTTAAATTTCAGTATGAAGAAACAAAAATTCTCTACGAAAATTACTTTGGTGAAACTGCTCCAGAAGATGTCTGGCAAACAACGGAAAAAAGATTCCAATTTCATTTTAGAAGAGTCGATTTAAGAGAATATGTGTTGATTCCAAAACTACAAATTTCAAAGTCTCTCAAAGCGGGTGTTCTTACAGTCATAGGGCTGTTCAGTTTTGGCTGTAGTGGCTCAGGATCTGGATTCAGTAACTTTCTTTTAGGAATAGCGCTGGTATTTGCCTTCATTCAGCTAATGGGTTTAATTTTTTTTGATTCAGAACAAGAACAAAACGGAAAAAAAAGAGAACTAAACCGTGATCTTCATTCGGCTAACGACTTAGCGCATACTTCTGATTTTCCGGATATTGCTTCGGTTGATGTAGGTGGCGGAGATGTCGGCGGCTGTGGTGGAGGATGCGGGGGTTGTGGCGGATGCGGTTAATAGATATTTTGCGAGATGATAAAATGAAAAAAATAGCTATTGTTGAGAATGAAGAAAAATATCGAAAAATTGTTTGGGAGGAACTTTCCTCTCAAAAAGATTTAGAACTTAGCTTCTACAATTCAGCAGAAGAGTTCTGGAGAGAAAAGAATATCGACAAATTCGATTTAGTCTATGTCGATATAAATCTTGTACATATGGATGGAATTGAATTGGTTTCGAGGGTCTATGATAAAATGCCGGGTTTAAAATTGGTAATGCTTACAGGATTAAATACGGATGACCATATTTTTTCAGCGCTCCAAGCTGGCGCAGTCGGTTATATATGGAAATCAGAACTGGGCAATCTAACAAAATCAACAGAAGTTTTTTTAGAAGGTGGAGCTTTCATGAGCCCGGCTATTGCAATTCGAATTCTGATAATGCTTAAAAAAGAAAAACCTAAGTCAAAATTAAAAGAAGAACTTACTAATAGAGAGATTCAAATTATTGAGATGATAGTGCAAGCTGAAACGACTGAGCATATTGCTGCTATTTTTGGAATATCCATTAACACCATAAAAAATCATATTCAAAACATTTATAAGAAGTTACATGTAAATAGCCGCGCAGGTTTGATACGGAAAGCAGATGAAATTGGTATCCGATTTTCTAAGTAGACTTTTTATATTATTAGCATATATGGCTATTACTTCATCCATATTTTCACAAGTGGGTAATGCATATCAGCCGTCATATGAATTATCTTTTTTAGAAGATGCAAATTCTGTTATGAAAGAAGCGGATTTACCTTTAAAAGAATTCTCCAAAGATTTAAAAATTTCCGGTTTTTCTAGCTCTACCTGGTGGGTAAAGATTGAAATAAGTCAAACTCCGAAAGAAAAATCAGTTCTGATTTTGGAATATCCCCTTTTAGACCATGTAAGCTTTTACTTCAAAAAAAAGAATCAATGGAATCAAATTGATACAGGAGATAACGCAATATTTGCCGCTAGAAAGATTGAAAATAAAAACTTCGTTTTCCTTTTAGATGAAGAAATGGAATCCCCTGTATTTTTGAAAGTTAAAACAGAAGGTCCTGTATTTATTCCAATCAAATGTATCTATTTTAGTGATTATACAAGTACATTGAATCGAGAGAATTATCTCTGGGGAATTTATTTTGGCATTGTAATTGTATTTATTTTATATAATCTCATCTCTTTTTTCTCTATTAAAGATTTTACCTATCTTTCTTACGTTTTACATATCTTTGCTTTTACTACTCTGCAAGCAGTATTAAATGGAATTGCATTTGAATTTCTCTGGCCTAATTTACC
>JANYCR010000111.1 GCA_025360185.1 Leptospiraceae bacterium | reverse complement strand
AAACCGAATTACTTTTTCTAAAGTTTTCGAGATTTTTCGCAAGACACCGCTCCCAATTTTTTATTGGGACTGGCGTCTTCATTGCGGCTATCGTAATGATAGTCGCTGTGGGAGAATATATTCAATACAGAACGAATCAAGCTACAATCCAGATTGAAAAAGTTGAGAAAAAACATACCAAGAATTTTTCTACAGACACAAGCCAAAAGATCAAAGACTACGAAGCTCTCTTAGAAAAATATTCTTCCAAAGAAGCAAAGCTTCGTATCTTTAAAAGAATTTCTGATTTGCATTTAGAGGGATTTGAATTTGCGAAAGCAGCAGAATATCTCGAAAAAGCAGCAGAGCTTATCACTGACTCAAAAGAAATTAAGGCTTATTACTATTATGTGGCTGCCTCTCATAGAGAGAAGACCAAAGATAACAAACTGGCTTTAGATGATTACTCTAAAGCTTCTGCACTTTTAACAAATAATAGAGAGACTCATACTCTTTCTGCTTGGACTTATTACCAAACTGGCAGATTACGCCTGTTAAATGGTGAAAAAGAAGCAGCGGTTAAAGATTTGAATAAAGTTTTAGATATTGAATCAGAAGCCACTGATATGGCTGAAGTCAAAAAACTCGCTACGTATTTACTCATTAAAGCAAATAAGGGTTAATTTGTGTTAACCCTTGCTCTACCAAAAGGGCGTCTCGCCGATGAAAGTGTAGAGTTACTCATAAAAAAAAAATGGCTCTCCGAAAAACCAGATGAATCCAGCCGTGAACTTACCTTCACGGATTCACTCGCAAAAGTAAAAATCCTATTAGTAAAAGCGCAAGACGTTGCTACTTATGTAGAAGAATGCGCTGCGGATGCCGGAATCATTGGTTGGGATACATTAAAAGAAGGAAGGTATGATCTTCTTTCGCCTATAGACTTAAAGATAGGTAAATGTCGATTATCCCTAGCTGCTGGCTTTGACTTTGATTTAAAAAACTACTCTCGAAAAATTCGAGTAGCTACAAAATACCCGCATCTCACAAAAGGATTCTTTTTTTCTAAAGGTCTCAATTGTGAGATTATAAAGCTCTACGGCAGCATCGAATTAGCCCCACTCTGTGGACTTTCGGATTGCATTGTAGATTTAGTTTCGACAGGAGCCACGCTTAAGGCAAATGGACTTGAAGAAAAAGAAATAATTTTAGAATCTACAGCAAGGCTTGTATTCAATCAGAATTCTATTTATCGAAATCGAAAAGAAGCTCTCAAGTTTGTAAAAGACTTGTCATTGAAATAATTATAGCAACGTAAGTTTGTAGCTTTCGCCATTAACCTCAATTAAATTTTCTTCTTCGAGCGCTTTGAATGTTCTACTGATTGATTCAGGCGTAGCGTTCAGTAAAAGCGCGAGTTGATTTTTATTGATCTTTAATTGAATATAATTGTGCTCGGCTCCATTTTCTTTTAAGTATTCCATTAGCCGCTCTTTTAAATTTAAAAGCATTAACGAAGAAGTTTTATTTTTTAGGTAGTGCATGAATTGCATCATCTGGGTAGTAAATTGATTTTGGAAATCTGGATGTGTTTTTAAAAATTGTTTAAATTGATTTGTCTCAAAAAAATAGACTGAGCCGCTTTCTAAGGATTCAAGAGTCGCAGGATAATTTGGAGCACCTGAAAAGATAAGTGGACCGGCTGCCATTTCGCCTTCTCCCATTACCCGCAGAATTGCTTCTTTGCCGTTCGGATTCAAATTATAAATTTTAAATTTCCCTGATTTAATTACAACGAAACCTTTAAATGAGTCATTCTCTGAAAAAATAATTTCGCCTTTTTGAAATTTTTTTATTTGAGCGATTTTTTCCAATTCAATCTTGATTGCATCGCTTATATGGTTCCAAAAGTTTGCGCTCACTATTTTTAATTCCTTTGACCTAAGTCAATTCATTACGATCATTGCTATGATACAAGTAAAATAAAGTCAGTTCAAAATGAGAGAAAGGATAAGACTATGCAGCAATCAGAAATAAAAACAATCGAACCTTATCGGATTTTTTTTCCTATTTCTATTTTCGGGGCAATTGCAGGAGTAAGTCTTTGGATCTTTGCTTGGATTACGCAG
>JANYCR010000105.1 GCA_025360185.1 Leptospiraceae bacterium | reverse complement strand
AATACGAGAATCTTCAAAGATATTAACTTTACGTAGAGACTCCATGAGTTTAATGAGTTCGTCCTTATGCGCTGTTGTGATTTCCAAATCAGAGAAGTTGACACGGATATCCACACGGTCTCTGTCTTTAATTCTCTTAAGAGCTTCCCGAATATTATTAAGCACGATTTCTTTGCGCTCAATGATTTCGTCCTTGATAACTTTGCGGGCTATGATTAGAATCATCTCTACCATTTGCTTTTCAGAAGCCTGGATAATATCTTCGCGGATATCAATTGCCTTACCGACTATCGTTCCTAAACGGTCAATTAAGCGTCTAACTTCGCCTTGCCCCTTCTTGAATCCAACTTCTCGCCCGGCATCATAACCACGTTGATATGCTTCGTGTTCAATCTCGGCAACTTTCATTTCGGCTTCTTTGATCATCCGCTCGACTTCTAGTTTAGCGCGATCTAAGATTTGCTCTGCTTTAGCTCGACCGGAGTCTTCTTCTGTTTTTACTTTTTCTTTTGAGTCCTGGATTAATTGGAAGGCACGGGTCTTTCCGTCTTCTACAATTTTTTCTGCTCGCGCTTCTGCATCGGCAAGCATTTGCCTGACTTGTTCTTCTGTTTCTTGACGGTATCTATCTAACTCCGCTTCGATTTCATCAATCGAAGGACCTTGGTATTGTTCAATGACGTTCCCTTCTTGGTCTACTTCAAACTCTTCTTCTTCTTCTGCGGTATGAAATTTTTTATACTTCTCAGGGATTGCAAGCTCTACAGCATCACTCGAAGCGGTTTGAGTTTCTGCAATTTGCATTGGTTTGAATACTAGTTTAGCCATTGATTATACCTTCCATAATTTAATAGTGCCTTTGTCTACTGATTCGTTTAAGAGCGTAATAATAGCAGTTTGCGCTTCTTCTATTTCCGCAAGTGAAATTGGTCCCATCGAATCCATCTCAAGACTAATTTGTTTTGAAAGCCAGGGTTCGCATCTTTCTAAGAGTTTGTCTTTAACCGCAGTTTCTACACCTTTGAAAGAAGATGCAATCACAATCGGATGAACTTTCGCTAAAAAATCTGTGAGCGAAGATCTACTAGCATACTGCAAATCTTCAATTGTATAATAGTGTTCGTTAATGTTTTCAGCAAAGAGTGGATTTTTCTTTTTAATTTTTGAAAACAGTCTGAAAGAAACATGGGGGCTAATACGGCTTAGTATCTCAGCAGTAATTTTACTTCCACGGTTTTTTACTTTAGAGACAGTTTGGTTATTTTTAATCAGTTCAAATTTGAAGTTCAAGAAACGCTCTAATTCATTCCTAACTGTTTCAGAATGAAAATCAATTTTATGAATTTCATAGATGATTTCTTCTCGTTTTTTTTCTGGAAAATCTTCAATGAGAGAAGATGCTTCATCTGGATTCGCGAAACTCATTACGAGTGCGATGATTCTTGTTTCTTCTTCATTTACGATAAGAGCAAGCTCTGCACGTTTTTTTTCTTTAAGTTCAATGAGCGGAGAAACTTTATTATTCGCTGTTTCTTGAATTAGTTTCTCGATTTCTTTCGAAATTTTAGCATTGAGGGCAGTATTTGAATTTCCGCGAAACCTACTAAATGTTTCGGCAAACTTTGATAAGACGCTCTTCTCTTCCCCGACGGTTGGCTTTTTCATTCCTGTTACTTTTTGAAAAAGTTTTTCCAATTCATCCTGGCTTAACTCAGCCAGAACTTCTTTGGGGATATGCTCTCCGATGAGGCTATAGAGAATAGCCGCTCTGCTACTTTGATTCTTGGTATGGATCAACCTGCCTCCTCTTCAGAAAGCCAGGTTCTGAGTAGTTGAGCTACGTCTTCTGGTTTTTCTTTTGCAAGGTTGATTGCATTTTCTAGTAATTCTTTTCTGAGCTTTTCGTCGAGAGAGAGCTCTACGTCTGCTCCCCCTTCTTCCATTACTCTGAGTGCTGCCTCTCTCATCATTTGTTGTTGAGCGGCTAATTCTTCTTCTCTTAATCTTCTTCTTCTTGCAATTTCTTTCTTGATTGCTCTGTAGACTAGAATCACTACAATTAAGAATGTGAGAATAGCTAATGAAATTATGATTGCATTTCGAATTGCTTTTTGACGCGCAAGTTCTGCATCTTCCGCTGCGAACTGAGCTGTTCTATCGCGGGGTATGGACAGAACGTTAACCGCATCACCGCGGGTCTTGTCAGCACCGATTGCTGTTTCTAAATGTTTTTTTATTTTACGTAAATCGTCTTCTGGAACAGGAATGTAGTTTCTATCAAATTTGTAGCCATCGTCGGATTCTTTCTTTGTCCAGATTCCATCTATGGCAACGGCTAATGTTATTTTGTCTATCTTCCATTTTTGTTTTTTGACTTCGCGGACTTTGCGATTGAATTCAAAGTTATTAATCTTTTCATCTTTTTCATAATTTGCTTTTTGGTAGTCTACATCTTTGTAGCCGGGTGGAAGATTTGGTTCAGTTCCAGCAGGACCTTCAGGCGTAAATCCTTTTCCATTGAATTTCTCAGAGGTTTCTTTACTTGATACTTTTAGTGAGTTTCCTTCTACTAATGTGGTTTCATCGTAAGGAGTATTTGGATTATCTGCTTTGGCTACTACTGGAGATACAATATTTTCTTTAAAAGATTCTTCATCCCAATTTAGATCATATTCAAAGCGGGTAACGTCAACTCTCTCTTCGCCAGCTAGTTGCCATCTTAAGGTATTACGTATATCTACTAATTTCTTTACTCTTTCTGCATCTGCGATTCTCATTTTTTCTTGCACGAGTCTTAATTCTATTTTTTCTTTTTCCAAATCTTCTTCAAAGTCACTGATGATTTTTCCGCTGGAGTCTGCTACACTTACATCTTCTGCTTTTAATTTAGGAACTCCACGCGAGACTAAGTTTACTATACCTTTAATTTCTTTTCGAGTAAGACCTTCTACACCTGGCACAAAATGAAGAATAACCGCAGCCTTAACGGGAGTAGTATTTCCATCTGGAGAAAAATATTCTGCATCAGGAAATGCAATATTTACATCAGCCTTCTCAATGCTATGTAAAGTCATAAGAGATTTTTCAATCGCACCTTTTAACGCGCGGTATTTTTTTACGTCTTTATCAAATTGAGTCTCTGTGAATTTTTCAATATCAAATAATTCCCATCCCTGCACTCCAACTGGAATTAAATTTTCTTGCGCAAGCTTAGTAATAATTTCCTGTCTTTTTTCTGGATCTACCGAGATTATAGAATCACCACTGCCAGAGTATTTATAGCCGAGAGCGTCGAGTTTTTTTGTAATTTCCCCGTAGTCTTTTTGCTGTAAATCTTTGAACAGTATGACAGCATTTTTATCTAGAGAAAAAGTGGAGAGAATAATGATCGCAACAACTACAATCGCGAAAACTGATCCCAAAATAATCTTTTTGGTACTATCTAATTTTGCGAATAGATCTTTGATTTGGTTAATGACTTTTTGTAAAGACTCTGGCATAAGTATCCTCGGAAAATATTGCTTCTGACATGATAAGAAAATCGACATAATTGTACAATTTTTTTTTAAAAAAACCTATAATTTTTTACGATTTTTAATAAACTATTCTAAAGATGCTTATTTTTGACTTCAATCTGTATTTAATATTAGCCTTTAGCGGGATAATACTCTTAGCGTACCAAAATCATTACAAGAATCCGCTCCTTTATGCAGCGGGAGAACGTAATTACCTGGCTGCGATTACCTTTGGTATTGCGGCTGTCGGTTTTGCTCTGGGGCTTCAACTGAGTCTACAAAGGTCTGGTATCCCCGAAAATGCATTTAATACTGCATTTTTTTACTCCGCATTCTTAGAAGAGTTAGTGAAATGCTTGTTCATTTTCTTACTCCTCTGGCATTTTCAAATCCGAGAAGTTTTGTATGACGGGATTTATTATGGTGTAGTCATTGGCGGTGCATTCGGATTTGTAGAGAACACGATTTATTCCTCCGTATTTTCTTTCTGGCCTATGATGCTACGCACAATTACATCATTGGTTTTACATATGCTAAATGGTGGAATCTTCGGATATTTTTGTATGAAGTTTCTGTTTACAGAAGCAAATTATAAAAGCTGGTTCAAAAATAATGTCAGTGCTGCTTGGACTTTTTCTTTTTTTGATTGGGAGTCATCGTCAAATAGGCGAAAAAGATATTTATATTTACTAGAAGGCTTCGCTATATCGTATATCGCTCACGGGTTATATAATTATTTTGGATTTGTGGGGGGTAAGTATCTTATGCTGCTACCTCTCATCCTTGTTTATAATTTTATCTTAGTTGAGTTTATTGGTGCGTATGCGAAAAGTTCTCTTCCAAAGTTTGCGCTTGATTTAATTGAACTTTCCATCCAGGATTACGAACTGATAAGACGTTATACGAAATATGAACTCTGGCTCTATAACGAACAAAAGTTTTTTAAAAAAACTATAAATCTTTTTCAAAAGGTAACTATTCAAAGAAGTCTCTATATTTTGTTCTGTATTTTTTTGAGTGTATTCTTTCTTATTTTGTATTTTTATTTCCCCGAAGTAAGAAAATCTTTTTTTAAAAAAATTCTACTTTATGAATACATAAGCATATTCATCATTTACCCCTCTGTAATTGCGATTAGTATTTTCTTTGCGGGACTCGTTAATCCAGAATTTTTTCAAAGGCAAGTGCTTCGAGTTCCTCTCATATGTGTTCTCGATTTGAAGTCGAAAAATTACCAAGAAACTACAATGGTTTTTTATCTAACGGGTTACGGCTTTTATGCGCCTTTCATTAATCCAGAGAAACTTCACGGTGAACTCGATCTCAATTTTCTAATTGGAGCAAAAGAATTCAAAGGTCTAAAAGGACTCGCTATCTGGATCAACGAAAATAAAAACGAAGCTCCAAGCGCAAACTCTCGATTCTCCGTATCAGGTGCGCTTATTCGATTTAACCATTACCCGCTCTCGCTCATTTTCTATTGGAACTGGGAAAGATGGAGTTTGCGTTTACGAAATTTTTTAAATTTGATTTAGTAAGAGATGGAAATAATAGGAATTCAGTTCGAGGGACTCGATAATTACAAGAACAATCTTATCGGAAGTCATACTTTAATTTATTGGTTTTTTGAAGAAGGGTAAGTGCTTCAGAAATTTTTTTTGAAATTATGTTTTGAAGTTTCTATTTGAATTTTGAATCCTATTGACAATTTATAAAGCCAGTTCTTTCTTAGATACTAGAGGAATATCCTCATCACAAAATTTGGGCGCAAAATTTTACCCCGTTTAGTTCAAAGCATCTCATTATAAATGAAAGACAATCCATTTTTGCTAACCCATTCTCAAAAGTAAATTCTGAATTAAAATTGGATACTCTGCTTTTGAGAATAGGGAATACCTCTTTTTAGAAAAATAGTGGAACTTTTTTGCGAAAAGTGGTATTTAAGCTTTTAATTTGTTGAATTAGAGTGAGATAGAATGATGGTAGAAGTTGAATTAAGGGAGAAGTTGAATGCAAATTACTAGAAAGAAACTGTATAGCAAATTCAGAAAAATGATTTTAGGTATATTTATAGGCATAATGCTTTTGTCATTGGGTATGTTTATGTTTGTATTGGCAAACTGTAAGCATTTATCTCAACAAAAGCAAAAGAAAGATGATTTGACTATAGCAGCAGTCGTAATCGGTTCTTTGCGAACTGGCTCATCAGCCACAACCTCAGCTACAACTTCCTCAATAACATATAGTATTGGTGGGAGCATCACTGGTCTGGCTTTATCTGGTCTTGTGCTACAGAACAATTCGGCAGATGATTTGACTGTGATAAATGGATCGTCTGTATTTACATTTGCCACAAAAGTATATGGAGCCTACTCAGTGACAGTCAAGACACAACCAACCGGTCTATCATGTATTGTCAGCACTGGAAACGGAACAGCAGCGGCAAACGTAACAGCCGTAGCTATCTCCTGCGGATCAGATGGATCGTCCTGGACAGCCCGCCTGTCGAGCTCTTCCCAATGGACATCAGTTACCTACGGGAACGGAGTTTTTGCGGCAGTGGCACAGGGTCCAACGACAGCGGCGACAACTTCTCTGGACGGAGTCACTTGGACAGCCCGAACTATGCCTAGTTCACAAAGCTGGGCATCAATCACCTACGGGAACGGAGTTTTTGTGGCAGTGGGGTATGCAAGTACAGTGGCGGCCACTTCTCCTGATGGGATCACTTGGACAGCCCGAACCCTGCCGAGTACTTCCAACTGGAATTCAGTCACCTATGGGAACGGAGTTTTTGTGACAGTGAGTAATGGCGGTACAGCAGCAGCAACTTCTCCGGACGGGATCACCTGGACCGCCCGAACTATGCCCAGCTCTCAAAACTGGGTTTCAGTCACCCACGGAAACGGAGTTTTTGTGGTAGTAGTTAGTTCTGGTACAGCAGCGGCGACTTCTCCTGATGGGATCACTTGGACTGCCCGAACCATGCCGAGTGCTTCCAGTTGGAGTTCAGTCACCTACGGAAACGGAGTTTTTACGACTGTGGGAGCTGGCACTACTGTAGCAGCAACTTCTCCAGATGGGATTACTTGGACATCTCGAACCTTGCCGAGTAATTCGAATTGGCGTTCGGTCATCTATGGGAATGGTTTCTTTGTCACAGTGGCAACGTCTAGCACAGCAGCAGCAAGTTCTCCGGACGGGATCACTTGGACTGCCCGCACTCTGCCTAGTTCCAGCAATTGGTTTTCAGTCGCCTACGGGAACGGAGTTTTTGCGGCAGTTGCACAGCTTAGCTCAATTGCGGCAACTTCACCATAAGCATAAGGTAAATCGTTATCACTCGATTATAGGGAGTAACTGTTCAGACCAACGGCGTCAGCTTCAATGGCTTGGCGTCGCAGTTTTAGATGATAGAGTTGAGTGGGTAAAGATATTTTTCAAAGACCATGACCCAAATCCTATATAGAGACGAAATGATATTAATCGCAAATAAGCCTTCGGGGATTCCTGTACATGAAACAAAAGATCCTAAGCGAGAAAATTTTACAGGACTTTTGCAAAAAGAATTAGGCTTAACGTATTTAAGAACTGCGAATCGTCTCGACTTAGAAACGAGCGGACTTGTGGTATTTGGTTTAAAGGAAGAGGCAAACAAAGAAGTTGATGAAATTTTGAAAGAAGCGGATAAATATTATTTGGCGGTGGTAGAAGGAAATCCACCCTATGAATTTAGAATTGAATCTTTTCTGAAAGACGGAAATAAGCAAGTTACAACTGTAAGAAGTGGCGGCAAAAAGGCAATCACAGAATGCAAAACGATTTACCGAGATGTTAAGAAGGGCTATTCGGTAGTATACGCAAGGCTTGTAACCGGGCGACGTCATCAAATACGAATTCACTTATTCGAAAAAGGATTTCCGATTATTGGTGATAAGGTTTATACAAATCGTAAAACGCCGCTCGCGTTGCGTTGTTTGTTACATGCCTATGAATTGCATTATAAGAATGGGAAAGGGGAATCTTTAATTGTAAAGGCGAATATTCCGAAAGAGTTTAATGAGTATTTGCCAAGGGGAATTTTTTAATTATCATAAGGATTTTAGGCAGAATCGTACTTCCGATAATGAATTGACTAAAACTGTAAAGGAATATTTCTATAATTCAAACATTTGCGAGGCAATATGATAAAAAAAATCCTTCTACTTATAACCCTACTCTTCTCACTTACTTTGTATGCTGAAGATAACCCTTATGCCAAACTAGAATTCAACTTTAAGTCTCCCATCATTCTTAGAACAGGTGGAGAAATTGACTTTGAGGTAAAGGTAAATTTGCCGCAAAAGTATTATCTTTACTTGAGTCATGCAAATTCTGATGCGATTGGGATTATTACTACGTTTAGTTTTCCTCCGGATATAGGATTTCAATTAATGGAAACAAAGAGACCACAGGGAATTAAAAAAATGGATGAAATGGTTTTAAAGGATAACGGTATGTTTGCCTTTAAAATATTTGAACTAGGCATTAAAAAGCCAGGATCCAATACGAAAATACCTTTGAATATTAGAGTTCAAGTTTGCGAAGAAAAAGAAAATGGCATTTGTTATCCCCCAAAGACTATTACGAAAGAAGTCGTAATTGAAATTAAAGAAGACAAAAAAATAATCGGGTATAGAACTTTAGATACAATTCCCTGGGAATCAAGTTTTGCGGGAGCTACTGCAAAAGCAAAGTCTTCCAATCTAAATATTTATGCAATCATCACAGAGCCTAGTTGGTGTGGCGCCTGTCGTTATATGGAAGCAGAAGCATTTGCAAAACCAGAAGTACAAAAAGTATTGAAAGAAAAATTCGTTCCATGGAAAGTAAAAGACAATGAATATGGAAAAGTTCCTACAGGAAGTGGGTCCTTCGGAATTCCTATGTTCTTTGTGTTGGATAATACTGGTAAGTCTCTCGCCAAATGGTCTGGCGGAAGAGATGCAAAAGGTCTACTTCCTTTGTTAAAACCATTTGAAAAAACGGGCGCAGATCCAGAGCCTAATCCAATTAAGCCGCCATCACCGCCTGAACCAAATGCAACCGAATTTGAAATCAAATCCAGCGATGGAAGTAAATGCTTATTAACCTACGGGAAAGACTATATCTGGATGGCAAAGAAGGCAGGCGAGTTTCATAACAATGGAACCTTTCGATTTGGAATCAACAACCAAGAAATAAAAGTAAAACAATCTACTCGCGACTTGGCAGGGCGAAAAGCATTCCCGGTAAAGATAACGACTAACGGCTTTAGAATTGAAAAAACAGACTTGAAAGAATTTTGGGTAGCTGAGTGTAACGGGTCTTCGCTTCAAGGAAAGGTTGAAGGCAGCGATATAGAATTTACAATTGAGAAGTAAATTATGTATTATTCAAAATTTCCATTTTCATTTCTTTCAAATAATCTAGACCACCTGATTTGAGAAGAGATTGAAGAGTTGCTTTTTCGGAAGAGCTAATATAGTCTTTCTCACGTAATTGATCTAATACTTCGACTACTAGTTCGTATTCTAATCCATACAACTCGGAGTATATCCATTGTATGGTAAGTCTTTGTCCGCTTTTTTTGAAGTGTTTGATAAAGGATCCGGTGATGTCATCAATTTGCCCACGACGCTTAACGAGTTCACCCATTGTATCAAGGATAAAAAAGATTTCCATATCATCTTTAAAAAGATTTAGCATATGGTCATAAATTTTGGGCGAGATGAGTGGTAGATTATAGATATTATCCTCAAGAGCTAGATATAGATTACGCTCATCGTCTTCACTCAAGTCAGTATACTTATCAAATTCAGACATGACTTCAGGTGGCAGGATAAGTAGAAATTGCGAAGCAAGCTTGTATAATTGTTTTTCACGAACAAGGTAAACGATCATATCACAAATTCTCTGATTTGAGACTAATTTCCAGTATCTACTGCTTTTCATCGCGAAGTAATTGTTTACGTCTGCTTTCTTCGCTAGCATTTTGCGCACTTTTAGATAATTATCATAGTCGATTTCTAAAATCTGGTAGAGCGTTTCGTTGTTCATTTTTTCTACTAATTCTTGTACTTCTTCTGGCTCACAAATTCCAAAGAAGTAACGAATTAGATCTAATTTTTCGGGACCTTCGTTCGCAAACTCATCAATTACTTTTGCTTGTGCTTGCAAGAAAGCACTAACTGCAACCGTAAATGTATTTTCCCCGCCAATGAAACTATTGAGCTTATTACCCGCGATGCAAAATTTTTTAAAATTTCCCATCCATGTAGAATTGATAGATAACACGGATCTACAATTAGCTGGGCATACTTGGTATACGTTAGTATCCAAGAAGCAAGTTTGTAATTCTGATTTAGAGTCTGACACTTTTTTTTATTTTACTAATTCCCCACATTCTCGCATCTCTGGGGCATATGGGTTTTGAATCACTTCTCCCTTGGCCACCCAATACTTTGCTACCATAGGACAATAGAATTTGTTATACTCAGTTTGAATTTGATTCGCCTTTAAAATGTCGGTTAATGTTTCAGAGAAACTTGATAGAGATTCAAAAAATGCTTCTTTATCTTTGGAATTAATATTCGTAAGGTTCGATTCAATTTTATCCAACTGCTTCTTGATATCTTCGTTCTTCTCTGCTTGTGACTTTGCTTCTTTTACGGAAGCCAATAACTGTTGTGTATCTGGAATAACATCCGATTTACTTAATAGAACTTCATGCACTTTTTGATTTTCGGAAAGGATTTTCAAAAGAGAATTTTTGAGTTCAGAATCTATGCTACCTTTGCAAGAGACTAAAAAGAGTAAAAGAATTATTATGTATTTCATGCGGGATTTTTCCTTTGTGGCAATTGATATTTAGATTTAAGTATAAAGTTAATTCCATAAAAGGAAAACTATCACTCCAATTATGCTTGTCCTAAGGAAGTAACATTGAACTTATTTTCTTTAGGAAATTTAAACTTCTAC
>JANYCR010000061.1 GCA_025360185.1 Leptospiraceae bacterium | reverse complement strand
CATGTCGATGGAGATTTATTAAATATTTTTATCGAGTCGAGAGTTTTTGAAAAGTTAAATACTCATAAACAAATTTTGTAATTATTTATGTGCATAGGTTTCTCTCATATAATTAGGGAGTAGGCTAGAATAGGAATTTTCGGTTAAGTTTAAATTGCAGATAATCGGTAGTTTTCGTTTAAGTAATGACAATGGATTTGGAAGAATCGAAAGTAAATGATGAGTATGCGGAACTAACTCAGTATCGGAAATTATAATAGCATTTTTTTGTTCTAGTTCGTCCCTGAATAAAGTCGGTATTTCGGACGGCAAAGCGTCATAAGTCCCTTTATAGTTTTGTCCGTCTGAGTATCCGGTAAAGACTTTTTTTTGCTTTCCATCTATCGCTGTAATTACAGGGGATTTATAATATTCCGAGTAATAGGCAGAATAGAGTTCAAGCGTATCAAACCCGATGGTTGGAATTTTCCAGATTTGAGAAAGATTTCTTGCGGTAGTTACTGAAATTCTAATTCCAGTAAATGAACCCGGACCATTACAACAGATGATTGCGTCAGGCTTATCCAGGTTAATAGCTTTTAGCCCCTTTTCAATATCTGTAATTAATCTATAGGAAGCTTCACGCGGATGGTTACCCGAATAAAAATAATCTTCTAGTATACTATTTTCATTAAGAGTATAAAGACCAACTAAAATGAAATCACAGCTTGTATCAAAAAATAAAATGCGCATTTATTTACAAATGCGCAAAGTTTCTGTTTTTGGTCTATTGTTTATTTTTTAAAATCCTGAAGCAGTAATCGCTGTCCTCGAACAAGGATTATTATTTGGATCACAGGTATACATTTTATAGGTAAAGCCATCACTTGGATCAGGTCTTTGCGTAGAACTTCCTAGATTAGTATTTGTTGTCCCGGTAAAGCTAAGAGTTGTACAACTAGAAGTGGATAGCGCATATTTTTTTAAATCGGTATTGAGCGCGCCGCCAGCACCACCTGCCAGCGTGTTATAGTAATTAGACGGACTTACTGCTGTGCCTTTTAAAGTGAAGGAGTCAAAGCATTGCCCTGTAAAAGAAAGATTCGAAAGATCTGCACGGGTCAAGATGACAAGCGAACCATTGGTATACTTATCAGTAGCCGTTCCATTTGCCCAGTTGTTTAAGACTAATGCTGTTAAGCCGCTTCTGTTTTGTTTTTTTGTCTTGATACATCCAACTGTAATTGTAATTGCGACAATGATTAGAATTATATTTTTATATAGTGTTTTCATTCGTTTCTTCCTTTTAGTTTGGTCTGTAGCTATAAGCTTCTGGTGAAACTGTTCCAGTCCAAAAGTTACCCTGTAGTTGAAAGTAAATTCTTCTATCATCAATTGCTGTATAGTTTCCAGAATTTGGATTTACATCAAATTTATTTCCGAGTATTTGGTAGTATAGCTGCGCTTTAAAATGATGTTTATCTCCGAAAAGATTTACACCAGCCCAATATACTCGCAAGATATCATTTGGATTATGACTGTTCCCATCTCTATGAAAATCCCCTGCAATCTCTTCGTATTTTAATACTGGCATGATATAATATTTTTCCCAGAACCTAATGTTGTAGCCAATTGTTGTATGCCACGCGCGCAAGTTATTCGAAGCTGCACCGGTATATTTAGTGTATGCGCCACTTAGATAAGCACCTTGAAAGGTAAAAGTAGAATCATAAGTATGACCAACTAATCCAAAGCTAGGACGTCCGGGTGTAGTAACGTTATTTTGAACGTTATAATTTGGGAGTGTCATTGCAATATTATTAACTGTTGAGGTTGTTGTAGTTCCTCTATCTGGGTTTGATTGTTGCCCATTGAGTAGGTTGAATGCGTTAGTGTTTCCTGGCATGTATTCAGGAACAGCTAATGTATTTGGTTGAAAGTTTGCTGTTTGCATATACCCTGTTCCAATGGACCATTTCATTTCTCTTTGAAAAACTTCTTCTCCTTCTTGCCAATTTACCTCTTTTCCATCGGCTTCTCGCTTTAATCCGCCAAAGACATTATATTGTGCTCTTGCGTAATAGGTAGGTGATATTAATACTGTTCCCCAGCGGTTACTTGTTGTTAGATCCTGTCTTCTTCCTGTTCCGTAATCTCCACCGGCACCCTTTCCATTTCCTACCATTAATGATACTTGTAAGTATCTTTCCAATTTATGGCTTACTTCTTTTAAAGGTAATGCAGAAACCATCACACCTAAATCGAATTGAGGAATTGCGTTAGTGATGATGCTTCGTTCCAGAGTAATGAAATTAGCCGAGGACTGTAAATATTCCCTTGTAAACTGAGTATTCATTTGACCGAAGGTAAGACGAAGACCTGCATAAGGATGTTTTGCATAAATCAAAGCTTCATGAACATAACCTCTATTATCCGTCATTCTCACAGTATTTACTACTGGTGTTGTGGTTGTTGTAATTACTCCATTGTTGTTTGATACACCCGTTACAACGTTTGTAGTAGTTGTAACTGTATTAGGACGATTTACCATATTCTCCATGCGAAATTGAATGTTCATACCCCACCAATCATTTTCATACATGGTTCCAATTCGTAAGCGTCTAAAGTTCCAATCGAGTGCGTTAAAATCGCTATGTCCATTTGAATAGGGGGACTCTGCACTTCCACTTACTCCTCTAAATTGCATCCTGCCGTACACAGTCATTTTTTCTTTTTTAGTATCGTCCGGGCGGTGAGCGAATCCATCTGGGAGTGAAGTAATTTCTTTCTGGGCTGGTTTCGAATATTCAATTTTTGTTCTACCCGGTCCTGGTTTAGTAAAGATTTGCCCTGTTTCAGAATCTTCGTATAACTCCTTATACGATTTAGATGAACTCTCCTTTTGCTCTTTTTTGTGATCCTTATCCTCTTTGGCATGGTCTACCGTCGAAGGATTTACTTCCATTGTATTTGGTTCTGTTTGCGCAAATTGAGCCGTTGCACATAAGAATGCAAATACTGTTATGATTTGAGTTTGCTTCATTTTTATACCTTGTTTCTTAATTTTAACTATTCAATTAATAGTTCAAATCTCTTGGCAAAGTATTTCTGTTTTATTCTAGAGACTCAAAAATTGATAGTTTGATTGTTAAGAATTTAAAACAAACTAATGACTATTAGATTACTAAATTATTACAAATTAATTACAAATTAGTTATTCTAAATCTGATATGGAACGCAAGTTTGTGATATGCACCGAAAAACTAATTAACGATCTGGGTTTATAATCTCCTTCAATAAAAAAATATGCATGGGTTGAGATCCCGAGATAAGTATATGGCAGCCACTCATCCCTATCTAGGTAATCGTTATTGTGCAGTGCCTGAACACTATACAATAACGATTACCCTAAATTATATGGCTATACTCAGAATAGAATAATCATCCATGATCTTATAGTGTTTTCTAAAATCTTCCCATTCTTCTAAAATTAAATTATTTAGTTGAGCAGGGTCATTGCCCTCAAATTCTTTTAACACTTTTTTTATGTAAGTTGTTCCGAACTCTTCTTTGTAAATATTCTTTTGTTCGACGATTCCATCGGTGCAAACAAAGATAAAGTCACCCGTTTTAACTTTGAATTTTTTAGATTGCAATTGTAGGTCTTCATTGATAGCAAAAAAGGGCATCTGATCTATTTTATTAGTCTCCAAGTCTTGCATATATTCGGATAATCTCGCTGCCTTATTTCTTCTTTTTAGCCAGATAAATCCATGCCCATAATCGACTACTTCGATCGTTTGATTTAGTTTGTCATGAAGAACGAATACACCTGTTGCATACATTTCATCGGGCGTTAGATTATAACTTAGGCGATTCAAACGGGAAAGCCTTTCTGATAATTTGAAATTTGTAAGGTCTTCTTGCTTTTCCATTTCGACCCAAGTCTTAAGAATTGTTCCAATCACCATGACTACGTTAGAAGCTTTTAGCCCTTTGCCGCAAACATCTAAATGAACAAAAAGAGAAAGGTTTGGACTTAATGAAAAAGTTCCAACATAATCCCCGCCGGGACCATGCAAGCAATTGACTCTATAGTCAATTGACATATTTGATTCCTGTTTAAAATTTTTATTTGTCTCAAGCATTAATTTCAATTGAGAAATTTCGCAGAAAGACATATCTTTTTCTAGAAAGCGGTTTAATCCATCTATAATTTTTTGAATGGAGCATATACCATAAAAATACCCATCCACGGTTATTACAAAAGGATCAAATCGGATGTCTTCGTCTCTTTGCATCAATAGATAGGAAGTTTCCGAAAGGTTTGTATAGGCATCTATACATAGGACTCTTTTATCATATACACTTTGCACGGTTACTTCTGGACGGAGCAGTAGTTCTTTAGAGAAAGGACCTTTGCTTAAAGCCGCTAGTATTTTTTGTCGCATCGTATAGCCGATGATTTCATTCGAGTCAGTATCAAATACAGGAAGAAAATCTAATTCTTCGTTTGCCATATATTCTTCGTGTAGTGTTTGGAAACGAAGATATTGGTTTACTAAAAAAAATTTATTCTCCTGCTCTAATACTGGTAAGGTTACTGCAAGTTTACCGCATTCATAGGCTGAAAAAATAGGTCTCTTGTCCCCTTTAAAATCTGCGAATATATTCTGTTGTGTTTGAAGTTCTAGTTCCATGGATTAGACATTAGAGTCTTATTCTTCCAAAGAATTTACATGAGTGTTACGATCTTATTTTATTTACTTGAGTTCAGTTAGGTTTGTTTGGGTCTATTTCTGTTAGGAACTTCTTTTTAATATTATCTTCTAAAAAAATGCGAAAACTCTTTTCGTATTTTGGAAGTTTGAACTTATCACTGATTACTCTTTTATCACTGAACTTGATTTGCGAAGATGGATTGAAATAGGCTTTGGCGTTTTCTACTGTGAGAACAAACGGCGGCATCCCACCACGTAATAATATCCAACTCGCAATGATGGAACCAGTTCTATGATTACCTTCAATAAATAGTTGCGGCTGACTTAAAACACCAACGAATATTTCCGCCGCTACCTTGCTTACTCTATCGTTCTCATAATGCTTTTTATACCATCGCTTGATTGGAGGAAGCCCTTCAAAGAAACGCTGCCTAGTGGCTTCCAGATGATTCATAAATTCAAATCTTAAATGCTCGTTGTGTCCGCATAATACAATATGATTTAGCTCTAACATTTCTAAGACATTCTTTTCTGAAAAAATATCTATCTTATTAATTAATAGCTCGTTTAAGCGTTTATAGGCTAATACCATATTATACGCTACGAAGTCATTGAACTCATCTCTTGGAACTTGAATATCTTTATTAATTTCAGGAAATCTTTGTTTTACATCTTCAAAGTTTTTTTCAATTTTTTGAATATCGCAGATGCTTATTTTGGACAAAAATATTTCCTGTTTAACCGAATCGACCATTGAGATAATCTTTTGTTAGCTTCTCTTTTGGATGATTGAACATTTCTTCTGTCGATCCCTTTTCTATCAATTTTCCATGATAGAAAAGACAAGTAGTATCTCCAATGCGAGCAGCCTGTTGTAAATTATGCGTTACTATAATCACAGAATAATCTTTTCGCAACTCAACAATCAATTCTTCAATTTTAGAAGTAGAAATTGGATCCAAAGAAGCTGTTGGTTCATCCATTAGTAAAATTTCTGGCTGCATAGCAATCGCCCTTGCCACACAAAGTCTTTGTTGCTGTCCGCCTGATAAGGAATAAGCATTTTGCTTTAGTTTGTCTTTCACTTCATCCCATAGATAGGATTTTTGTAATGCGGTTTCAACGAGCTCGTTTAAATTTCCTGTGTATCCATTCAATCTTGGACCTAGTGCTATATTTTCATAAATGGATTTTGGAAAAGGGTTTGGACTTTGGAAAACCATACCTACACGCAAACGAATTTCTACTGGATCAATTCCTGGTGCATAAATGTCTTCTCCCTTCAAGAGTATTTTTCCGGTTACTCGGCTACCTTCAATGAAATCATTCATTCGGTTTAGAGATCTTAAAAACGTGCTTTTACCGCAACCGGAAGGTCCAATGAGTGCAGTGATTTTGGATTCTTCAATGTCTAAATTCAAATCAGTTATCGCAGGGAAATCACCATAGAAAATATCTACATTTTCACAATGAATACTTACTGGAGTTTTTAATTCCTTAGATTTTTCTCCAATTGTTACGCTAAATTTTGCAGTCATAAATATCTCCTAAATTATCTGTTAATACCACGTATCTTGTTTTGAAAGTAAATCCTGAGTACAATTGCTATTAGATTCAGGACGAAAAGCATTGCTAGCAAAACTATAATGCTCGATGCAGCTAAAGCATGAAATTCTTTCTGAGGAAAGTTTGACCAGTTGTAGATTTGAATGGACAAAACACTAAATCCATCGAGCAGTCCGGAGGGTAGAAAGGCAACATAGGTTAATGCGCCTACCATTACAAGAGGAGCTGATTCTCCAATCGCTCTTGATAATGCCAATATAACTCCTGTAGACATTCCCGTTGCGACCATCGGTAAAACTTGGTGCTGAATGACTTGCCATCTTGTTAAACCAAGACCATATCCTGCAAGCCTAAAAGATTGCGGCACTGCTCTTAATGCTTCTTGCGATGCAATAGTTATGATTGGAAGAATTAATAAAGCCATTGTTAGAGAAGCAGCGATTAAGCTTCGTCCCAAGTCCATAAACCTTACAAATAGAGTGAGACCTAAAATTCCATAAATGATAGAAGGCACGCCGGCAAGGTTTTGAATGTTTAGTTTTACAAATCGAATAAAGCGAGTTTCTCTTGCATACTCTTCTAAATAAATTGCCGCACCGATTCCTAAAGGAACAGATACTAACGAAGTTAGTAGCATCATATAAAAAGTACCTACAATAGAGGCTAGAATTCCTGCTTTGTCGGGAAAACGAGATGGATAGCTAGTAAAGAAGTTCCAATTTAAAGTAGCGTATCCTTGCATAAATATATCAACCAAGAGAATCACTAAAAATAGAATTACTGAGAAATTAGCCGCGAGGCAGAATGATTGAAATAATACTCCGAAAATAGCGTATTTTGCTTTCGTTTTGTTGAATTCTTTTTTCATTTGTAGATTTCCCGGTATCGTTTTATAATTGTAGTAGCAATCATATTGAATGTGAATGTGATTAAAAATAGCATCAATCCAACTGCGTAAATTGTATAGTATTCAATTGAGCCTGCCGGTGTATCTCCAAGACTGATTTGTACAATAAAGGCTGTCATCGTTTGAATTCCAATAAAATAATTCCATTCCATATTGGGGGAAGCACCAGCGGCTAAGGTTACAGCCATTGTCTCACCAACTGCACGAGCAAAAGCTAATATGAAAGACGCAATAATTCCAGAAATAGCGGAGGGAACGATTACTTTTGTAACAACGTTGAATTTATTCATTCCGACTGCATGAGCTGCATTTCGAATGGAAAGAGGAACCGCCCTTAGGGCTTCAGCCGAAATGGAAGAAACCAGCGGTATACAAGAAATACCCACTACGATGGAAGCTGAGGTAGCATTGAATAATTCAACCCTGTTAAAAATCTTTTGTAAAAAAGGGGTTACTGCAAATAAGGCAAAATATCCGAAAACTACAGTTGGTATACCAGAAAGAATTTCAATAATTGGTGTCATAATTCTATCCATTTGCTTACTAGAATATTGAGTTAGATAAACTGCCGTTCCAAATCCAAGTGGGAGAGAAATTACAGATGCTCCAATTGCTATCATAAGCGTTCCTGATACTAACGGGAGAATACCAAGTTTTTTAGATTCACCAAAAGGCTCCCATTTTGTTCCAGTTAAAAAATCAAAAATGCTATATTGCCGAAAAAGCTCTATAGCATCCCAAAATAAAATTGTGATAATGAAGAGAGTTACACCAATCGTAATCCATGAAAAGGATCTGAGTGTGTAACGAATTACTCTTTCTTTGAAGCTGTAGGAGGGTCTTTGACCAAATCGGGAAAAGACTTTGGAGCGATCGCCACAAGAAACTGCCCGTGTTAATAAGTTGCCTGAACTTTCCGTGTTTTCTGCCATAGTACTTTCCTTTTAAAAGAGATTGTGCAAAAAGAAGCTTGTATCACGCAATGACGCGAAGGCGCAAAGATGTGATTCAGATTCTAAAATATGAAAGCTCTTTGCGTTCTTTGCGGCTTTGCGTGACATAGATTAATAAAGTTCAGATAAAGGTTTGTGTTTGTCTTCTTTGGATTTTACAATAGTGCCTTTTACTTTGTCTGCATATCTTTTCTTTACTTTGTCGTAAATTGAATCTGGTAAAGGTATGTATCCAGTTTCTTTTGTAAATTTAGCTGCATTGTCTAGGTAAAATTTGATAAATTGATCAACACTTTCTGATTCAGTGGAAGCCAGTTTTACATATATAAAAATAGGTCGAGATAATGGAGCATAAGTATTACTTTTAATATTTTCAAAAGTAGGCTCAATAGCTTCTTTGGTTTTTGGGTTTATTACTTTTGCTAAGGAAAGTTTATCTTTGTTATTTTCATAATAAGCTACTCCAAAGAAACCGATCCCACCTTTGGTTCCTGCAACACCAGTAACAATTGTATTATCATCTTCGCTGAAACTTACACCTTCCTGACGAAAATTGTCTTTCTTCTTAACAATTTCCTCAGCAAAATAATCAAATGTTCCCGAATCTTGTCCTGGGGCAAAAGCTTTAATTTCAATATCAGGCCATTTAGGATTTATCTCTTTCCAAGTTTTTGCATAGCCTTCTTTTTGATAAATCTTCTTCAAATCTTCTATTGTTAGTTCTTTCGCCCAATCATTTCCTTTGTTTAATACAATGGAGAGTCCATCATAGCCAATCGGTAGCTCAATAAACTCAATTTTCTTTCCGGCGCAGGAAGTGATTTCTTCCTCTTTGATATATCTAGAGGCGTCAGAAATATCCGTTTCATTGTTGCAAAACTTCTTAAATCCACCCCCGGTTCCAGAGATACCTACAGTAACTTGAATACCCTTTCCTTGCTTACCAAACTCTTCGGCAGCAGCTGAGGTAATCGGATAGACTGTACTAGATCCATCTGCTTGCACTTTATTGCTTTTCTTTCCACAATTTCCAAATGCTAGACCAATGGAAAACAGAATTAAAAATGTAAATTTATTCATAAATGAAAGACCTTTCTTTGAAATTTCTAAATTGATAGTTCCATTAATAAACTGGTAATTTAAGTGTCAATTAATCACCACATATAATATGGGTTGCTAATAAAATTCAATATAATTAAAACAAATTACATTCATATAACGGTATAGTTACACTTGGAACATAATTTGGATTCAATCCCTTTTTCTCAGTCTTTGAATTAATTACTTGCATTAATACCAAGAGCAATTAACTTGAGCGCCTAATTTATGGGTGTTCTAGATTTTACAGATAAGATATATTTTAGCTTTTCGACAGTCGGTTCTCTTATACCTGCATTGTTCTTTCTTTTAACAGCAGGATTTCTACTTCGAATTGAAAATAAATCAAAAGCAACATTACATTTAGGAATCGTATATTTGCTCTTTGGGCTCGTGCCTTTAGATTACTTTATAAATTTCGCTCTCTATGATCCTATCTCTGTTTATACACGTTGGATAAGTGCAGTTGTATCTTTACCTGCATCAGTTCATTTGGTTCAGTTCTTCTTATATTTTCCTGAAAATAAAAAACATAGGTTAGCTAACTTTTCTTTGTATTTCGGTTGGATCGCCACTATAGCTATATGGGGATACTATATATATGCCACTCTTCAATCTCCAAAGGTTTATAATTTTTCCGGGCATTATTGGGATTTTGATGCAGATGGAGTTCAGGAATTTCTAGCAATTGCAATTTTCATTTCGGTTATATTTGTAATTATAACTGCGCTTTGGAAAATTTATCACTCCCATGGAAAAGATGTATGGGTACTTTCCGCATTACTATTGTCTACAATGATTGTTACGATTATTCCGGGAGTAGCCAATATATTGAGTCGTCGTGGGTTAATTGAGCGCGGAACTTTTTTTGGATACTTTGCACTTTTAGTAATGCTTGGCACTTTTGCTCTCATTGTTGTTTATATCAATAACAAACGAGATAAGTCATCATTTATGACTAAGATAATCGGGATTAGCCTCGTTACTTTTTTTTTGGTGTTACAAGCAGTCGGATATTTTTCCATTCGCGATAGAGAAGCTACGTTTGATGAGCTAAAAACAAGAGATGTAAGTTTAATACTTCACCAGATTAGTAATCCAGATGATTTACGTTATGTTAAATACTATAGTATCGAGAAGGATTATTTTTTATCACATGCAAATGCATCTGAGACCAATTTTGATTTGACAGAAATGAAAATAGAAATGATTAATTCTTTTTATTATGATTCTCTTTTGAAATTAGAGACCTCTGAAAAATCGAAAGAATCAGAAGAAAAAATTGCATTACTCTTAGATAGTACGCCTGTTTACCTCGAAGCCTATAAAGCTTCCGTCGCTAGTAATTTAAAATTAGCCAGAGAACAAAATATAGAATTTAAAATTTCTAATCATTTTACAGCTTTAGAAAAGAACTTATCTAGAAAAAGAAAAGAAATTTCTATTATACGAGAAGTAAATTTTCGCAGTGATTTACAGAATTTTTTAGATTCTAAAAGAGACATTCTATTTCAACCTTTTAAATCCAGTATGATTTCCTATTTACAAAGAAGTAAATCAGAAGGAAATCAATTAAAAATTGAAATCCTTTGGTTTATATCCATTATGCGTCCTTCTTTATCTCGTTTTTATAGAATAGACTTAAAGACGGGGGAGCATTTTGTTTCTTATTTCTATTCAGATTTGAAATACAAAAGAATGTATGAAGTAGGTTTTAAATACCTTTCATTTCGAAAGTATATTCATACTACATCGTTACGATATACACTCGTTATCCTCACTGTAGTTTGTATTGTGCTTTTTGGTTTTCGAATTTTTTTATATGGCGCTTTAATTAAGCCTTTAGATTCCTTAATGTCCGGTGTTGCCAAAGTTAACAAAGGAGATTATCATGTTCGAATTCCTGTTTCAGTATCTGACGAACTCGGATTTTTGGGACAGTCATTCAATCGAATGGTGCGATCTATTAGAGGAGCTAAGTATAGATTGCAGCGTCATGCGCAAGAGCTTGAAACCAAGGTTAAGGATAGAACTTCAGAGCTAATGACAACTCTCGGTGAAATTCAAGAATTAAAAACTCATCAAGACGGAGATTACTTCTTAACTTCTCTTTTAATTAAACCACTTGGAAAAAATAATAATAAAAGTGATCGAGTGCATGTCGATTTCATGATTTCCCAAAAGAAAAAATTTCAATTTAGATCTTATAAAGAAGAAATAGGTGGAGATATATGTGTATCTTACAACATAACACTGCGTAACCGCCCGATGAGTATTTTTTTAAATGCAGATGCTATGGGTAAATCTATGCAAGGTGCAGGTGGTGCGCTTGTAATTGGAGCAGTATTTCAATCAATCATTCAAAGGACAAAATACAGTCATGAAATGCAAGCCGAGTATCCTGAAAAATGGTTAAAGAATACATTTGTAGAACTACATAAAGTATTCGAGAGCTTTAAAGGCTCTATGCTTGTTTCTATTCTCATGGGACTAGTAGAAGATGATACTGGATTTATGTACTATGTAAATGCTGAGCATCCATATACAATTTTGTATCGTGATGGTAAAGCTGAGTTTATAGAGAAAAGTAGTTTGCTTCGGAAGTTAGGTACAATTGATATGCAAAGCTCTGTGTTTGTCCAAACTTTCCAAATGCAGCCAGGCGATATTATCCTCTCAGGCTCAGATGGAAAGGATGACGTATTACTTGGAACCGGATCCGACGGTGCGAGGATTATCAATGATGAGGAGACCTGGATTCTTGCAAAAGTGGAAGAAGGGAGGGGGGATTTAAAAAAAATATATACAAGTATTTCGCAGAGTGGAGAGTTAACTGATGATTTGTCGCTACTCAGGGTAGAATATGATTCACACGTTATGAATTTTGTAATTGATCTCGATATGGAAGAAGTTGACACCATGCTACTCGAGGCAAAAGAATTTCAAAATAGAAAGGGACATCCAAAGGCAATTGAAATTTTAGAAAACGCCTATCGTAAAAGTCGCAATCATATTCAATTAAATAAAACACTTGTAAATATGCATTTACATGCAGGAAATTTTCGACGCGCAGCAAATATCGCTGAAGCTTTTTCGGAAACCCATCCGGCAGAATTTGATTATATTTATATCGCATCTTTTGCTTATAAAAGAGCTGCTCTATTTGAAAAAGCTTTAGAGACAGGGGAGCGGCTAAAGCTTCGTTTCCCCGATATGCTAAAGAATCTAAGTAATCTTGCTGAAATTTACTTTTATCTTAAAGACTATAAGAAGTCTCTAGAGATGATTCGTAGAGCCTTAAAGCAAGATCCAGAAAATATTCGGGCACTTTTGATAAAGAAGAAGCTTGCAATCTTGAATGTAAAGTAGTTCTAAGTAAAACAAATTTAATTTAATTCATGAAAACACAACACTACGCATACTCATTGAACCCATATCAATCGAATCATTGAAAAATTGAAATTGATCCGAATCCTCGCGTAGCCCTAGAATATATAAGAGTGGTAGATAATGCTCGTTTGTCGGATGAGCAAGATTCGCAATTTGTCCTAGCTTTTGGTATTCAAGTAGCGGTTTCGGGTTATTATCTTCAATGCTCTTTTTTACAAGCGCGTCGAATTCAATTGCCCAATCGAATGGCTTTGCATTTTCTTGCCATCGCACTTGTCTTAGATTATGAACTACATTTCCACTACCCATGATTAACACACCTTTCGATCTGAGTGACACAAGCTCTTTTCCTAAATCAAAATGGTATTGGAGCGGTTTATAATAATCAATACTCATCTGAAAAACAGGAATGTCTGCCTTTGGATACATATTCAGAAGTACCGCCCAGGTTCCATGATCGAGACCCCATTCGAAGTCTTCTAGAACGTTAGTGGATTTAATCGTTTCAATCGCAAGTCTTCCATACTTAGGAGATCCGGGTGCAGAATACTCTTGTTTAAATAATTCTTCTGGAAATCCACCAAAGTCGTGAATTGTTTTCGGTTTTTCCATCATTGTAACGGCAATTCCCTTTGTGATCCAGTGAGCGGAAATACATAATATTGCTTTAGGCTTTGGGATTTTTTTACCAAGTTCTTCCCACTTAGGTTTATATGGATTATCCGTAATAGCAAACATTGGATTGCCGTGCCCAATAAATGCAACTGGCATCCTTATATCCTCATCTTTACTTTGAAGCATACTTCCGAGTTCTTTAATATTCATATCACAGCCTGCAATTGTTAATAAAGATAAATATTCTAAGAATTCTTTTCTTTTCATTTTTTTATCCTTCTTTAGATTTTTTTAAGCGTATGAATCGTCAATTTAAAAATAATAGCAAAATTTTACATTCTAACTTCATAAAAAATTTACTTGTAATTTGTTAATTCATACAGATTGTTCTATTTCTGTGCTATGAACTGGTCCCGATTTGAAAATATTAAGTTAAATTATATGAAGAAATTTTTTCTTTCGACGGGAGCTATATCAGTTCGTCTTCCGCTTAGTTTAAATATTGCTGGGAGGATTTATCATTTAGAAACCAGCATGATGTCTAAAGAATATATCTATCTCAAAGTATTCGAGGAAGATTTTGAGTTTTTACCATCTTCTTACTCTCACCTAATTTTATTTATGAACCTGAACTTGTTTAATAACGGAAAAATAGATTTAGAAGGGCGAATGGCTTCGGTGGATACTTTGAGTGGGAGCAGACTGGGGCTCTGGGTAGAATACCAAACCGAACTGGAATCAGAACGAAAGACGCTTTCTGAATTTGTGCTTAATCATTATACTCCGCGCTATAGCGTTCGCTTTGATGTAGAAATTAAAACACCAACAAAGCTTCTCAGAGCAGAGGCAATTAACCTTTCTGAAAAAGGAATTTTTATAGAAGCCCCCCCGGATCAATTGGAGGAAAAAGAAATTTGTAATCTAGTTCTTTTTCCTGAAAATTTTTTTATACCGGTGCGAGCAGAGGTGAGTTGGATTAATAAGGGAAAAATGTATGACAAGCCAAATGGCTATGGTTTTAAATTTTTTTCGGATAAAAAGACTGAATCAAAAATTTCGAAATATTTAGACTTATTAAAAAAACGTTCTGCAATGTTACGATGAGCAAATAGGAATTCAATGTGCTATTTCAGAATTTAGATAGAAGAGATTTATTTCTGTTTTCCTTTTTTTCGGGGTTAATTCTTATTCTGTGCTCGATTTATTTTTTGTTTATAATTCCAGCAACTCCAGTAATTTCTAATCATTCCAATTTGATCTCTACAATTATCTCTCTTGAACTAGTTGGAAATGCTGAGGATTTTTATAATTTACTCGGCGTGGATGATACTCCAAAGTTTCAATTCTATTCTGATAGTTTTAGTAGGTCGATTGATATTGATAATTTTTATATTTTCCTTTATGGTCTTTATTTTTTATTGTTGTTTGAGATTGGATTTCGTTCTAATTCTTTTTCGAAAAGAATTTCATTTATTTTTTATAGCATCCTTCTTTTATGTATTATATTTGATTTATCAGAGAACTATAAGATAAGCTCTCTTTTGAATGCTAAATCACAAGCGCAGGTAGTAGAATCTATTCAGAATCTACGCTTAATTAGCCTAATAAAGTGGTTTTTTTTATTTTTAAGTTCGGGCTTTATTGGTATATTATTTTGGTTATCCAAAGAAAATATTTTACTGAAAGTAGCCGGACTATTTTTATTTACTTCTTTTGTATCATGTTTTCCGGGGCTATTCAGGTTTAGCCTCCTTGAAATAGCTAGTTATATAATGTTTTTTGGCTTATTTATTTCTTGGCTCTACATAATTCAGAAGAATTATTATTTTCTTTTTTTAAAATAGATATACCCACGACCATTTTTTATTTCTATTTTTGTATTCAAACTTTGACTCAGAATCGAATATTCATGCAAAAAATCCTCTGCATCCTGGTACGATAATGGACGAACTAAATGTTCGGAATCTTGAAATTTACCGAATATTGGAATTATCTCACAAAAAATCAGTTCCTGGTTATCAAAGTGTAGCATCACAGCAATATTATGATTTAAGTATTGATTTCTGCTTCCGAATAAAAAATTTCCAAGTGAATAAATTATAATTCCATTTTTATATTTTTCAATTCCTTGGGGTATATGTGGATGATGACCAATAACCGCATTGAAGCCAAGATTTATAAGTTCATGTGCTTGCTTGATCTGTTCTTTCGTTGGCTCCGGGCTATATTCAATTCCCCAATGAACGGATAATAACTGTATTTTATCTTTATTTTCTTTTTCTATCATCATTTTTTTTAATCGGTTAATTTGAAGTGGAGCAACTCCTGGCTTTGTTTCTGTTGCGAATAATCTTGATTCGCCTATATTGCTAACTGAAATTAAATTGAGAGATTTATTTCGAATCGAAATTTGATTTGGTTGAAATGCTTCCTTTAAATTTTTTCCCATTCCTGCAAAAAGTATATTTTCTTTTTTTAAATTTTCAATTGTTTCTTCTAGTCCCTTTTTTCCATAGTCCATAGAATGATTATTTCCTAAAAAAACTAAATCTATATTTATTTTTTTTAATAGGCTAATGTCTTCCGGTTTTGCATTGAAGACGTAGGATTTAGATTCATCCATTTCCTCCTGTGAATTTGCTATAGGGGTTTCTAGATTTACCATTCTCAGATCAGCTTCAAGGAAAAGAGGAATTAGCCCCTCGACAGGTGCGAAATCTCCGCGTTTTTGCCTTGTTTCCCTAAGTCCCCAGTTAAACATTACGTCTCCTGCCACTAAAACTTTTAGTGTTCGAGGATGCTTTTGCACATCTGATGACAGTGGAATCAAAAAAACGATCATTTGGGTAAAAATTGCCAGCCTAAATACGATTAGGTGTTTTGAGTAAAGTAGGCTTTGGTCTATAATTTCGTACAATCTTAGTATGGAGATTATTAAATACTTTCCGACTAAACTTATTATATAGGAGGCATTTTCTAAAAAAATGGGTGATTTGGATTTCTTGTATTTTTTTGTCATTTGAAATTGAATAAACCTTTTAAGATACTTTAAAAAAGTAATTGTCTGTATACTCCTAGTAAAGCAAGTAGTTAGTAAAATATAAAAAAGGACAAAAATTATGAAAAAAATAATTTTCTCTCTATCAGTATTATTACTCGTATCTAACTGCGTTGTATTAGATAGTCTCGGACTTAACATCACTAAAGCAACAATACAGGGCTCTCAAGCCAAAAACCAAATACTAACCGGAGCACTCATTGGTGCTGCTGCAAGTGGGTCAAGTACAACCTTATCTACAGCTCTAGCAACCAATGCTATAATGGGTCTCAAAGACTACAAATTCTACGATAAAGACGATGTTGACGCTTGTTCTGATAAGGTTATTATTGCCGTAAATGCTCTTAGCAATAATTCTGCCACACAAGGAATCGCTATTGGTGCAGCTTTATGTGCTCCAATTCGTGAACATAAGATGCTTATCGACTGGCCAGTTGAACTTTTCTAATAATACTTTGCTGAAAATGAAGAGCATATCTATACAGTAATAAAGATAGGCTCTAGATTTTCTTTTTTTGCAGTATAGAATTGAATAAACCTTTCAAGATGCTTTAAAAAAGTAATTGTCTGTATACTCCTAGTAAAGCAAGTAGTTAGTAAAATATAAAAAAAGGACAAGAATTATGAAGAAAATTTTTTTCTCTCTCACTGTATTGCTATTTGCATCCAATTGCGTATTAATAGATAACCTTGGGCTAAATATAGCAACACCGACTATAAAAGGATCTGAGGCAAAGAGCCTAATTTTAACGAGGGCTGTTGCTGGTGCGGCTGCTACCGGTAGTGGCATAGCCATTGCATCATCTTTAGTAACTTATAACGTAAAGCATTTAAAAGACGACAAATTCTATGATAAAAATGATGTTGATGAGTGTGCGGAAAAGATATTCTTTTATAATTATGCATCTACCAGCACTGGTAATATTGCGATCGGTCAATTACTCTGCTCTAGTATTCGTGAACACAAAACTATTATTGACTGGCCTATTCACCTACTTTAAGTTTATACTTTCTCCAAAACAAAAAGAGCAGGTTCTTATTTCTAAGAAACCTGCTCCAATATGGGTCTAGATAGTTTTATTTATCTAAGAAGTTGTAGCACAGACTGAGGTCTTACGTTAGCTTGAGCCATCATTGCTGTTCCAGACTGAACCAAAATCTGGTTTTTAGTAAACGCTACAGACTCTTCAGCCATGTCTGCGTCTCTAATCCTTGATTCAGAAGCTTGGATATTTTCATAAGCAACCATTAAGCCTTTAGACGCATGTTCCATTCTGTTTTGGTATGCTCCAAGGTTAGCTCTTTGTTTGTTCACTTTATAAAGTGCATCGTCAATAGTTCCGATTGCATCATTAGCTAAATCAGCTGTAGAAAGAGATAACATTGTTCCGTCAGGTCTCTTTAATTCAAGAGCTCTAACAGTCATTGTAGCAATGTATACTCTCTCTCTTTGATGCATGTTTGCACCCATGTGATACCACATAGAAGCAACTCTTGAACCACGAGCGAAGTCACCTTGTAAAAGGTTCATTTTATTGAACTCTGCTTGAGAAGCAATTCTATCGATTTCGTCAACGAGTTGAGAAACTTCTACTTGTATCATTTGTCTGTCTTGAGGAGTGTAGATACCGTTAGAAGCTTGGATCGATAGAACACGAATTCTTTGTAGAATATCGTTTGTTTCTGTCAGATAACCTTCAGTTGTTTGAATCATAGAGATTCCGTCTTCAGTGTTACGTTCTGCTTGTCTGAGACCAGAAACCTGGCTTCTCATTTTTTCAGAAACAGCAAGACCAGAGGCATCGTCAGCAGCTCTATTGATTCTCATGCCGGAAGAAAGTACTTCCATATTTCTTGAAACTTCATCGTTTTGAAATTTCAAAACCCTGTGCGAGTTAATCGCTGATAAATTGTGGTTGATGATCATAAGTTTCCTCCTTGAAACTGATCACAAGCAACTGTAAGCATCCTTGCCCACAGTATTTTGTTTTTCTTTGTGTGAATTTTGTGTCTGATTTTATTTATTTTTGTAAGTAATATATCGGAAAAGTGAGGGGGGTAATTAATTTCAGGAAAAGAGGTATAAATTGAGGTATTTTAAGACTTATCTTTAAAATTCATAGAATTTTAGACGATCTTGGTATTGTAAAAAATTTTTAAAAAATAAAAATTTTTCGAGCTAATAGTATTTTCGGTAGGTTTATAAAAAATGCATTAAACTTTTTTTGCAAAAACTTTTTAAAATTTTAAACATGGCAATGATTAAAGATTCTAGAGTATTTGGCTTTTTAGTAAGTCAATTTCCTCTTTAATTTCTTTTACTAATTTATCAATTACGTCAGGTTCAAATGTCTGCCGTGATTCAAGTCGCCCTGCTAAATGAATTAAGTGTTCAAAACATAGTGTAAGAGCAGTTCCTTTTAGTTTGTGTGCTGCTGAAGTCAAGCGACTCAAATCTTTTTCTATCCAACTTCTAGAAATTTCTAAAAAATCTGAATCAAAATTTTCTTTTACGGTAATTAACAAATTATTTAAGAAGACTTCATCATTTTCTAATCTTTCTAGAAGTAACGTTCTATTGAAATGCAAAATAGTATTTTGCATTCGAGTGTGCGAGATTTCTGAATTCGTCTCCGCTTGGAACAACCATTTCATAATAATGCTCTCGATCTTTTTTTTTACAACCGGTTTTGTTATATAGTCGCTCATTCCAGCCTCTAAGCATCTCTCTTTTTCTCCTTTTAGTGTTCCTGCTGTTAGGGCTATAATTGGAATTTTTTTATTCTTCTCTAATTTTCGCATAGTTGTAGAAGCTTCATATCCATTCATTTCCGGCATTTGAATATCCATAAATATTAAATTTGGTTCTTCTTGATCAAGTAGGGTTAATGCTTGTTTTCCGCTATTTGCTTCAATAATATTTGAACCGGGGGCTAATGCTTGCAGAATTGATTTCATTAGAAAAATATTTACTGGATTATCATCTACTATCAGAAAGGTAAATGCTTCTTCTTTCAAACTTATAATTGGAGTATTTTCTTCATTTTCCTTAATTGCTAATTTGTTAGGTTCAAGAATAGTATTTAATTCTAGAAAGAAGTAAAAATTACTTCCCCGGTCTAAGTCTGTATCGAGATTCAATTTTGTTCCCATTAATGCGAGTAATTGATTGGATATACTTAGACCCAAGCCAGTTCCACCGTATTTGCGATTTGTAGAGGAGTCAGCCTGCGTAAAAGAATGAAATATTTTTTCTTGATCCTTTTTAGATATTCCTATTCCAGTATCTTTAACAGAGAAAAGAAGTTTTGCTCTTTGTTTTTGGTTATCAATTTCTTGGACTCTGATTTTTATTTCAACATGACCTTGATCTGTAAACTTAATGGCATTGCCAAGGAGGTTTAGAAGCACTTGTCTTAATCGAATTGGATCTGTTAAAATCAAACTTGGAACATCTTCTTCTATACTTAGAACTACATTTAAGTTTTTGTCCTGTGATTTAAATCTAGCCAAGTCTACCACCTGTTCGAGCAGGTTAAGCAGGTTAACCTCCGTAATATTTAATTCTAATTTACCAGCTTCTATTTTAGAAAAATCTAATTTATCATTGATTAAATCAAGTAGAGAGTTGGCAGATCTATGCAGTGTGGTCATAAATCTTTTTTGCTCTTCATCTAATTTTGTTTTTATCAACAGATCACTAAAGCCAATTACTCCATTCAAAGGAGTTCTAAGTTCATGAGTCATGTTTGCTAAAAATTCCGACTTAGCTTGGTTAGCCGCTTCCGCGTGTTCCTTAGCTTGAATTAGTTCTTGTTCAACTTGTTTACTTTTAGTAATATCTTTTGCGATTCCAAGAAACCCTGTTATATCATTATTTTTATCTCTGAGGGTTGTTACTGACAACTCGACAGTAATTCGGGATTTATCTTTTCTGATGTAAGTCCATTCGTTTGAATCTGCTTTGCCTAACTTTGATTTTGCGACAAAAACCTCAAAGCCTGGTTCGATCGTTGTTTTCAATTCTTTAGATAATACTTTTGCACGAATTATTACTTCATCTAAATCATGTATGATTGCAGGAGTTGTTATATCTACAATTTCTTCTGCCTTGTATCCTAGCATTTCTTCAGCTCCCTTATTAAAAGTTTTAATAATACCTTCGGTATCAGTAGCAATAATCGAATACTCAGTTCCATTGAGTATAATCTTTTGAAATTCATTCAGCTTTTGAATTTCTTCAGAGTATATTTTTTCCTTTGTAATATCTTGAAATATTCCATACATTCTTTTACATTCGCCATCCTCAAATTCAGCTTGTCCTATGGCTCTAACCCAAAGCTCTTTACCTTTAGCTGTGATGAACTGTAAATCTAAATCGTAAACAGTTCCATCTTGAATGCATTTATTTACTGCGAATAGAATTGAATTACGACTGAATCCTTCTTTATAAAAATCGAGAGCAGACTCAAGGGCTGGTTGGTAATCTTCCGGTACTTCGTGTATTTTTTTTGTGACGTTAGACCATGTTATTTGTTTTGAAATTAGATTAAACTCCCAGCCTCCAATCTGTGCAACCTCATTTGTTTTTTCTAGTATATCCCTTGCGTGATTGAGTTCGATGGTTCTGTTATTTACAATTTCTTCCAGAATTTGTTTTTGTTTTTCGATAAGGGCATAATATGCTAATTGAGCGGATTCTTTTTCTTGTCGGATAATATTAATTTTGTCCGCAAGTGCGAAAGAAAATAGAAGTGCTTCTATACCAACACCGAATACAACTGCATTGCGAGTTATGTAGTTGTATTCAATTATTCCATTAATTGCTAGAAAGTAACAAATCATACTGAGAATAGGTGCTATCCATGCTAAGGAATAAAAACGGGCATTCTTATTTTTCTCTTTTATCAATTTATATAAACTAATACCTAATAAAAAAAGTAAATATAATACTGTAATTGGTTGATTCATTTGAACTAAAACAAAATGAGAAGGCAATTTAAAAATTTCAAGGATTGGTAATAAAAAAGCAAAATAAAAGGTAAACAAAAGAATTATTTTTTTTAGTTTTAGATTTTTAGATAAATCTAAGTAGTAAAAAGAAAATAGCCCATTGAATATGAATGGAATATTTATCCAGACAAATGTGCATATTCTGGAGAAAACTACCACTGATTCTGGAAATAAACTACCAGTTACAATAAATCATAATCAATACAGATAATTAGTAACGACCATTATTTTTCAATTAGAAATTTGGGAGAA
>JANYCR010000620.1 GCA_025360185.1 Leptospiraceae bacterium | reverse complement strand
CCTAATATCGTTCTTGTAATGCTTGAGAATTGGACTGGAAAATTCATAGACCCAATCACAGACGGGAAAGTAAACGGAAAAGAAGTAGCGCCTAATTTTAATAAGCTACTAAAAGAAGGAATTTTTTTTAAGCGGTTTTTTGCTGCCGGTGGGCGCACTCCAAATGGGATGATGTCAGTTCTAACTGGAATTCCAGATAGACCGGGACTTACTGTTGTTCGAACTCCGCAGGCGATGGGACATTTTTCTGGGATAGGTAGTATTATGCGCCAGGCAAATTACAAAACAATCTTTGTTACCGGTGGAGATTTAAGTTTTGATAACAAGCATAAGATGATGCCTCATTGGGGATTTGATGAAAGCATTGGCAAACAGGACTTAGACGAAATGAAGCGTTATCAAATCGGTGCATGGGGATATGATGATGCTGATGTATTTGATGTTCTGCATAATAAACTAAAAAATCACGAAGGTGAGAGACCTTTCTTTGCAACTGTTCTTACGCTTACTACGCATTATCCGTATCGGACACCTAGAGAAGAGTTTAATATTTTTGGAAATGAAACAGATGATCACGAATTTCTAAATGTTTACCATTATGCGGACTGGGCTGTTCAAAATTTTTTAGAGAAAGCAAGGCAAGCTCCTTACTTCGAAAATACGATTTTCTTTTTTGTTGCCGACCACACCCATCACCGTTTCTTAAATTATTATGAAGATAGAAATATTCCTTTTTTAATTTATGCCCCCTCTCGCTTCAAACCAGAAATTAGAAATGATATTGCATCCCAGCTGGACGTGATACCTACGATTTTGGGAACTTTGAACAAGGAAGTTTATTTTTCTGCTATGGGTAGAGATTTACTAAATACTAAAACAAACTCTGCGTATTTCGCGTATGGCACCGTATTTGGTTGGGTCGAGGATAAATTATTTTTATTTCGCACATCGGACGGAGAAGGCGGGGTTAACTTTACAGTAGACTCTCCTCATATTCAATTTGATATTTGTAGAAAGACCCCTCAGTTTTGCGAGTCCCATCATCGCAAAGCAAAAGCTTTCTTAAATACAAGTATAGAATTAATGAATCGTAATACTGTCTTTCCTGCTTCGATTGACGAATTTCAGCGGAATAATTCTAATTAGGTAAGATAAACATATTATTCAGTGATAATTGTTTTCCATACAAGTACAATTAAGATATTCTAAAATCGCAAGTTTGAAAAAATGGATAAAAAATTCTTTTAGGAGAAAAAATATGAAGAATAAAATATCATTAATATTAATTCTAATCGTTCTCTTCGGCTTACCTGTTTTTGCTGAGGATGCTGAAAGTAGCCCTAGTGGTGGTCAAACTCAATCTGGCTTAACTGTCAAAGGTGGTATATGGGGATTAGGCGGAAAAACCAAAGCAGAATTAGAAGATAAATATTTTGTAGATGATTTATTTAGCGGGTTTGGCTTTGGTCAATACAATACTAGTTGGAGTAATACAAATAAATTATATCCTCTAAACCCTATCGGCTTAGATTATTATATGAGCGGGATTGGTCCTGGATCTTTACTTTTAGGTGCAGAGATGAGAGGAATTCCTGGATTGGACTTTTCTGGATATACTCCGAAATATGATTTTATCAGTTTGAATTCTGGCGGTATTGGAATTCATAATGCCGAGATGAAATTAAAAAATCTTGATTTGAATGTGGGCTACCAATTGGCATTTGGAAATTTTTTAGTTACCCCAAAATTTCAATTTCGTAATTTTGCGACTGATTTCAAAGAGTCTGGAACGTATATTTCTAACGGAGCCTTTGGATTCCGAAACTCTACTAACAATCAAAATACCTGGTCGGGGTTTATTGGTGTTAATCTTCTCTATAAAATTAATGAAGCATCTGCGGTATACTTTGAGTATGCGATGGATTCTCCTATCTTAGGTCAAATCTCAAGTAGCGGTGATTTTAACAAAACTTCTTTTGCTAGCAATGGAAACTTTGTTGTAGGATCGACTACGCTTATTAAAAAGACTAACCAAGAAATCCGGGGCTCAGTTGTAGATTTAGGATATCAACATAGTTTTGGTGCATTGGGGCTGCGAGTTGGTTACAGAGGTGAAGAACTCCGAACAACTTACACTACCTATACCGATGTTCCGCTGGTATTTTCTTCAAATGGAAATGTTGGATTTAACATTCAGGAAACTATCTTGAATTCAATTTTTTACAAAGGCTCTACATCTACTATTCTACAGAGCGTATATATTACTTTCTCGTATAAACTCTAATTTGAGTTTGGGGCATAATTAGGGCTAATAAAACGTAGCCCTAATTAAGTAAATTCTAAAATGAAAAATATTTCCAGCTATGACTGATAAAAAAATCCTACTCGTAGAAGATGAGGTTATTATTGCAACGGCGGAAATGGCTGTTTTAAAAAAGCATAATTTCGATGTTTTGCATATAGGCAGTGGGGAAGAGGCAATTCGTATCATTAAGGAAGATTCTTCTTTTAATCTCATTCTAATGGATTTTGCACTTGGTGATGGAATTTCTGGAGCAGAAGCGGCAGAAGAAATTCTTAAAATTCGAGATATCCCAATTATATTTCTTACATCTCATTTTGAAAAAGAAATCATCGAACGAATACGCCATGTTAACCGTTACGGATATATTATTAAAAATTCTGGAGAAACTTTTCTTATCTCCTCCATTGAAATGGCTTTTAACTTATTTGAAGCCCAAAGTAAAACCCAAGAAAGTGAAAAGCGTTTTCGGATAATGGCTGATTCCGCACCGGTTCTCATCTGGGTTGCCGATGAATACAAACTCTTTACCTATTTTAATAAGCAGTGGCTTTTATTTCGTGGGCGAACGATAGAAGAAGAACTTGGAAACGGTTGGCTGGTGGGTATTCATCCTGACGATTATGCTAAATGCGTTCAGATTTACTTCGATGCCTTTGATAAAAGAGAACCGTTTGAGATTGAATACAGACTGAGTCGTCATGACGGTGTGTATAGGTGGGTACTCGATAGGGGGATTCCACGCAAAGCGGAAAATGACCATTTTGCGGGATACATTGGTTCCGTTGTTGATATCACAGATATGAAAGAGCAAGAGGATAATCTGCGTCAGGCGGCAGCAGTCTTTGATAATACAACGGAAGGACTTTTAATTACAGATGCCCATACGAACATAAAGGCTGTTAACCCCTCTTTCACTGCTGTGACTGGTTATACAATAGAGGACTTGAAAGATAAAACTCCCAGCATTTTAAATTCAGGTAGGCAGGATAAAGTTTTCTATGAAGATATGTGGAAGAGTCTACTCACCGTTGGTAAGTGGCGGGGGGAAATATGGAATAGGCGCAAGAGTGGAGAAATTTATCCGGAGCTTCTTGGAATTAGCGCAGTAAAGGATAGTCAGGGTAATACGCTAAGTTATGTTGCTGTATTTTCAGACATTTCAAAAATAAAAGCAGCTCAAGATGATTTAGATTTTTTAGCACATCATGATTGGTTAACTAATCTTCCAAACCGTTTAATGTTTCAATCTAGACTCAGGCACGCCATGAGTCGTCTTAATTCCGGTAAGAGACTCGCCATTTTACTTATAGATTTAGATCGATTTAAAGATGTAAATGATAGTTATGGACATCCGCTCGGTGATGAAGTCTTACAACTTTCTGCAATAAGAATGTTCCAAAAACTTTCTGATAAAGATACACTCGCAAGACTCGGAGGAGATGAGTTCATTGTATTAATTGAAGAGTTAGAAGTTTTAGAAAAAGCAGGTCGGATTGCACAGGAATTATTAGCTGCGATTGCAGAGCCATTTTATCTCACCAATGGAGTTGAAATCTTTTTAGGCGCTAGTATTGGAATTAGTGTTTATCCCGATCAAGGAGAATCAGTCGATGAATTATTTCAACATGCTGATGTCGCACTCTACCAGGCAAAAAAAGAAGGCAAAGGAATCTTTCGTTATTATAATTCTAGCATTACTTCTTCGATTCGTACTAGATTATCTATTGAAACACGACTACGAAAAGCAGTGGACAGAGGTGAATTCAGAGTGTATTTTCAGCCCCAGGTTGATATCAAGCTTGGAAAAATTGTCGGCGCAGAAGCACTTGTAAGATGGAAAGACCCGGTAGAAGGTTTTATCTCTCCAGTTGATTTTATCCCGATTGCGGAAGAGAGTGGAATTATTGGTCAGATAGGAGAATGGGTTTTACGCGAAGTATGCGCTATAGGGAATCGATGGATTCAATCTGGGTTAAGTCCAATTCCACTCGCTGTTAATTTATCTCCGCGACAATTTATTCATGGCAATATCGTGGCAGTTGTTGAGAGAATTCTAAAAGAGACAAAATACCCTCCTGAATACTTGGAGTTTGAAATTACGGAAAGTGCTTTAATGGATAGAGAGGAAGAAGCTATAAAAATTTTAAATCAGTTTAGATCCATGAAAATTAAATTAGCCATAGATGATTTCGGAACGGGATACTCTTCATTAGCCCATTTGAAGAGATTTCCACTCGATATTCTTAAGATTGATAAGAGTTTCGTAGATGATATTCCAGAAAATCAAGACGATAAGGAGATAGCGGCTACTATTATTGCGATGGGTCATACTCTTCGCCTAAAAGTTTTAGCTGAAGGGGTAGAAACAAAAGAACAACTCGATTTTTTAAATGATTGTGGCTGTGATCTGTACCAAGGGTTTTACAAGAGTAAGCCGCTCCCAGAAGAAGATTTTGTTAAATTTCTTTCTCCGAAAAATTAAATATGAAACTAATTGTAGACAAAGAACGCTTGCTTGATCTGATCTCTGACCCCGATGCGGGTTTAAAAGCGCATAAACTTTTAGCTTACTCTTTTGCTGACGATTCAGAACTTTTTCGGATTGTACTAGAAAGTTTACTAAAAGAAATAAAAGAGAAAGACTTTGCTTCCTATGAAGTTTTAATTATAACAAACCTACTTAAAAATTATTCGTTGGCTACCCAGGATATACCGCTATTATTAGAGATTCTTCGCGAAGTGCAAAAAAATTTAGAAGAGCCAAAATTACATTTTGCTGGAATATTTGCAGTTATTAGCCTTGCTCTAAAGTTAAATTTTAAAGAGCTGAAAGAAAAAAAGGAAATTTTTGGAGATGATGAAATTGGAATCAATATCTGGCAGTATGTCGAATGGATCGAAGAAAATCGAAATGGAAGTGTAGATGAGCTTAGTTCAGAGTTAATATCTATTACCCGTAAATTAACTGAAGAAGTGGGAAAAGAAGAAGCCGACGTAGATAAGGAAGTCTTTGAAGAATTACAAGAGCAGGTTACTGATTTCAAAAGTCTATTATCCACTAAAATGGATTCTTATTTCTCTATTATTGAATCATCGTTAAAAGAATTAATGGATACTGAAAATTATATCTTGCAGGATTTTTCTATAGAGATGGCTGGTATATGGAAAGCCGCTAATACAATTCCTCTCCTTGCCGAGATTGCCCGCATTGCAGAGCCTGAATTGAGTGTTTACCAGAATACGATAGATGCACTTTCTTTGATGCAATCGGAAGATATTTTTTCTCATGCAGAGGATATGTTTCGGTTTCAAGAAGACGCAAGAGTTTCTTTTGCTGAAATTTTAGGG
>JANYCR010000615.1 GCA_025360185.1 Leptospiraceae bacterium | reverse complement strand
CAATTTTACTAAACATAGTTTACATTCTAATGGCAATCATTGCTTTTTTATTTTGTGTAGTCCCAGTTATTTTCGTTATTGTTTTCTTTCTATTTACTTTTCAGGCACTCATCATTGAAGACAAAGGTTTTGGTTCCTTTGGAAGAAGTATTGAACTTGTAAAACCAAACTTTGGTATATTGATTGTCCTGCCTTTTGTAATCGGCTTTGGTTTACAATTCGTAAATACACTTCCTTTTTATTTCATTCAATTTTTTATTGAGAATTTTATGGATTTGACTGTAACCTCTAAAATGGAACCCAAAGAGCTTTTTGAATATATAATGAAATCTCCCTATCTCATTATCATTTCTGTTCCCAGTATTTTATTTCTTTCGTTACAATCAAATTTAAAATCAATAGTTTATACAATTGCATTTGAACAGGCAAGGGAAAATAAGGAATAATGAAACACTTCCTTTTATTTCTATTTCTATTCTCTTCAACTCTTTTCGCTCAAGAAAAACTTGGCGGACAAGAAATCGTTGAGCGGCTTGATCGCACTCTTGCAATTAACGATGGTTTAACCCGCGCAAGACTTTCTATCAAAAGAGGGAGTCATGAAACTCATTCTTGGAAAGTAAATATTTTCAAGCAGGGCGATGATGTTTTGTACACCTTCGAGATTACTCCTCGTAAACCGGTAGCAAAGTTACTTTCAGTTAAACGGGGTCAAAAATTGATTTATTATAATGTATTATCTGGCAAATTTTTTCAGATAGAACAAATGGAAAGAATGGAAGATGTTTTACATACAGCATTTACGTACCTAGATTTAAGTAACTATTCCTACGAAGCAAACTATATCGCCGCAGAAGTGAAAGATTTAAAAACAGAAGCGTCCGAAAAAAAAATTGTAAAGATAATACCAATTTCCCTTTCCTCTTATAAGAACTTAGAACTACAAGTAGATAATACTGATTATTCTCCTCTAAAAATAGACTTTACTTCTTCCGAAGGACTTTTAATTAAAACATTAAAATTCAAATACGGGAATTTAAAAATGCGAGAGAATAATTATACTTCAGAAATACCCGGTCTTATAAAACTAGAAATGACAGAAAATGCAACCGGTTATACTTCGATTTTAGAATTGAAAGAATGGGACAAAGATGTTAAGACTGATAAGATTCTCTACGAAATGAAGACTATGTATGAAAAGTAATCAAACATCTAAGTAATATACCCGTTTGCCTTTCATTCGAATATAATGTTTGATTTCTTGAATTGGCTCTTCAAGTGGAATCATCTTTGCATGCAAATAATCATAACTCAAATCAGTAATCGTCTCTATATGATCAAATCGAAAGCATTTGTATTCGGTTCTAACTTTTAGTATTAATACATTGCAATATTCTAAATCAAAATCTTGGTCACTCGTCTTTAGTCCAGTATAGGCAGGGAATAATGGATAACGTTTGTTTTTTATTCTTACGTAAGACTTTGTCGCATCTACATCTTGTAAAATTTTCTTCTGATAACTACGCACAATAAAACTTAAAGATTTATACGTGAGTAAATAAAAGAAATCCTCATTCTCTGGCTCTAGCTGATGAGTAGAACGAAATAATTTTTCAGAAATTTTTTCGATTCTGTTTTTAATTCCTTCGTTTAAAAACTCGACACCATCATCTTCTTTAATTTTGGAAAGAACTTTAAAAATTCGATCGAATTCAATTTTACGATAACCTCGTTTCTCTTCATTTCTTTTAAGGAGCATATCAAGAGTAACCAGTCTAATTCTAAAATATTCAGATCTGCTCTTATCTACAAGAGACCAGAGTTTTTCTAAAATTTTTTTGATGTTAGCTAAATCTTTCTTTTCAGAATAAACCTTTTTCTCGTATCTTTCTATCTCTGTAACGAGCTGACTTTTTGTATCGAAGAATTCTCTAACTTCTTCGTGAATAGTAGATCTATTTAGCATAGTCGTTTTACTTTAATTTGCATGCTTCCTAAGCTTAATAGAGAGAATAATACCAACGGCAACCATGGACATAAGTAAATGCGAACCGCCATAACTCATAAACGATAGCGGCAAACCAGTAATAGGCATAAGACCTATAACAATTCCAATATTAATCGCTATGTGAAAGAAAATCAAGGCAACAATTCCTGCGGCTAATAGCGAACCGAATCTATCCTTACTTTCAAAACTAATCTGAAGTCCCCGCAAAGGAATTGACAGTAAGAAAAATAAAAGCAATACCGATCCAATAAAGCCAGTCTGTTCTGCCCATGAGGCAAATATAAAGTCTGTGCTACTTTCCGGAACATGAGGCACCCTACCTTCTGTCATCTCGCCATGACCAAAACCTTTTCCTACAAATCGTCCGGAACCAATCGCCGGTTTGGATGCACGCAATTGATAACCTGCACCCTGTTTAAATTGATCCGGGTTAATAAAGGCTGTGAGACGTATAACCTGATTTTCTCGGAAAGGAATCTTCTTAGTAACCGCAAAGGCAAATAAGAAGCTAATGCCGAGAACCCCCAGCGGAATATAATATTTTCTGAGACTCTCCGAGCCACGAGTAATACGAAGTCCAATTAAAATCGCACTGATTAAAATAAGACTTCCCCCAAACATAATCATAAAATTTTCATTCGAGAATAGCTTAAATAAAAAACTTGTATTCTCCTCAATAACTTGGTCTGCTGCATCTTGTAAAATTTTAAAATTTTTAGGATTAATCAGGCTAGCTCCTTCTTTAGCCTGCACAGCTTCTCCATTTAACACTAACCAGATTTTCCCCCCCATTTGGTTTACAACCGAGAGAACTTCTGTCTTTTCTGTTCTTGTTAAAAGATCAACCAATGGCGCCATGAGCGTAAGTCTGGTGTATTCTAAATACATTGGAATGCTTAAGGAAATTCCGCCGAGTAACACCAAGGAGCTAATATGCATTATATCCGCTCCACCCAAAAATAACATCGCAAGTAAAATGGGAATAAATGATACTGCCGTTCCAAAATCAGGCTGCACAATAATAAAAACCATCGGAATAATAACTATAATAAAAGGAATAATCAAAACGGTAATACTTCGAATTTCTCTTTCTTTTAAAACTAGGTATTGTCCAAGAAGTATCACAGTGGATAACTTTGCGAATTCGCTCGTCTGTAAGCTAAAAGGTCCAAGCTTTAACCAGGAACGTGCTCCTCGCCCATTCGGTAAATAACCAATACCTGGAATTAAAGTCAGAATTAATAAAAAAATTGAAAATAAATAAATTGGTAGTGCATAAGAGCCTAGCAATTGATAATTAATTCGGCTCATAAAATACATGGTCATTAACCCAATGATAAAATAAAATAATTGTTTATACCATTTGCCAGGTCCATCGGAGATATTTGCTTCTTGAAAATACAATGTAAAAATTCCACAAAGCACAACAACAATAACCGAGGTGATTAAGAAATAATCGATTTTTTCTAATCTTCTTTCGAACATTATTGCAGTATCTCCTCAACTGGCATTTCATCATCCATTCGATTTCCATCAATTCTTTCCGTTCGCTTAAACGAGCCGGGCGGAAACGCGGCTTTGAAAACTTCTTTAGCGATAGGCGCCGCACCCACCGATCCACCAACGCCATACTCTACGAATACGGTGACTAACACCTGTTGTTCTACGGGTGCGTTATACGGTCCGTAGCCGATAAACCACGCGTGGTTAGATTTTGATAAACCGCGTCTTCTTGTTTGTGCAGTTCCAGTTTTGCCTGCGATCTCTGGTAACTCAGGTAAATTTAAAACTCTAGATGCAGTCCCTGTTTTTACAACTGCTCGTAGTCCTTGCTTAAGTGCTTCTAAAGTAGAACTTTTCAGAGGAATATCTCTTAGCATTTTACCTGTATTTTTTACGACGATAGAGTTATCAATCGGGTTTCGAATCTCGGAAACCAAAAACGGTTGATGAATCTTTCCGTTATTTAAAAGCGCCATGTAAAACAAGGTCATTCCCATGGGAGTAGACGATATAAACCCTTGTCCTATGGATAAATTAACAGTATCCCCTGCAAACCATTTCGTTCCATAAGATCTTTTTTTCCATTCGTTACTTGGAACAAAACCTTCAATCTCGCTAGGTAAATCAATATTACTTTTTTTGTCTAATCCAAAGAGTTTCGCATAATATAAGATTGCCTCTGACCCAAGCTTATGACCCAAGTTGTAAAAATACACAGAGCAGGATTTTTCGATGGCATGAATTAGATCATTTGTTCCATGACCTTTTTTATCCCAGCACTTAAATTCTTGGTCTGGAACACTTGCAAAAGAAGATTCCAAAATAAAACTACCATTGCAATGAAATGTTTGAGCGGGGCTAAAATCAATTTTGTGCTCACTCTCTAGTGCGGCAAGTCCGACAAGAGTTTTAAATGTAGAGGCTGGAGGAAATTTAGATTGCAATGCGATATTTAGAAATCCACCGTTATTTTTTACACGATTGAAATGTTGCAATTTTAATTGCTTATTTTTACCAGAAAGTAGATTCGGATCAAAGCTAGGATTAGAGGTTAATGCCAATACTTCGCCGGTTGCAGGTTTAATTGCGATCACTGTTCCACGATAATTTTTAAGTGCGTTATAAGCAGCAAATTGGATTTTTTTATCAATCGTCAATACCAAATGGTTTCCCATTTTAGCATGTTCGATAATTCTTTCTTCTTCAATATTACCTTCTGAATTTCTTTTTTGGTATCTAAATCCATCTGTGCCACGTAAATAGGAATCATATTGAATTTCGAGTCCTCCTTTACCAACTAGTTGATAGGATTTAATTTCACGGTTTGTTAAATCTTTCAAGTTAGGAAGACCTACATAGCCGGATACATGAGCAAGTGCGGGACCCATGATGTAATTCCTTTTTGGAGATGGAACTAAAACTACAAATTTAGAAATATTATCAAATACGGAAATTCTTTCATGCTGCTCCGATGAAATTCCCTGCAAAAGAACAATTGGAATTTTAGATTTTACTTTCTTTGTAAACTTCGGCTCTTTAATTTCATCCACGTAATAAGCTTCCGGAATAGAAAGTGTTTTATAAAAAACGAGCATAAACTCTTTTATCCGCTGAGGATTATTCTTGAGCAAACCAGAATTAACCACAACATCCAAAGATGCAGAATTTGAAATCAACATATGCTGGGTAGACATTTCTGGATTGATAAAATTTCGATCGTATACTTGCCCCCGCGCAGCCGGTAAGGATTCACTACGCCTTACAAACCTTTCAGCCTTAAGAGAATTTTCACTACCATTTACAATTTGCAGATTAAATAATTGTAAAATAAACGCAGCCAAGGTAAATATAATTAGCCCCGTAAAAAAATAAAGTCTGTATCGAAAACTTTGCTCTAACTTAAATTCAATAGATGAAGCAGTATTTCTAGACACTAGCGGATACCCTCAGAATAAGTAGTAGTGTCTAGCTTATAAATCCAAGAAAGCGTAAAGAACGTTAATGGAGCTATGGCTGCATTGTAAATAGAAGTTGCAACGAAAGAATAATTCAAATTTGGATGAAAGAAAAAACTAAATAGCATATAGGTTAAACCGCGAGTGACAAGGGTTAATAAAAAAGCAAATATTGAAATGGAAACAAAGTTTTCATTATACGAAATTCTTCCAAACTTTCCAAGTAAATATCCTATTATGGAAAAACTTAAAGAATGAATTCCAATTTTATAATAGACTTTACCGCCTAATCCCTCTTCGCCTCCAAGTGCTGCATCTGTGAGAAGACCACCAATAAATCCAATCCAAAGCCCGCTCATTCCGCCCTTCCGAAGCGCGAAAAAGATAACGAGCAAGATCATAAAATCAGGTTTAATAGCAGTACCAATATCAAATAAGTTCGTACCATTTAAAACATGCGCAAGCAATATCCCAATTCCAATTACAAGTCGCTCTAAGATCATTAGTTTGGGTCCTCCAACTTACGCAACATATCTTCACTATCATCGGTATCCGAAGAAAGTTTCTTTTTTTCTTTTGGGGGCGTAGGATTATTAGGTGTAGGCGTAACTGACTTTGCGTCTATTTTCTTAGGGACTGGAATAGGTTGAGGAACAGGTGCGGGTAATGGCTTTTTGTCTTTGTTATTAGTTTCTTTATTTTCCAGAATTTCACCTGGAAAATTTAACTCACCAAAGTATGGATTTTCTATAGAAATACTTTTTTCTTCAGGCCAGTCTTCTACCCATTTGTCGGGAGTTTTCTTAATAACAGAAACAAATTGCAATTCTTCAAATCGAATGTATGGTTTTACATAAGCAGTCTTAAATGAACCAGAGCGGGGTCCTTCTTCAATAATAATTCCAACAGGGATCACCGCCGGAAAAACTCCACCACCAGAAGAGGAAAACACTGGTCTGCCCAAATTTCCAAATGATTCAATAAAACTAGTTTCATTTGTCGGAAGACTAGGTCCAATTTGTTTCCCTGTAATCAACTTTGGATCAATGATAATACCATTGTCGATGTAATTTAGAACTGCTTCCATTCCCCTTCCTGAATTTCCAGAGAGCGTTGCCCAGAAATTTGTTTTAGGAATTTGAACACCCATAGTAAAATTAGAATTAATAATCGGTTGCACGACACTCGATCCACCGGTTACAGCAATTACTTTTCCAACTAACGCTTGGATTACTTGACCATTTGTCTCATCTATCGCCCTGCCGATCACTGGCATATAAGGACGAATACCCGCATCTTTGCCTTTATTGATAATAATTGTGCGGTAAATGGAATTTAGCCGTATGGAGAGAACTTCCGCTTTAATGTAAGGATATTCTACCTTAGGAGTAAAGCTAAGTTCTTTTCGTAGTAACTCATTCTCTGCGCGGAGTGCATTAATGTCTTGCGGTAAAACCTTATATTCCTCAATGAGCTTTGCATAGGAATCTCTCTCTTTACGAACGGATTCATAAGATTCAAGTTTATTGTAGGCACTTTTAAAAAAACCACCAAAAGAGTCAATGGAAGAGGAAACTGCATTGCTGACTACATTCGTGCTGGCAACGCTTTTAACTACAAGGTTGCCGTTCCAGATCAAAGAAGAAATAGAGAAAAGGACACAGAATAGGACAGAAATAAATTCTCTAAGTTGACTAAGTCTATCCCATAGCATATTGGAACAATCTTACTTAACTCCACGCTTGATGTATTTCAACTCATCTAGATACTTTCCTGTTCCCAAAACTACGCAGGTCAAAGGATTCTCTGCACGGAATACAGGAACTCCAGTTTCTCTAGAAATGAAATACTCCAAACCACGAAGCAGGCATCCGCCGCCTGTCAAAATAATTCCACGCTCTACTATATCAGCAGATAATTCAGGAGGGGTTTTTTCAAGAACACGTTTTACGCCGTCTAGAATTTGATCAGTTGGCTCTTTGAGAGCTTTTCTGATTTCGTTACTGTCTAACTCTAAAGTTCTAGGTAAACCAGAAATTGCATCACGTCCTTTTACTTCCATAGTATCAGTTCGCTTGTCCATGTAAGCATTTCCGATAGTAAGTTTAATGTCTTCTGCAGTTCTGTCCCCGATTACTAAATTGTATTGGTTACGTAAATGTTTAATAATAGCTTCATCGAATTCGTCCCCACCGGTTCTGATGGATTCAGCAATCACCATACCACCAAGGGAAATAACAGCGATCTCAGTAGTTCCCCCACCAATATCAACGATCATATTGCCGGCAGGCTCATGAATTGGAACATTGGCACCAATGGCAGCAGCAAGAGCTTCTTCAATCAAGAAAATTTCACGAGCTCCTGCCTGTTCAGCAGACTCACGAACGGCGCGTCTTTCTACCTCAGTAATGCCAGAAGGCACTCCGATTACGATTCTAGGCTTAACGAAAGTTGTCCGGTTATGAACTTTTGCAATAAAATAACGGATCATTTTTTCGACTGTCTCGAAGTCGGCAATTACACCGTCTTTCATTGGTCGAATAGCTACGATATCACCTGGAGTCCTACCAAGCATACGCTTCGCCTCTTGGCCTACAGCTAAAACCTTACCTGTGGATGCCTGAACTGCAACAACGCTGGGCTCTGATAGCACAATGCCCTGACCTTTGACATGCACAAGCGTATTCGCAGTACCTAGGTCGATACCCATGTCATTTGAAAAGAGAGCATATAAATTATCAAAAATCATTCCTTACTCCAAGTGTACTCTTAAAATAACAAATCTCTGAAATAGTTGTTTTTGACTACAAATTTTAATAAATAGGCGAAAAAAGGTAAGCTTTTTACTTTTTAACAAAAATCACTGCTTCTAGCTTTAAGTCACTGCCCTTCGGGGTTTCAACTTGCAGCAGCTTGCGCTCGAACTTATCAACATTTTTTGCTAAGTACGCACGAATATAATCATTCATTAGGTTTTCATTATAAAATATAAAAACCTCCTGTTTGTGAATCGTATCCTTATAAAAGTTCGAATCAATTTTATAATTCTCTTTTGCGATTCCTAATTGTTTTAATAAGCTTTTCCTTTCCGAGCCGTCAGGATTCGTTGCTTGCATTCCAGACAATTCTCCCGGAATAAATTCATGCAAAGTTTTCTCAGGAAATTTATTTCGTAAATAAAAATAAGGGTCAGGAATTGCTTGGAGGTAAATATTGTTTTTGCGCTCTACTTCTTTTTCGATTAAATAAAAAAACTCTTCCGTCTTCTCAGGCGATTTATAAATAAAATAATTACTAAAAGGAATCCATGACGTTATTATCAAATTATAAGAAAAACTAAGATATAGGAAAATTCGAAAAGTATTTTTTTTATTTTCAACAATTGCGGATAATATAAGAGTAAACGGAACGACCATATGAAATACGTACCAGGATTCACTTGAAATAAATAAAAATCCAAGTATAGAAAAAAGCCAAACAAGAAAGAATGATTCAGATGATGTTTTTAATTTCTCCCGCCAATGGGTAAATCCCTCCATTCCGTCCAGCCCGCGTTTAACGCCCAACGTCTTCGCCAGGGGGAAGGGAGGATTTGAAAAAAAATTATAAAAAACAAGTCCAATAGTAGTAGCGAATAATAACAATTTAACCATGGGAAATTTATAAACAGAGAAAATAATCTTTACTTTGTCTATCCAGGTAAATTTTCCAAGAAGTTCATTTTTTCTAGATAACTGAGCACCAAACTGCACAATAAATAATTCCCAATTTGGAACAACATAAATACCCCAAGCGGCAATTGGCAGTAAACCAGCAAATGAATATATAATCAAATTCTTAATACTTAAAACATTCTTTTGATACAACAAAAATAAGACTGGAATGGAATGGACAATACCAAACGGATGAGAAAGAAAAGAAAGGGAAAGGCATATGCCTGAAAGAAAAATGTCGGCTTGAGAGGGAACGTTGCTATCCCTACGTAACAAAAAATAAAAAGCACCCAAAGCAAAAAACAAACAAAGGCTTTCCATTCGAGCCGTATGAGAAAATTTCAAAAACAGTAAATCAGAGGCTAATAAGATTAAGACCCAGAAAATTCTCTTTGAAGAAAATTGAAATTTCAGACAAATGTTATAAACAAGAAAAATAGAGCCAATACTAATAAAAGAACTAAATAGTCTCGCAGTTAAAAGTTCTGCAGGAAATATCTGAAAAATGCCTGATAAAAAAATAATATATATAGGAGGCATCCAGAGAGTATGTGTATCCATGCCCGGAATCAATCCTTCCATGACCATTGTGCGCATAATTCCATTTAACCCAAGCTCGAACGAAGGGCTAAAAAATAAAACTTCATCAGGCCAAATTACTGGGATATAAGTGTGAAATAAGATTGAAAAAAAACTAAAAAGAAAAATGGAAGAAAGAAGAGAGTGCTTAAGTTTCATTAAATCTATAAATAAGCACTATATAGTAATTATGGAAGAGAGGCGATAGCTTCCTCTTCTGTGGTATACACATCAAAAAGATCTAAAAGTTCTACTACATCAAAAACTTTTTTTACCGGAGGGGTAATATTGCAAAGCTTTAGCTTTCTGCCTTGGCGGTTGAGTTCTCTAACCATACCTACAAAAATTCGAATGCCGGAAGAAGAAATATAGGAAATTGACCCCAAATGAATAATTATATCGCCGTCTCCCGAGAGAACGTCTTTCGCAAGGTGAGATTCAACTTCATCAGATTGTGTTATGTCCAATCTGCCTGCGAGTCTTACCAGTACGTGCTTACCTATAGTCTGAGTTTTGATATCCAAAGGAATCTCCTGAACAAATAATTAAAAGTAAACTCTGAATTTAGAATTTTGCTAATAAACTATTCTTAGTCGAATAGTCTTTTTCCACTAAATTTATTGTCAAGATGTTTTTTGACAATTGTTTTCATTTAGCCTACGAAAAAATTAAGGTAAAAATTCATCTATGGAGGATTGACTAGACTTTTGAAAAAATCTTCTGGATTCGCCTAGTAAGTTACGTGTCGCCCTATAATTTGCATGCCCTAAGAATTCACCAATCTCCTTATAATCCCAACCATTTTGGCATAAATGGACTGCGATACTTTTTCTTAATTTTGCAATGGTGAGTCTTATTTTTAGTTTTAATTCAACTTTTTCGAGGGCTTTTTGAATCGTGCGAGTATGAAGCCGTCCATATCTACCTTGAAAAATGTAGGACTCTTGTGCTTTATGATTACAGTGAAGTCGCAAATCGCAAAGAAGTGATTTTGGAATATCAGAAAATCGAGGAATAGATCTTTTACCGGAATTAATCGTAATCTTTGCTTTTTCAAAGTCAATATCTTTCACTTTTAAATTTACAAGTTCTTGTAAATTCATACCGAAAGAATACAAAAGCTTGAACCAAATCAGATGGATATAATTCTCTTTAATTGCAGAAACTATTTCCATTATTTCGGACTTAGTAAAAAAAGAACGATCGGATGTTTCAATAGAGCTTCTAATATTTAAGTTAAACTGACTCATAAGAATTAAACCTTCCAGAATTTTTTTTTCGTCCATAATCAACATTATATTAAAACCAGAGGACAATTTAGAGTATGGACATTAAACTTTTTTCTATATTCTTAAAACTTTTACAAACCCGATTTTTTTTCTTAAGAGATTTTTTTCTAAAACTTACGCAGTTGCACAGATATAAGACATAATACTATTTTTATTAGTTCAGGAAAATTGGAAGCTGTTCGATAACAGTCTAAAAATCAATTGAACACCTGAGAATGAATTAAAAACCTTCTGAGGATAATTGATATTTTCCCCTGTTTTTATAAAACTATCTTGTCAAGAATTCATTAATTTTAATATTGAGACATAATTTTTTAGACTTCTTTAGAAATTATCTATCGACAAACCAAAAAGGTTTTTCTAGTTTGGAGGAATGACAAAAAGAATTTTACTATTAGGTTTTCTTTGCGCCTTTCTCTCCAATTGCGACTCAAAGAAAAATCAATACCCAGAACAATTTAGAGCACAGCTACTTTGCTACGTCGGCACCATTTGCCCCACTCAACGTGGAGTAAAGTATGGAATTTTAGGTGATAGCTGGACGGATTTGGCATTAGGTGTTCCACTTATTGAAAGTCTTAGAGTGCAACTAGAAAAGAATTATAATTATAAAATGGTTGGTTCGACTCTTGCCGGTCAAACGATGGCTACGATTTACCAAACAGGAACACATACGCGGGTAATCGACGAAGCCGGTCCAGATATAAAATATATGCTACTATCTCTTGGTGGTAATGATGTCCAAGGAAATCCCGCAAAGTATGTGGGTCGATTCGCAGCAGAAAAACAGGAGCGATTTAATCTGGTTCAAACAACTCTTCTTAATATGATACGAACGGGTAACGCCTATAAGGTGCAGAAATATGGCGGAGCGCCACTGCTTTGGATTATTCATGGATATGATTTTTCAAATCCAGATGTTCCAAGTCGTCCTGATTCTACTGGATGCAGACCGACTATGAAAGCAGCAGGTTTGACAGATACAGAAATTACTTCTCTCGTGGTGGACGGACTAGTGGATTACAACAATATGCTCCGTGACATCACAACAAGAGAGCCACAATTGCGTTATATTGATCTTCGTGCAACATTAGGCGGTTCACCTGCTTCATCGGCTGGCAACTTGTGGGATTGCATTCATCCAAACACTGGTGGTTTTGGGCTAATTGCTAAAAAATATGTGAGCGCTCTAGAAGGATATACAAGCTATGAAAAATAAGTTAATTATAGGTTTCGGCTTGTTAGCCTTTACAATGGGAATTTACGCGGATGAAAAAAGCTCTTTTGCAGTGCCACTTAGAGTAGAGCCAGCAGCGGTATATACTAAAATCCGCATAGACGGTCAGGTGTCAGAAAACAGAGAGTCAAATGTTTACGAGAGAGAGAAACAAGGAAACATCGAAGGCGAATTGAAATTTCTACAATATTTTTCAGTGAAAGTAGGAACCACAAAATCGCAATGGGAAAAGTCAGGCTCTAAAACGTTAACTCAACTCGATCGACTATATGCAGGGCTTAAATTTGCGAAAGAGCATCAATTCTCTTTTGGTTCGATTGTCTGGGGTGGTGGCGTTAAATGGTTTGACCAACAATCTAAAAAATATGCACGTGATGGTCAAGCTCCAGAGTTGTATTTGATACGTCCAAATGCAAATTTCGGTTTGAAGGTAGGTGCATTCGAAGCAATTGTAGATTTGCAATTTCAATCAGAAACCAACAGAGCCTTCAAAGAAAATTCCAAAGAAGAATTTAGACGTTATTACCAAAGCGGACTTGCACTCTCTTATGGGCTAACAGAGAATTTCCGCTTATTCGCCGAAACAGAATACAGAAGACCGTACAACTCAACAGTAGACATTCACACAAAATTCTGGAATGTGTATCCTGGTTTTAGTTACCAAGTATATAAAGGCGGATTTCTTTCTGCATCTTTGCAATTTCCAGTTATTCATGAACACCAAATGGATAGGGGAATGCGCATTAGCTACTTCCATATCTTTGATTATTAGTTTTACCTCACCCCATATATGTCAGGGGTTGTTTGGCTATACAGGGTTATCCCCTTCCCTAATTCGCTTCGCAGGGAAGGGGACTTTTTAGTATAAATACTACAAGAAAGACCTTTACGAAATAATCCCCTGCCCTGGCGAAGGCGTTGGGTTCGCGACTAAGCGAACTGGCGGAAGGGAAGGGGCTACTTCTGAGTATTCTACAATACTGTAAAGTGTGGGGTTAGGTCAGAAATCATTTGAAATCCAATTTCTCTATTCCATCCCAATTTGGACGGGTGCCATTCTTAGAATAAAAATTGCATCGTTCAATGTAAAGCTCAGCAGCTTTGTCTTTAGAATCTTTCTTTAAAACAGACTTCATTTTCTTCAAAGAATCTTTAAATTTCTTAGAATAATATAAATCAATTCCAGCTTCGAAGTCAGGTTTGGTTTGGATTTTCAATTCACGGATACGCGGAGAAACCCCATTTAGGATTTCAAAAATACGGACTGCTTTGTTCTTGCCTTTTACTTTGACTGTATCCAGAAAACGAAATTCGTATTTGCTCTTATCCACAACTCCATCCAAGACATCTTCACTAACCAGAAGAGCAGTGGAGTAAGCCTTGGTTAGCCCCTCCAAACGAGAAGCTGTATTGACAACGTCGGAAATCACAGTTCCTTCCATGCGCTCTTTCTCGCCAATGATTCCAAGCATTTGACTACCAGTATGAATTCCAATTCCAATCGAAATAGGAGCAAAGCCTTTACTCTTTCGCTTGACGTTCAGTTTGTACAATTCTTCCAACATTTCAATCGAAGCATCAATCGCATCAGAAGGTTTTTGTGGAAACAAAGCCATGATCGCATCTCCGATGTATTTATCTATAAATCCATTGTGTTTACGAATAACCGGACCCATCGTCTCCAAATAGGAATTGATAAAGCCAAAGTTCTCACTCGGGCTCAATGTCTCCGAAATAGAGGTAAACGAGCGTATGTCGGAAAATAAAATTGTCATCTCTTTTTGCACAGAATCACCGAGTCCTACTTTTGTGATGATGTCTTTTCCAAGAAAAGTCAAAAGTTGTTCGGGGACGAAGCGAGCGTAAGAGGTGATTAATTCTTTTTGTTCTTCGATTGACTCTTTTTGTATTTGTAATTTTTCTTCTTTGAGTATATTGATCTTATCCCCAAGACCAATAGAGAGAAGAATCATTTCAAGAGCAGAGCCGATTTGGATTGAATAGTTTGTTAAAAAATTGTCTGGGATAATTGCAATTGCTCTGAAGGCAAATAACAGCATTCCTATTAGAAGCGATACCCATGCTAAAGCAAAGTATTTGGCTGCTCTTACTTTAGATAAAGTTCTAATGATAACAGAAACAATGAGAGTAATTAAACAAAGAGCTATAAAATTACTCATCTTTATGGAAAATTCGTATGGGATAAAAAAAGAGGATAATATAAGAATGCCGGCAAATGCTAATATGATGTTTAAGAATTTATGAAGAAACGGTGCGTAGATTTTTGTAGATAGATAATTACTTATAAAAAGTAGCATAGAAATAACTATTGCGCCAACCGAAATTGGGAATACTTTATTATTAAACCAAATCCATTCAGCCCAGATATATTCTTGACCTAAGCCATTAGTAGCTAAGAAAAAAATCATACCCCAAAATAAATATAAGAGATAATAAAAGTAACTTAAATCTTTCAAAGAAAGAAATAAAAAAAGATTATATAAAAATAGCGCAACTAATACCCCATAGAAAATTCCGATGGGAATAATTTCAGAATGTTCCTTCTCTACCAATTTTAAAGGGGAGTATAGAGTTGCAGGAAATGAATTTATACCACCATTTGAGTCTAATAGAATATAATAAGTATTTATCTGGTTTTCATGCAAAGGAACTTTTAGAATAAAATGTCGATTTGGAATCTTTCGATTTGAAAAAGGAAATTGATCTCCTGTAGTCTCAAGTGTATAATCTCCATTTGCCTCTGATGAATAAAAATCAATTCTATCTAAAAATGGATAGGATATTTCTAATAGCCAATGCTTGTATTCATCCTGTTCATTTTCAATTTGGAATTTAATCCAGTAGGCGGAAGTTGTAAATCCAAAATTTAGATTTTTTTGTTCGCTTTTTTGCCAGCAGGGTTCGGTTGTCGTTGTAGAGACGCGATTAATCGCGTCTTTACGTGCATCTGTACCAATTGCATCATTGCAAAGAATCTCGATTTGCCGAACATCGTCAAATGTCAATTTGCCTTCTTTGTCTTCTAGATAATCCGTCCTATCTCCAATAATAATTTTTCCTTCTGCTCCTATGATACGAATTGGTTCAAATGCGGCTAATGGTAACGTGGAGAGGAGAAGGAGAAGTATAATTTTAAAAATTAAATTCATAATTATTTCCTAAGTTGTTTTACTTTTTTTTCAGACAAGATTTTGTAGTTTTCTTTTGTGGAAACTTTTTCCCCGCTCTTTTTCTCCAATGCCTTTCTTGCATTTCCTGCAATTGTTCCACCTTCTTTGGCGGCTTTTTTATTTTCAGGAAAGCCTTTGGTATTTTTTTTCTTAGCTATTTCAGTTGTAGATGCTTCTCCTAGCATTGTAAATATTAGTTCTAAATCTGTCATATGATCTCGAAGATTATCATTAGGTTTATTCAATTCTTTAAAGGATTTATATTCAGAGGGTGTCATTCCGAAAGTGGCTTTACTTATTTCTGCGGTTAATATCGAGAATTCTTTACTTTCTT
>JANYCR010000614.1 GCA_025360185.1 Leptospiraceae bacterium | reverse complement strand
TAAACCAATTGATGTAATAAGATATAGAAAAACAAAAGGAAGTTTAGAAGACTTTCATATCGGCGGATCTGACGCATCCGGAATTGTAATTCAAAAAGGGAAATTAGTCCGTTCAGTTGAGCTTGGAGAGGAAGTAGTTTTACATGCAGGGCATTGGGATGTAGATGACCGGTGGATACGAGAAGGAGGTGATCCAATATTATCCACTACCTGCCAGGCTTGGGGATACGAAACGAATTACGGCTCTTTTGCACAATTCACAAAAGTAAAAGAGCACCAATGTCTGCCTAAGCCAAAAAATCTCATTTGGGAAGAAGCGGCTACGTATATGTTAACCGGTGCTACTGCTTATAGGATGTTAACCCACTGGACTCCTAATGAGATTAAAAAAGGCGAGGTAGTTTTAATTTGGGGTGGAACTGGAGGGCTCGGGGTAATGGCGATTCAACTCGTCAGAGAATTTGGTGGAATCCCAATTGCCGCAGTAAATGATTCAGAGAAATTCGATTTTTGCAAAAGCTTAGGGGCAGAGGGTGTAATCAATCGTAGCCACTACTCGCATTGGGGAGTGTTAGATGCAGATGCAATTTATCCGGGTAGTCATTGGAAAAAAGAAGTCAAACGCTTTGAGTCCGAGCTTTTAGAAATTACGAATGGAATTTCTCCTTCCATTGTAATCGAGCACCCGGGAGAACTTACAATTCCTACTTCGCTACAAGTATGTAAGCGTGGGGGAATGGTTGTTACCTGCGGCGGAACTTCTGGGTATATAGCTTCCTTTGATCTTCGCTTTCTCTGGATGTTTCAAAAGAAAATTCAAGGCTCTCATTTTGCTAGCACGGAAGAATGTGCAATGTTAAACGATATTGTAGCGGCTAAAAGAATTAAGCCGGTAGTCTCGCAAATTTTTAGCTTCGAAGAAACTGGACTCTGTCACTCTTTAATTCAAGAAAATAAACATCTCCCAGGAAATATGGCAATCAGGATTGGTTCTAGTAAATGAAAAAGGAAACATTGAGTAACGTCAGACTTACTCTTTCGAGGCTACTATTCTATAGCCCCTTGTGGAAAGGGTTATTTTATGTATTTCGGGATTTATTTCTATTCTTCAGCTTTAGCTATTTAATCCTTCTAACGGATACTTGGTATTTACTTCTTCCACTTTGGATACTTCATGGACTCAGTATACTCGCACTCTTTCAACTGGGTCACGACATCGCACACGGTGCTTTATTCAAAAATAAAACTCTCTCCTGGTGGCTCGGGCAACTCTGTCTTCTCCCCTCACTTCATCCTTACCACCAATGGGTCTACGGGCATAATGGAATTCACCACGGAAATACTTCTAAATTAAAAGCCGACCTCGCCTGGCATCCTAGAAGCACTGACAGGTATAAAACAATGTCTGCATTCGATAGGTTTATGCATCGAATCTACTGGTCTACATTTGGCACTGGAATTTATTACCTATATAAGATGTGGCTGCAAGGGTTAATCCTATTCCCGGCGCCCAATTGGAAAGCGAAGCGGGATATTTCATTTGTCCTCTGCTTTGCAGTCCTAAGTATTGCCATATCTATTTATTTTGGTGGCATTTCGCCGGAAGGATTTTTACTTTCAAATGGGCTGTGGTTATTTGTAAAATTACAGCTAATTCCATTTCTCCTCTGGAATTATGTAATTGGAATTATAGTCTATGTTCAGCATATAAACGATAAGATTATTTGGAAAAAAGAAGGTGAATGGACTCCATTCTACGGACAAATGCAAGCGACTACTATATATTATCTTCCGTCATTTATCAATTTCTTTGCCCACAATATCATGCTTCACGTTCCGCATCATGTACACACAAAAATTCCATTCTATAATTTACCACAAGCTCTTACGATAATAAAAAAGGATTACGCTGATTATCTTCTAGAAAGCAATTCTTTCTGGCGAGACTATTTTTATTCTACAAGTAATTGTAAACTGATTGATTCAAAGACTGGAAAGTGGACTAGATACGAGTAAACTTAAAACTGAAAATAGAAAAAATCTTTCTTAGGATTTTCCATTTGTGTGATTGCAACAAATAGAATCAGAATTAGAATTGGCAGTAGAAAATTTTCACCCCGTTGGAAAATGGCAAAGTTATCAGGTCTAAGCTCTAGCCATTGCAAAGCAAGAACAACCGAAAAACAAAACAGGATAATTTCGATTTGACTCGAAGTAAGAAGTCCAGGAATATTCACACCAAAGGAAAACATTTGCTTAATAGCAAGTAGCGCCCAAGTCCAATTTGGCGCAAAGAAGAAAACTCCTGTGGATAAATACAAAATCCATACAATAGAAATTCGAATCACTCTAAGAATTGGATTGGCAGGTAATTCAGAATATCCTCTTTTAGAAAGAAAAGCTTCTGCGCTTAAAAATATTCCCATCAGAAATCCCCATGTCAAAAATGTATAGGAAGCACCATGCCAGAGTCCGCCTAGCGTAAAAGTAATAATTAAATTTCGATACAGTCGCCACTCGCCTTCTTTACTCCCGCCTAGTGGTATAAAGATATAATCCCGTATCCAATACGCAAATGTCAGATGCCATCTCTTCCATAGCTCAGTAAAGCAATACATAAAAAAAGGAGCACGGAAGTTGACGGGAATCGTAAATCCAAGTAGAAATCCAAGTCCCCGCGCCAAATCAGAATAAGCCGAAAAGTCAGAATAAAGCATTACGATAAATGCAATACATAAAATCCAAATTCCTAGCGGGTTATGATCTGTAGGTGCTGTTGCAACAAACGAATATAGAATTTCTCCTACCCTATCTGCAATGAAAAGCTTTTTCATCACTCCGATTAGAATATACCATAGACCTAGCTTGATTTTTTCAAGACTCGGCTCTTTTATAGGATAACTCTCATAATCCGCTATCGCAGGTAAAAGCTCCGTCGCTCTCATGATAGGACCTGCTATCAACTGCGGAAAGAACGTAATAAAAAGTAATACTTCTTTGAAACTATGATTTCTAATATACGATCCCCGCTTCAAATCAAATCCGTAAGCCATTATCTGAAATGTATAAAAGCTTATCCCTAGCGGTAGAATAATTTCATACCCTGCTAATTTATGTAAACTTCTAAGATTTGCTTCTTCTAAAAATTCCAATCCGAGTAATTGACTCGCCATATTCGCAAAAAAATAAAAGTATTTGAAAAATACTAAGTTTCCAATGTTTATCGTTTGGACTAAATAGAAAATCCATTCTTGTTTTCTTGCTTTATACACTTCCAGCAAATAGTAATTAACCGCTATCATTCCAATAAAGTGAATCGTAAACGATATACTCCAAGTAGAATAAAAAAATATAGAAGAGGCTAATAGCAAATTCATCCGATATTTCGGCACAATCGTCCAATACATTACATAAACTATAATAAAGAAAATTAAAAAAGATAAAGTTACAAATAGCATAACTTACGGGGTAAATCGGTATACTTTTCCAGATGCAGGGAAGGAAATATTTTTAAAACGACTAGTATCAGTGCTAGAACTATTCATTCCATTGATAAAAACGACTTTTTCATTGACTGTATTTTTTATTCCAACGGAAGCTAACTCGTCCGAATTTGTATTCCCACTAGCAGGTCCGTAAACTAAATCTATTACATTCGTTGTCTCATACAATTTCACCTGGAAATTAAGTCGCCTATAGACATTATCCCTACCGGGTGATTCATCTGCATCGTAAGTTTTTAAAAGAATATTCTTCCATTGAACGGTTAATGCACGATTACCGGTAGTCCCTGTCGTTGTGTATTGAACATTGGAATCACAATCTAGGCGCAAGTTTGCCCACCATGCTGCTATGACTGAAGTAGGAAACGTAGACTTATTCAAAAACAGGTGAGAGGAATCATAGTCTTCTGGAGTAGCCGTGCCAAAGCTAATCAATCCATTCGAAGAAGCATTCAAGTTTGTAAATGTTTGCCCGAAGAAAGTAAAACTAAACCCAATTGGAATCGACCAATAAGTATTATCCCCAATTATAGGAGTGCCCGTTCCTGTTATTGGAGTGTAACTAGTATTGAAAGTAGACCAGTTAGGTAGCGCTAAATTAGAATTACCCGCTCCAAAGACATCGGTACGACCAGAAGTATTTCCGAGCTTTAGGTTAAAGAAACTATCACAAAAGGAATGCACTGAGATACATCTATAAGATCCAGACTTAATTGTTGCAGATGTATTTGCCTGACACGAAGTTAAACTCTGATTAGTCTCAAGCTCAGTAACCGGTGAATTAGTATCGACGAGGCTATTTTCCTTATAGGTAGCCGCACAATTTGTAAAACTTGTAGGAGTGCTATCAGCAATTACCATAGATAGACTTTCGTCAGAAGGCGCATAATAACGATAATACTTAAGGGTGCCAGCAGCTAATTTCCCGGAAACACAACCATTTTGTGATATATATTCAGAATCTTTACAAGCGGCATATGGCAATTTAACTCCTGAAGCTAAACAATTAATTCCCTGTGAGCGCGATTTTGCCATCTCAATGAAAAAGTTTAGATCAGACGCATCCATCCAATGCGATGTAGATGGTCCATGAAACATGCGAGTATCTATCTTTTTTAATTTATTACAGAACAAAAAGAATAGTAAAGTAAGGCTAGTAATTACTAAGAATTTAAAATTTTTCATAAAATCTCATAAAATGAAAATAAGAATTACTAAGACAATTTTTTCCATTTTTTTCTCCTATTTATGCTTATATAAAAAGTTAGCTCACTATCCAAAGCAGCAACTTGAGTGTCAATTACTATTTTATTCGTAGTAACTACCCTATAAAGCTATCGCAAAAATAGAATTGACCATTCTTATTCAAAAAGAAAAGTTGATCAAGAAAACAATGAAACGAAAACTCTCTGTATTCATTCCGATTCTAATTTTACTTTTCTTATTCATAGTGGATAAGATCGCTTTGCTTCCAATCATAGTGGATTGCTGCATCCAGCCAGGATTGGAAATTTTTTTTGCAAGCAGTAGGAATAATGAATTTTCGGTGGAGGAAAGGGTAAACAAAATATTCGCGCAAAGGAAAAAAGTTGCCTTTAGCTTCGGGTCTTCTCTTACCTATGGATTCTATTTTAGCAAGAGTAAAGAGTATTTAGCTGTCTCAAAAAAACTAACACCTGAAGCACAAGAAAAAAGTAAGGAGTGGGAAATTATTAATTTTGGAATACCCGGCTCAACGGTAATTAGCCATTATGTGCGATTAAGTCAAATCTTGGAAAGAAGATACAAACCTGATTTAATTCTAGTAGAATTAGCACCTAATTCCTTTAATGCAAATAGTCCCTGGTATACGGCAGAAATTGTAAATGCAATTCCTTTAGAATTTGCGATTCGGCATTTCTCTGAAATTCCATTTGAGCATCTTCGCAAAATAGTAATTAGCCGTATCTTTGTTTTGAGCAATAAAAAATTGGGACTACCTAATGAGACTTACAACCTACTATATGGCTATTTTCAAAAATTCATTTATGGATATGGAAAACAGGAAGATCCGGAAACTTCACCGAAAAGCTTTCGCATAGGAGAGGAACGGATTGCAAACGCTTTCGTAAGTCAATTTTTACTTCAGGCTTTAAAACTAAATTTTACAAATTATAAAGTCGCTCCTGATCTTGCGGTATATGCAAATTTGCTCCTTGCTACAGCTAAAAAAGAAAAAATACCTATCGTGTTTTGGTTTCCCGCTCTTCACCCATTGGCAAAAAAAGCTGTATCAGAAACGAATACTCCGACTCTTTGGGATAAATTTTTAAAGGATTCACCAGAAATTTCCAAACGTTATGTAGACGTGAACCAGCCTGAAAATTTCTGTGATGAATTCATGGATCCAATGCATATGGGAGTTTCCTGCTTTGCAAAAAGCTTCCCGCGCATTCTAGAGAAAATAGAGCATGAGTAATAAAACAGGTATTAGAAGTAAAAGTATTTCTAATATAAAGATTCTTGCTAGCAGTAAATCTTTTCTAGAAGGAGGAAAATGGATAGTAAACGAAGACATTCATGAATTACTCTACGGGAGAACCTGGAAAGCTAAAATGAAAAAAAGAAATCTCGATCCAGACTATTATGAAGAAGAGTATGGATTTAATAAGCGTTACGTGGTTCATTTCCCGAAAGATTCTAAGGACAAATTGCAATTAACCTCTGCTGACTTAATGGAAGACGCTGGCAGAAAAGCTATCTTAGAATCCGGTCTAAAGAAAAAAGATATTTCATTAGTAATTGCGGTATCAACTACATCTCACCGTTATACTACATCCCTCGGAGCAATTGTCGCGGGGCGTCTCGGGTTAAAATGTGCTTCCTTTGAAATGAAGGCAGGATGCTCTTCTGGCATATACGCATTAGTCACTGCTAGTCAACTGGCACAGGCAACGAAGGGAAACGTCCTCATAGTATCCGGTGAAACACTTTCCCGTGTAGCGTCCGGACATTTTTTTTATGCAGCGGGTGACGGTGGAGCGGCGGTTATTCTGAGTTACACTCCAAATAAAAATTGTGGAATCCAGTCTTGCTATCTTGATTCAGATGGTTCTTATTCTGAGAAAATGGGTGTTCCGGGTACCCTGCCTCCTACAAGGGAGGCATTTGAAAAAAATAAGTATTTTTTTCAAAGCTCGGGCGATATAAATTCATTCATAGAAAGTAAATGGAAAGAAATTCCTAAACTGCTTTATAAAAATGCAAATATTTCATCCTCTCAAATAAAACTGCTTATTCCACACCAGGTAAACAATCGACTAATCGAAGTTTGTCGCAAGGCAGCTAAAATTTCCCCGGACAAAGTTATAAATAAAGTAGGTGAATACGCCAACTGCGGACAGGCAAGTATTTTGATTGCACTTAATGACGCCATTAAAGAAGAAAGAATTTCAAACGGGGATTACTTTTTATTATGCGCTGTGGGTGGGGGACTTGCCTGGGGAGGAATTCTATGGAGATACTAAACTAAGATGAGTTTTACAAAGACAAGAGGAATGAAAAACCCGGGCATAAGAATTTTAGGCACAGGCAGTTATCTGCCCGGTGAACCGATTACGAATCTACAACTTTTAGAAAATTTCTCCATCGACACAACCGATAAATGGATAAGAGAAAATTTAGGAATTAAACAAAGGCATTTCGCAAAACCAAACTTAGCCGCAAGTCACCTGGGCTATGAAGCAGCAAGGACAGCGATCGCTAAAGCAGGAATTCATCCAAAGGACTTGGACAGAATTATATTTTGCAGTTCGACTGCTGACTGGACATCCCCTGCTGCTGCGTCTAACGTTCAAGCGCTCCTCGGTGCCAACTGTCCTGCAGAGGACAAACAAGTTGCTTGCTCTAGTTTTATTTTTGGGCTCGATCACGCAACGCGGCTAATAGCAACAGGATTAAGATATGTATTAGTGATCGGCTCGGATGTAAAATCTCGCTTTACACGGGAGAATGATCTTCGTTTGCTTCCAATTTTTGCAGATGGAGCTGGTGCTGTAGTTCTAAGTGCCTGTGAAAAAAACGAAGGATTTTTATTTTGTGAGCTCTGGACAGATGGGACAAAGGTAAATAATATTATTACTCCGGCAGGAGGAAGCGCTATGCCTGCAAGTATGGAAACAGTTAAAAAGAATTTACACACAGTTCAAATGAACGTAGATGGAAAACAAATTTTTAATGACGCAATAGACGCAATGACCGCGCTATCATTACAAGTCTGTAAAGAAATCGGGATACAGAGCAGTGAAATAGATTTACTGATTCCGCATCAGGCAAACATTGGAATCATGAAAGCCGTTGCAGATAATCTAAATATACCGTTAGAAAAAACAATTATCACTATCACTGAAACGGCAAACATAGTGTCGGCAACTTTACCGTATTCACTGGATTTTGCTTACAGAACAAACCGAATTCAAAAAGGAATGCATATTCTTTTGGTTACAGCGGGGGCTGGTTATTCAGCAGGAGCCGCTATTTATAAAGAAATATGAACCACGAATTTTTAAAAAACTTTTCTCTGGATGGTAAAAAAGCACTCGTTCTAGGTGCAAGCAAAGGAATTGGACGGGCTTCCTCCCTATTTCTATCCAACCAAGGTGCTAGTATTTTTGGAGTTGCAAGGGGAGAATTAGAATTATCCACATTAATAAATTCATTGCCTTCTAAGGATAATTCATACTTAGCGGTTGATTTATCTAAAGATGAGCGTATATATGACTTAACTCAAGCGATTACAAATTGGGGGGTACCGGATATAATCGTTGCAAATCTTTATATTAGAACTACAGCAGAAAACCTTGCTAACAAGAAAAAAAAATCGACCGAATTCTTTTTAGATGATTTAAAGTATCTCTTCAAACTGATTCCATTTTGCATTCCATCACAACGAGAAAAAAAATTTGGAAGATGGATTGGGATTAGTTCAATGACTGCGAGTTTGGGTAGTCCCGGGCAAGCTGTCTACTCTATTAAGAAAACTGCGCTCGAGTCTGTATTAACAACTCTTGCGCTTGAAGAAGGAATGTTTGGAATTACGGCTAATATCATTTCGCCCGGGATAATTTTAACTCCAGGAGCAAAGGAAAATTATCCGCCAGAATTGCTCCAGGCATTTTCTAAAATGAATGTGATCGGTCGAGCCGGCACTCCGGAAGAAATAGCCCATGTTGTATCGTTTCTAGCAAGCCCGCTTGCTTCTTATATTACAGGGGTGAATGTTCCAGTATGCGCAGGCTATGATCTGGGCTGGGGAATTAAATATGCACTGGAAGGAAAATTAAATCTATGAATACAATTTATGAGCTCTTAAAATTTAGAGCAGAGGCTCACCCGAATAGAAATGCTCTATTCTTTGAAGGAAAATCTTTTTCTTACTCTGATTTGCTTTTATCCACTAATCAATTCGCAAACTATCTATTATCTCTTGGGTTAAAAAAAGGAGACAGGTTTGGGATTTTAGATTTAAATACTCCCGCAGCTTTAAACTTACTCTATGCTGCGGGCTCTATTGGTGTAATACCTGTTTTCCTCAACTGGAGATTAACTTCTAATGAAATCGAATTTATTTTAGAAGATGCCCGCGTCAAAATTTTATTCTATGGAGAAGGTTTAGAGAATATAGTAAAAGAAATTCATACAGAAAAAATATCTTTATCTGCAATAAATTATGCAAATTACTCAACGATTTTTTCGAATGAGCTAGTTGTAGAGACGGACGATATTTTTGTTCAATTGTATACGTCAGGAACAACTGGTTTTCCCAAAGGAGTCCCACTTTCAAATAATAATTTACTGTCTGTAATTAGAAATTTAGGAATAGAGCTGCCTGGGTTTGGAGCGGATACAATAAACTTAGTCTGTGCCCCTTTTTTTCATATTGGTGGTGTAGGTTACTCTCTATTAACCCTGTATATAGGCGGAGAAAATATTTTACTTCGTAAATTTGAGCCACTGCAAGTCGTAAAATCTATTGAAGAAAGAAAAGTTACTAACGCACTTTTAGTTCCAGCTATGCTACAGGCTATTGTCCATTTGCCCGAAGTAGGAAAATATAATTTTTCGAGTCTTAGAAATATCCAACATGGTGGCTCGCCTATTTCAGGAAATTTACTCGGAAAAGCAAAGGAAGTATTTCAATGTTATTTCACAGGCGCTTACGGACTAACTGAAACTAGTGGCATTTCATCCTTACTTCGTTTTGATATACAAGAGAAAGGTTTGTCTAAGGATGCGAGTCTTACAGATATACGTAGATTATCCTCTGTCGGTAAAGCATCATCCGAAATGGAAATTCGTATTAAAATTGAAAATGGAAATCTTGCAAATGTAAATGAACTAGGAGAAGTTTGTATCAAAGGAGATTACGTATTTTCTGGATATGCGAATCAGGGTGAAATAGCACAAACAGCTTTTGACCGGGACGGATGGTTTCATACAGGTGATATTGGACTTTTAGATGCGGACGGATACTTATATTTATATGATAGGAAAAACGATATGATCCTATCTAAGTCAGAAAACATTTACCCGATTGAGATAGAACGAGTATTAGCCACACATCCAAATATTCTAGATGTTGCAGTTGTGGGAATTGCAGATGAGGAATTTGGCGAAGTTGTGGCAGCCTTTTTAGTTCTTAATCCAGAAACAAAGATTGATTTGCCTCAAATAAAAGAATTTACAAAAGGTAAACTGGCGAGTTTTAAAATTCCACGCCAGTTATTTATTGTAGAAGAAATTCCTAGAAATCCTTCCGGTAAAATCTTGCGCAAAGAATTAAAAAAGCGTTTTCACCATATTAACCCCTAGCATCTCAGTTGCAGTCATTGCGCCAGAAGCAAGCGCACTCGCAACGCCTGCAAATAATATATCCTGCCCTGAAATGTAGAGATTCTCTATAGGTGATTTAGGTCTCATCCATTTTTCAGTAAACCTAGCAGGACTGTGATCAAGCCCATACAATTCTCCATGCTGGTATTTATTAAAATACTCAGTGGACAACGGAGTGGATAATTCAGAGTATTCGATCTTACCTTTGACTTCAGGAACATATTTATAAACATAATCAAGAAGTCGTTCGGAGAATTTTTCCTTGAGTGCATTGTATTCATCTCCCCGTTTACGCCAAGGTTCGTCTTTCCATTTTTTAAACCATTCATACGAAGCAGGAACAATTACATCGATGGTAGATTTTCCAGGATAGCTCGCATCCCAATTCGGGTCTTTAAAAGAAGGAAAGGAAATATATACCATAGAAAGTTCCGCGTTTTGATTTGCGAGGTAAGTAGATAGAGTTTTATCGTGGTCATAGTCGGGGTAAATCCATATATTCCCGTTGCCAATTCCTAACTCCTGTTTGGTTGCTTTAATTCCAGTATAAAGACAGATATGACCAACAGATGGCTTTATCTTTTTTAATTTAGAAAGAAGCCCGAAAGATTCTGCTATATCTCGTGGAATTAGTTTTCCGTAAGTATTAAAATACCCGGTAGCGCTTACTATTTGTTTGGCGATAATTTCATCGCCGGTTTCCATCTTAATACCGTACGCTTTATTATCTTTAATCAGAATTTCTTGCACTTCCTTTCCGACTAAAATTTTGCCGCCTGCTTTAAGAATTACTTTTTCAATTGACCTTGCAATATTAGATGCACCGCCTACAGGGAAGTTACCTCCATCTAAATAATGATGGGCTACAACTGCATGCATCGCGAAGCTAGACTGCGCTGGCGGCAAACCATAATCACCCCATTGTCCGGATAAAACAGCAATCAGTTTTTTATCCGTGGTTATACTTGATAAAACTTCAAGCGTTGTTTTGCCAAAATATTTTTTGACAATAGGCTCTGTAACATAAGAAGTAATACCTGATAAAAAATCAGGACTCATTCTCTGAGCAATAAGAGCGGGCATTCCGAAAAGATTCGCGTCCCTAATTAAGTGTAAATATTTTTCTATAGATTCTTTTTCACTTGGAAAATCCTTTAAAAGTTCCGCTTTAAAATTTTCAGCGCCCGCTCTAAATTTATATTCCTTATCTTTAATTATAATTCTATCATAGACCTCATCCATATAAGCCCATTTTAATTCTCCATCCGTAATCAAGTCATACATTTTTCGGAGTGGCGAATACTCTTTATGCACATCCCCTATATAATGAACGCCTACATCCCATTCATAGCCTTTCCTTGAATAACTGTGAGTAAACCCTCCGGCAGTATAGTGCTGCTCAAGCACCAGAACTTTTTTGCCTGCTTTAGAAAGCAAAGCAGCGGTAGTAAGCCCACCCATTCCAGAACCAATAACAATTACATCATAATTTTTGCTTGCATCTTCGATATTGTATCTTTTTCCTACATTACTCATATTTTTCTCCTCATTACAAATCGTAACATTTTTTCGTTTATGTGACCACCGTAAACTTTAAGTTGTCATTGTCAACATTTAAAATTAATTCTGTTATTAAACTTTTAAAGGTATTTTTTATAGAAAATTTTATTTTTTAATTTATTTTCTAATAAAATTTAGCTAGAATTTTTTAAAGTATTTAGGTTTTTGTAAGGGAAATAACTGAGAAAATCATTTGTAGCCGGAGGCACAGGCATGAGAACATCACCCAAAAAACCGGATATATATATAGGCTGGGACTGGGGAATGACGCTTGCAGATTTCCAAAAAGCCAGGGTAAATATTAAGCACCTAGTTTCCTTTAATAAATGGGCAGCAAAAAAAAAGGCAATAGAAAAAAAATTAGGCATCCAGTCAGAAGAATAAAAATTCTATACTTTAATTCTTCTTGTTTCAGAAAGCACTCGAAGTAAGCCTTTAATTTTTTCTTTGCCGAGTTCTTTTGAGATATTTTCTTGGGCGATTTTCCAGAGCGGAATTGCAAATTCTAATTTACGTCGACCCAAAGCCGTTAACGAAACCAGGCGAACATTTCCTTTATCCTCTTTTTCAATATTAATGAATCCGTCGCGTTGCAATATTTCTAGACTTCTTTGCAGGGTTGTGCGCTCAACGTCAACTAATCGAGATATGCCGACAATACTCGTTGCCTCCTTCAAGGCAACGACGATCAGAACACTGAACTGGGTAGACTTCAAACCGGTTGGCTGTAAAATCCTATCATAATAAGCGGAAATTTTTCTAGATGTTTTTTTAAGATTAAACTGAATGCATGACAATCCAATCTTTGCAAGATCTCTTTTAGTATATTTTTGATCTATCCTCAAATTTTTACTTATCTTCCTTCTCATTTAAAATGAGTGCAGAGGTGGTTGAAGTTGCAATTAATTTACCCTTCTGGTTGAATGCTTCGCCTTTCATAAAGATGACCTGTTTACCTCTAGATATTATCTCTGCTTTTACAGAAATAGTATCTCCTGGTTTTGCACTGCGAATAAAATCTACTTGAATATTAATTGTTACCATTGGTTTGCCCAGCGTTGCATAGCTTAAAGGTCCAAACGTATCGTCAAACAAAGCTGTAAGAATCCCGCCCTGCAAAATTCCAAGTGGTCCTGTATGCTTTTCCTGAACTGGAAAATTAACAGTTAAACTTTTCTTAGGAATATATTCTATAAATTCAGATTTTAATTCAATAGCAGAATTAGGTGGTAGTTTAATACCGAATTTCTCCTGCATTCCAGACTTACCAAAGATGGATTCTCTTAAATCTATTTTATCTTCTGACATCGCTTCTCTCCTAAATGTATAGTGCATATACACTATACATTTAGTCAATTTCTAAAAAAAGTTTTATTGACTTGCGTTCTCCAATTTTGCTGAAAACGATGTATTTGCTATGCATAAACTTCTTATAATTTATTTCCTTTTTCTGACTATACTTTCTAATTGCTCAAAGACAAATTTAGAAAAAATCGATGCCTGGATAGAAAAAGAAGACTTTGAAAAACTGCTCGAATTTTCAAATAAAAATAAATCGTCTTTAACAGATGAAGAGCTTTACTTGAGTTCGGTCGGAGTATCTAAATTTCAAAATTTTCTTAGAAAAAATAGGTTCGAAGAAAAATATTCAACGACCAGTTATTATAATGCAATAGAAAATAAAATAGGATTAAAAATTAAGATCGTGAATACGCATAACGGCAAATTGCCAACAATCGAAGATATTTATGAAAAGTCTCTCCCGAATTCGAGTTATTATAAAAATAAATGTCTACTAGATAGATTTAAATTCACCGCTTTAACAAATGAAATGTCTGAAAATAGTTTTTTACTAATGGATATTTTAGAAATTGATCCGAGATTATTTTTGCAGGAATTCAAATCAATTTGGATAGATGCAATGAAACTCGGTATACCAGCAAGTCTGAGTAATGAAGCCCGAGAAAAGTTTATCACAATTTTACATTTTCTTGCTAGCAAAGAAGAAACCGATTTCAGAAAATATTTCTTTTTCACTGAAGGAACTAACATCAACCTAAGATCTGGACCTGGTATAGAGAATTCAAACATAGGAAAAATGAATGATGAAGAGGTGTTTCAAATAGATTCAGATTATAATACTACTAGCATTGGAAATAAAACGGGAAAATGGATTCAAGTTTATGTTTGGAAAACAGATAAGACTGGCTGGATTTTTTCTCCTTTTCTAAAGAGCTTGCAATTCGATAAACAAAAAGCTTTACAATTTGAAAAGGAAATTTCAGAGTTAAACAATTTCATAACGATTGATTTTAACAATTGGAATCCTGATCAAATTCCGGATGGCTTTTACGGGAATTATTCAAATGCCAAGAAAAAGATTCTAGATGCAAATGTTGGCTTCACAATTTATCCATCAAGTGTAGAACAAGGGATTTGTAAAAAATTAAAAAAAGAAATACGCAAAATTAATTTTTCATTTCTAAGTGAAGATAGTAGTGAGCGGATAATAATCTTTTATCTCAAGGGAGTTACAAGTTTAAAATCTACTACACTCGCTAAGATGTCTATAGAAAATCAAAAAATTTCTTTAGATGCAAAAGAGCTTGACCTAGAATTAAGTAAAAACAAACCAAATAATGTTGAATTAAATATTTCTACCGAATTGGATTCGAAACTAGAATTTTCAATTGCACTGGCTAAGAATAAAGATTTTTTCGAAACCTCAAATATTGATAGGAAAGAAATTGAATCATGGGAGATTTGTATTCCGCAAGGTCGGAAATCTTCATCGAATGCTCTTCTTTTTTCCTTTACTATTTATTAAGAATTTTTAATTGCCTTAGGTCTAAGTTTTAAAAAGAATAACATAGAATAGGAAAAGGAAATAATCCATTGAAGAAAATATACTTATCTAACCCTCGTGGTTTTTGCGCTGGCGTCAAATATGCAATATCCTTTGTAGAAAATGTTCACAACCTCTACCAGAACGAGCAAATTTATGTTCGTAAAGAAATTGTTCATAACAGAAGAGTTGTAAATGATATGGCTAAGAAAGGTATTAAGTTTATTAATGAGCTCGATGAGGCTCCAGAAAATTCTATCGTAATTTTTAGCGCTCATGGAGTTTCACCGGAAGTAATTCAAATTGCAAAGGAAAAAAATATGCGTATAGGGGATGCGACTTGCCCTTTAGTAACTCGAGTTCATCGTAAAGCTAAAAAACTAAGAGAAACTCACCAAATTATTTATATAGGTCACAAAGGACATGATGAAGCAATCGGAACCATGGGTGAAGCAGAAATGTTTTTAGTAGAGTCTGAAGAAGATGTTGTATCTCTAGTCGGAAAGATTAATCTGGATAAGCCCCTAACGTACCTAATGCAGACAACACTTTCAGTTAGTGATACAAAGAAAATAATTGATAAAATTGAAGAAGTTTTTCCGAATGTGGAGCATCCTGATAAAGACGATATATGCTATGCAACTACCGAAAGGCAGGAAGCTGTCGAATCAATGATGGATTCAATTGATGCAATGCTCGTAATTGGTGCGCCTAATAGCTCTAATTCGATGCGACTGGTTCAACTTGCTCAGAAAAAAAAGCCAAAGTCTTTTCGCGTTAGCTCTGCAGAAGAAATCAATAAAGATGATTTTGATAATTTGAATTTAGAAGTTATGGGAATCACTGCTGGAGCATCCTCGCCACAAATACTAATTGATGAAATTATTACGAAAATCCAAACGTTCTATCCAGACGTTATCGTATCTAATTTTCCTGGATCAAGAGAGGACTCTATGAACTTTAAACTACCAAGAGAACTATTAAAATAAATTTATTCTTGCGTCGATTTGCTTTTAATTTTCTGTTTGAGTTTGCTAATTTTACTGCGTAGACTAGAAATCTTTTTCTCATACTTATCAATTTTTTGTTCGAGAAGATTTACTTTTTTTGTAATGTCTTGTTTGTCATCGACCATTTCTTCTAGGGAAGAAATTTCCTCATCATCATCCGGCTTGTCAGAGTCGGATTTTTTCTGAATCTTAGCCTGTCTTTTTTTCTCTTGTATTAATTTTTGCAAATCAGCTGAATTAGATGAAAAAATCACTTTGTGAACAGTGCTCTTTGGAATCACTTTCGTTGCACCCTCTGTATTAATTGTGACGGACTCAGAATCATGCCCTAATACCTTGCCCTGAATAATTTGCCCATTTCGAAGTAGTATAGTTTCCGAAAACAGAGTTCCGCTAAAAAGAAAAAGATATAATAATAAAACAATGGCAAATTTTGATGTCATGATTAAATAATCCAATTTTAAATTTTCTAAACAAGTTGCACGAAACTTTTTTACCGTCTCAACAAAATCATATTAGCTAAAGCTAATGTTGCTATAATCTTATCTTCGACATATAAAGAGTAATATTCAAGTAGTTTTATTTCTACCATAATAATCAAGCAACTACATAGTCTTTGTAATTTTAAATCTATTTTTTTCAATCATTAAATCAGATTTATTCAGGAAATGCATCCAAGTAAGACTTATTTCCAAGGTAATTCCAATGTCCCATTTTCCGACCAATTTTTGCTTGGTCTTTTTGATATAGATGTAAGCGGTAATCATTTTTCTTTAGAAATTCCAGGTAATCTTTTTCCTTTTCAGAAAAATCAAATCCTATAATATTTTTCATAACGCAAGGACTCGCTTCTAATTTTGCAATATCAAGCTCTATATTGCAAAGGGTCAAAAGTTGTAATTCGAATTGGGAAATCCTTGCCGCATCCATTGAAAAATGCCCCGAATTGTGTGGTCTAGGAGCAAATTCGTTGCAAATTACATCCTCATTCGATACAAAAAATTCAAGGGCTAGGACTCCGACATAATCTAATGCCGTCAAGAGTATTTGAGTCGCCTCAATCGCTTTCTTTTTTATAGTCTCTGAAACTCCTGCTGGATGAATGGAAAAATCTAAAATATGGTTTTTATGCGTATTTTCTGAGGGAGGGTAATATAATATTTTGCCGCTAGAAAATCGGGCAGCAACAACAGAAATTTCACAGGAAAAATTTACAATATCCTCTATAATATGGTCAACATTCTTTTGCGACTTTAAAAAAAATTCTAACTCCGAAAAATTTTGAAATTTACCCTGTCCCTTACCATCATAGCCAAATTGATTAGTCTTCAATATACATGGAAATTTAATTTGATTGGCATAAAGACCATCTAGGTTATTCAAATATAAATAAGCTGTAGTTTTTAATCCATTTCGATTAAAAAATTCTTTTTCTAAAAAACGATTTTGTGAAATCCGAATAGACTCTACAGAAGGAGAAACACGTAAGCCTGTTTCCCGGGAAACTTCTTCGATTGTATAGAGCGCCTTCGCAGGTATATTTTCAAATTCAAAAGTCAGCGCATCAATAGACCGCAAGAAAGACTTTAACTTCGGATAATCTTCATAATCCCCAACAGTTTCTATTACGCCTGCCTTAGCCGCAGGTGAATTTTCCTCAGGGGAATAGCATTTTACTGTATAACCCCTTTCTTTGGCTTTTTGGGCGAACATCCTACCCAATTGACCACTACCCATTACTCCTAATACTGACTTTGATGGAATTAAAGTGTTTTCGTTTTTCAATTTAAATCCTTCTCCTTTGCAAGTGCGGCTAATTTTATTTCTTCTCTATAGGATTCTATTTCTGTAACCAATGTTTGATTTCCTAGAGCTAGAATACGAACAGCAAGCAAACCAGCATTTACCGCTCCTGAAACTCCAATCGAGAGAGTTCCAACTGGAACACCACCCGGCATTTGTACTATAGAGTAAAGACTATCTATTCCATTTAATGACTTTGACAAAACAGGAACTCCTAGAACAGGTAACGTTGTAAGTGATGCAACCATGCCGGGTAAGTGAGCTGCTCCTCCCGCTCCAGCGATAACTACCTGTAAGCCCCTACTCGCTGCAGATTTAGCAAACTCAAACATTAATTCAGGAGATCTATGGGCAGATACAATTTTCTTTTCATAGGGAATTTTAAACTTCTCTAGAATTTTACAGGCTTCTTTCATCGTCTCATAGTCTGAATGAGACCCCATAATAACTGCAACGAGTGGTAATTTATTATTTATTATTTTTGATTTTTTTTGATTTTTAATTTTCAATGTATTAAACCTTCTACAATTCTTTCCATTTTCATAGACCTAGATCCTTTTACTAAAATAAAACTTCCTTTCGGAATTTTAGATTTCACAAACGAAATTAGACCTTCTATAGATTCATTAGAATCTATAAAATGAGGACTGAGTTTTTTATTTTTAGAAGTCGTGAATTTTTTACTTATCAATTCGGAATATTTTCCAAACGTAATTAAGCCAGAAAGCCCCAAATTATTACAAAACTCACCTAATTCTAAGTGATAATATTTAGAGAATTTTCCTAACTCTTTCATATCACCAAGTACCGCATAATAATGACTATCCGATGATATTTGTTTTAGAGCAGAAAGTGAAGATTTCATAGAATCAGGATTTGCATTGTAGGTATCATTGATAATTTGATAAAATCCTTTTTTTACAACGAATCTTTTATCTTTTGCTTTGTAAGAAGAAAGCCCTTTTCGAATTTCATCCTGGCTGAAGTTTAATTCTCTTGCAGCAGAAACAACAGCAGAAAAGTTTTCTAGAATTTTTTCCCCCGGAATTTTCCAGTCCATTTTTTTTCCAAATAAATTCAACTCGAATCCTTCTGGAATTACTCTTTCTATTTGAATTTCAGAATTTTTTTGCATAGAAAAAGAATGCAAAGAAACTTTGTATTGCTTGGCTTTATGTTGAAAGATTTCTTTAAATAAAACATCTTTAGGAATAAATAGTTTACTAGCGATGCCCATTCCTTCGATTATTTCAGCTTTCGCTTTTGCAATATTTTCAACAGAGCCTAGATTTTCAATATGACAGGGACCTACATTTGTAATGATTCCGATAGAAGGACGGACAATATATGTTAGCCGTGCTATTTCGTTTTTATGATTCATTCCCATTTCACAAACAACTAGTTTCGTTTTCTCATTAATCCGAAACAGTGTAAATGGAACACCGATTTCATTATTATAATTCTTTTCTGTCACCACTATTTGATTCTTTCCGATTTGTTCGGCGACTAATCCCATTAGCTCTTTTGTTGTAGTTTTTCCACTAGAGCCGGTGATCCCAATGACGATAGGTTGGAATCGATTTCGATGAAAAGATGCAATTTTTCCGAGTGCATATAGTGTATTATCCACAATGATTGCTTTTTGGATTTCTTCAAAATTAAGTTCTTTTAAAATAGGATGATTTCTTTCACATAAAAATGCAACCGCTCCTCGTGTGAGAGCATCCAAAATAAATTCATGACCATCTTTATTTCCCCTGAGTGGTACAAATAAAGTTTTGGACTTAACCTCAGTGGAAGATGTCGTAATATAAGATACCTTATTATTTTCTGAAAGCCGTGTGTCTCCAAAGAGAGACCGAATGGTAAAAAGATTATAAGAGAATATTTCAATCATATTATATCCCTATTACCATTTTCGAAAAATTACGAATACGGCTGCCACTATTAATAAAAAACCAAGCGCATAATTCCATTTAAACTCTTCCTTTAAATAAAATATACTAAACACTGAAAACACAATCAATGTAATTGCTTCTTGTATCGTCTTCAACTCTGTGGCATTAAATTGTTCGTGACCATAACGATTCGCTGGAACCATAAAACAGTATTCAAAAAAAGCAATCCCCCAGCTAGCAAGAACCACTTTCCACAATTCTATTTCTTTAAACTTTAAATGCCCGTACCAGGCAAAAGTCATAAACAAATTGGAGACAGTTAAGAGTAAAATTGTTAGCATAAAATAACAAACTTAGGTTTAGGTAAAAAGGTAAATTAAAATTTTTAAGAGAAAGTTTTCCTAAATTATATTTTCGTTCTTTCTACACCTTAAATTATGCTTTTAAAATTTCAATTGGCTGTAAAGATGAAAACAAAAGAAAAAATAGGACACAATAAGTATGAAAAAGTCAATTATCTGGAATCTTTCAAATGGAAAGGAATTCCCGCTAGATCTGTGGAAGCATCCCAAACTTGCAATCCTAATCAACAATGTTTCGTTAAAAGACTATGCAAGCATTACTCTAAGTCCGAGCGAAATTAATATTTTATTTGTAAGCGTTAACAAAGAAGAATGGGCAGCAATTGAATACGATTTCTTAAAGCTTTATGCAAATAAGCCAGAAATTACGCTGCTTCTAATTGCCCCTATTGGTCAGGAAAATTTAAAAATAAATCATCCAGTCAAAGGAAATTACGAAGTACTAGAGAGTCCGATTCGCAAAAAAGAAGTGCGGCTAATCATCGATAGAACTATCCAAGCAGAATTCTATAAATCATCAGCGATTGAAATTGGATCTGGTTGCCTGGCAAATGTTGGATTCTTTGAAGGCTTATTTGAGCTAGCACATACAGAATATAAAAACTCCCAGGAAATAATCAGAGCATTTGAGAAGATGTTAGAATATGAGGCAAAGATTAAATTATCGAACGCAGAGGTAAATGAAGCCATGAAGAAAGTAGATGAAATGCGTGATGCCGAGATGTTAGAATTAGTTGAGACAATTAAGGCAAACGAAAAACTAGATACTTTGCGTGAGAAAGAATTAAAGGAAGCGATTGAAATTCAAGAAGCAACTGAAAAGGCTTTACAATTTTCAAGAATAGAAGAAATGAATATGGATAAGATTATTAAGGCACAAAATAGAATCTTTGAATATACAGATAAAGAAATAAAAGAATTAGTAGAGGAAAATATAGAATTGAAGAAAAAATTAGGAATCAAAACAGAAAAATAAAGGCTAAATTTAAAAAATCGCTCAATCTAGGAAATTTCATACTACGGAAGAAAAACTTAAACAACATTATAGAATATAATTCTGTAATGTTGTTTATCGTGTTTATCTAGCTAAAGTTTAGTTCTATATTTACAATCCAATAGGACCAAGTTGAAGAATTTTACCTGAATCTCCATCACCGAGTTGTAATAACGCAGGCGTTGTATGTAGATCACATTGAAGACCACCGATCACGTTCGGAGAAGGAAGAAAAATACCATTACCAATTGATGCCACAGGTAGACCAGAGTTTCCATTTATACCAAGTAATACATCCATTTGCTGAATTTTATCTTTACAATCATCGACAGATTTTCTGGAATAATGTTTACTATCGCTAACTCCAGCTAAACCGGGTACAATCGCTCCATCAACAGTAAATTGTAATAGAATGCTTTGGGTAAATAAGCTAAGAAAAGAACCTGCTCCAAATTTATTTAAGAAAAGAAAATAATTTATAAAAGTACCAGATTGAATCTGTGCCATGATTTCTGATTTGGCTTTACTTCCTTTTACACCACCTTGACCTAATAACCCAACATTTTCGCACGAAGTTGCAACGAACGCTATAAGCAACGCAGCAATAACTAATTTAATTTTTTTCATAAATTCTCCTCTGAATTTGATTTCACTTGTTTGCACGGGACGATATTTTTTGTCAAATTAATTGAAAGTTTTTTGATTAAAAAATTTGAAATCTAGAGTAGTGCCGAGTTTTTGACTAAAGTAAACTAGCTCTGGTTTTCTTTTTTTTATCTTCTTACAGATTCACGCCACCAATTTGGGAAGGCAGATTTGACTCCAGTTTGGGATAAGAGTCTATTTGCGAGAACAAGACTTTCTATTCCGGGGAGTGTTTGGATACGGTAGATATTTTTTTGGGAGTTTAGTTTTCCTAAAAGTATTAATTGTTCATTCGAAGCCCATTCTTTTACTTTCTGCTCATCCCAGCCCTCTGCAAACTCGACAAAAATATCACCGGGCAAAGTCATTTTTCTTCCACCTTCTCCTTCTTCAAAAACTTCAGAATGACTGCCCTGGTGAGTTTTAGGAAGAAAGCCTTTTTCTAAAGCTGATTTTAGTTTTGTGTCTGTGAGAGGAAGAATTCTAGAATGCTTCTCTGGTTTCGATCCAATAGAAGATTGAATTTCAGCGATAAAGTTTGAATTAAGGTAAACAATATGTAACCTGTCACCATCTTTCCAGGTATAGGCTTGCGCTTGCGCGGCTAATCCGGATATGCCAAAACTAGCTAAAACAAATATAACTACTAACATAAATAAACAATTTAAACTTCGATACATAGATTCTCCTTTCTTCACAGTCTTACTATTTATCATTCAAAATCTAAAATTAAGAGTTCAAAATTTTTCAATTTGCTCTACCATAAAACTTTATTCTCCAACTTGAAAAAGTTCCTCCATTTCCCCAACCAGTAGAACTTCCTGTTCCAGCTCGCCTATCCGCAACGGATAATGTCCAGTTTCCAACAGGAGTCTCGCCCAAATGCCTTGCGGTTCCAAATACCCATCCAGAATAATTCCCACACGCTCCTACTTGACTTGTACTCGATGGGTTCGTATTCGATCCAGTCGTGCAAATATGAGCTTCAGCAAGCGTGCTTAAACTACCAGAAGGAGAAGTAAGACCTACTTCCAAATCAGATGCATCGGCACCAGTTGTAGTAAGAGTGACTTCAATAAATTCAATCTTTCTGATTGATGTATTACCGGAAGCAATGGCTATAGCGTTTGACGCTCCAGCAGCTAAAGTAGTATTATTTGTAAATGCCTGACTAACGGTAATCGTTCCGGAATCATATGTTAATTGGGTACCAACATTTGTCCATGATTTAGCCATTGTTACAGCGCGGCTAATGTCAATTACACCAAATCCATATTTGTGGTTGATGTTATATGCTGTTCCTGAACTAGAAATTTTAGAACCAAAATTAGTAGTCCAATCAGAGTCTGTGGGATCATTTTTTCTTGCAGACTCTGCAAGGATAATCTTAACATCGCGCCAACCAAGATTCGAATTTGCTTTAATTATTAGAGCAGAGGCAGCGGTTGCCATTGGAGTAGCACCGGATGTCCCATTGAAAATTTTGCTGTAATTTGCGTTAGATAATTGCTTGCTTTGGGAATAGCCGGCAGAGAGAAAACTACTAGAGAGCGGATTATAGCCGTAAGACCCGGAAATATCAGTTGTCCAAATACCGTCTTGCGTAGTAGAATAAGTGGTTTTTTGTGAGTATCCGCATACCCAGAGATTAGCTCCCTTTTCTGAATAATTTACTCGCTTCCCGTCATCCGTAACTCCACAAATAGAGGCTACTCCATAGTAATTTGCCTGACCATCTTGGTTTGAGTTGTCCGTTTCTAAGCTTCCTACCGGATAAGCAGAACTAGACCCGCTAGCACCGGTCGCATTATTTGTATTAGCTCCATTGCCTGCAGCCCAGAAATAAGCGATTCCCTTTCCGCCCCGACCAAGAGATAGACCAGTATCCACTCCATCTCGCCAAAGCGAAGCACCTGCAGCAGTCTTTCCAGTTCCGTCCGTCGCTCCCCAGCTATTATTCGAAGACGAAACATTAGAGGCATTATAATTCATCGCGGTCCCTTGGTTTGCGTCAGTAGCATTTACGAGAACATTATATCCAACAAGACAGGCACGAGGTGAAATTCCGGCAACGCCTAATCCGTTTTTATCTCTCGCTCCAATGACACCTCCGACTGCCGTTCCATGAGAAGCAACAGTACTGTAAGGGTCGGAAGTGGAACTGGAAAATCCAGAAAAGCCTGCGCCAAAATTATAACTCCCACCGGGAAACACATTGGTAGATAAGTCTTCATGGTAAATATCTAAACCATCGTCAACAACAGCGACACGAACTCCTTCTCCTCGATTTGTATTCCAAACAGTACCCAAATTCAGATCTTCCCCAGAATTACTTAAATGCCACTCTGAAGAATAAAGGGGATCATCGGCACCATCGGTTGTAAAATCGGAATCGTTACAATTAGAAGAG
>JANYCR010000578.1 GCA_025360185.1 Leptospiraceae bacterium | reverse complement strand
GCATGTTCGCTTGTATCAATTTGGTAATATAAAAATTTTCCGGCTTGTACTGAATATCCCCTTTTTGGGATCTAGCCCATGTTAAAAGATTTTCGAGTAAGTCTTTAATTTTTTGAGATGAATTTTCTAAAAGAATAAGGTCTTGCTTAAATTCTTCTTTGGATATATTTTCATACTGATCCGTCATGAAATTCAAAAAAGAATTTAGATTTCCAACAGGACCTTTTAAGTCATGTGCAATGATAGAAAAAAATTTATCTTTAGAAGCAATTAATTTATTTAACTCTTCATTATTTTCGGAAAGCTGCTCAACTAAATTATTAAGCTTTTTATTTTGTTCTAAGATTAAATCTTTTGATTTTTTTAGCTCTACATGAGTTCGAACGCGTGCGAGAAGTTCATTTGTATTAAATGGCTTCGTTACATAATCACTGGCACCGAGACTAAACCCGTGCACCATATTATCAATCTCAGTTTTAGCAGTTAAAAAAATAATAGGGATACTCTTTGTTCGCTCATCTTTTTTTATAATTTTACAAACTTCAAACCCATCCATAACTGGCATTGCAATATCAAGTAAAATTAAATCCGGAAGCGTATCTTCTACAATGGATAATGCTTGTTTACCACTCAAAGCAAAACTTGTCTCAAATCCTTCTTTGCTTAAAATATTTCCAAGTATCTGTAGGTTTTCTCCAATATCATCTACGATAAGAATATGTGAATTTATATTTTCCATTTATTTTAGCCAACTGTATGCTTGTTCTAGTTCTCCGAGTGCAGTAGAAAGTTTATCAATCGCAAAGGAATTTAATAATTGAATCATATAATTTGAATAATCAATAAAAATTTGCATCTTAAATGTTTGGCTTAACGCTTTTAATTCTAAAGTAAATGTTTTTAATCTATTTGTGTTCAATGACTTTCTTGCGATCTCACTATCTTTATACCATGCTTTATACTGAATTATAAACTCTGTCGGAATTTGCTGTTCTAATATGCACGCATTCAACTTTTCTAAAAAATCAGATTCCGCAAACTCTTTATTATCCACATACAAAGTATGAGTCTTAGTCGAAATATATTTAGCAATTTCTGTAAGTAAGCCTGCTTTCGTAATTGGCTTAGTTAAATAACTATCTGCATAGGTTTCAATTTCTAAAATATCTTCTTCCATCGCAAATGCGGTTAATACTACAATTGGAATATGCTTATACATTTCATTTTGTTTTATTAATAAAGAAGTCTCTTTACCACCCATCTCGGGCATATACATATCCATGAGGATAAGATCAAACTTTTGTCCCTCCAACATTTCTATTGCAATTTTACCATTCCCGGCTTCAAAAATGTGAAGGTTGGTATTTTCTAAAAAACCAATAACAACCTGTCTATTTGCTTTATTATCTTCCACTAATAATATTTTTGCATCAATAAATTCTAGATGCTCAGGTGAAGTACTTTCCGTTGATTTTTTTTCAACAGGAGTATTTGATACCTCAATATCTGACAAAAAAATAGTAAACTTTGAACCGACTCCCACTTGACTTTCAAGTATAATACTTCCTTTCATCATTTCGAGAAGTCGCTTTACGATAGAAAGTCCAAGACCTGTTCCACCATAGCGAAGATTACTCTGTCCCTGTTGCTGCTTAAACGGCTCAAAGACGGTATTCATTTCACTTGGTGAAATTCCAATGCCCGTATCCTTAATCTCAAAAATCAAATCAATTTGATTTTCAGTTTTTATTTTCTTTATACCCCGCACATTTATTTCGACTCCACCTTTCTCCGTAAATTTTATCGCGTTTCCAATTAGATTAAACAGAACCTGTCTTAATCGGAGTTCATCGAATAAAATATTTGGAGGCAAATGGTTATCTATCGTAATTTCGAATTTTAATTTTTTAAAACCTGTTTGAATAGAAAATATTTGCTTAATATCATTTATAATTGAATATAAATTCACAGGGGAGTAAACTATTTCTAATCGCCCTGCTTCAATTTTAGC
>JANYCR010000494.1 GCA_025360185.1 Leptospiraceae bacterium | reverse complement strand
GTCTTCTGTGATTTCTATAATAATATTGTCTTTATTGATTCCATACTTCTCGACGAGTTGAATCATATGAAACCTGGTTGGATCAAGTAGCTCTTCTTGATGAATGGTTGAGAGCATATTAGGCATCATATTAAAAAAAAGTTTTGTATTTGTTCCTGTCGTCTTAAGATAGCGAATTGCTTTTTCTCGGATGAGTCTATCAACTTGTACTTTCTCGGAGAGGTTGGTTGTCTTTCCATGAAAGAAAGAGCCTAGTGACAAAAACTCTTTTTGACTTGCTGAATAAATTCTACCAAGTACTTCATAGCCAAGAATATCCCGAGTAATGGTATTGATGATTGGTTGAAAGTGAGGAACAAAATTATCATCACTCAAAAACTCACTGCTTATTTCTGGTAGAATTTTTATCATAAACGTCAACTCTCTTTCTCTTTTACTAACTAATAATTTGCTTAAAAAGCAAGGATTTTATTCTAACTTTTATTGAAATAGCTATGTTTCCTTATTGCAGATTGCATATAAATTATGCAATGCGCTAATTTAATGTAGATTAACAAAGCTTAGCCATACTTAGTGTATTATTCTAAAATATACTAAATAAACCTAAACAGAGTTTGACATATACCTTGGTTACATAAATATCATCTTATCAAACAATAGCTTATCTCAACGATGGATCATTTTGAAAAATTAAAACAAAGAGTTACCGGAAAAAGTGATATTGAAATCACCTTTCGATATATTACTGATGAAGACTTACAACAAATATATAGTCTCTTACAGCTTATATTGCAAAAGATCGGAAAGATTTATCTTTGCGAATATATTTTCATGATGTTAAAAGAAATTTTAGTAAACTCAATTCGTGCCTCTGCTAAGAGAGAATATTTTGCGAGAAATTCCCTTGATCCTGAAAATCCTGAAGACTATAAGACTGGTATCATACGTTTTAAAAACGAAATCATACTAAACTGGTCAGAGCATGTTGGATTTTTAAATCGTTCCCAGTTTTTTATTGTACTTCGATTCAAATTTGATAAAGGTATAACTATTGAGGTAATTAACAATTCGCCGTTAGTTGAGTATGAAAGATCTCGGATTAATGCTCGTTTGACCACTGCGGATAAGTATAAAAATATACTTGAGGCTTATAACGATTTGTCGGACTCCCAGGAAAGCGCAGGGCTTGGGATAGTAATGACTGTCCTACTTCTAAAAAGTATTGGCTTAAATAAATCGAATTTTAAGATTGAATCTATTGATGGTAATACAATTAGTTCACTTACGATTCCTGAACAAATCATTCCAGTAGAAATCGCAAGTGAAATTAGGGACAAAATTCTTCGTGAAGTCGATATGCTTCCGTCGTTGCCGGAGTCTTTAAAGAAAATAATGGAAATGTGTAACTCTGAAAATTTAGATTTCGGTAAATTAGCTTTAGAGATAGAAAAAAATCCTGCTTTAAGTGCTGATTTGTTAAAGCTTTCTAATTCTTCTAGTTTTATTACCCGAACGAGTGTAAATACAATTCTACAGGCAATTAAAATTGTTGGCTCCGATAATGTTCTAAATATGCTTTACGCTGTTAGCTCCTATAAGGTTATTAAAGAAAAATTTCCTAGAATGGAAAAAGAATGGGCTCATGCAAATAAGACAAGTATTTTTGCAGTTAAGATTGCACAAGATTTTGGTATCGGGTTTCTTGAGTCAATAAACGTCGGTGCACTTTTACACGACATTGGTAAAATTCTTTTACTTGCCGTGGAAGGAAAATTGTTTATTGCCATCCAGGAACTAACTAAAAATTTACAAATGGAAAATACGCGTGCTCTCGAAGAAGCATCTATTGGAATTAGTCATTCCGAACTTGGAACTTTGCTTGCGAATAAATGGAATTATCCACGTGAACTTTCAGCAATTATTCAATACCACCAGGATCCCTTTCTAGCACCTGCTGAATTTAAGAGAAGTGTAGAAGTCGTTTATCTTGCAAATATTCTATCAAATAAAATGGAAGGCGATGTTAATTTTTATTCATTCGATTTAGACGTAATGCATAGTTTCAATATCTATTCTTTAGAGGACTTCAATGCTTTCCATTATAAGTTAGAATCTCATTATAATTCTAATAATAAAAATTCGTTCTTTGGGTAATAAGAATTATTTCCATTTTATATTTGATATATTTTTACTTAACTCACCTTACATTATCATTTCTTTACAAAAGAAATGATTGAGTTCGGGTGAGCGACCAGCGTGCCCAGCGCTGAAGATGGGGTACACCTAACGGTGGGTTCGCTACCGCGGGCTATTGATTCTATTAATTCATTAGATTTATCTAATATTATTAACTTAAGAAAATATTCCATAGTTTTACTCTTTT
>JANYCR010000454.1 GCA_025360185.1 Leptospiraceae bacterium | reverse complement strand
GTGCTTAGTTCTACAGCCATCTTCTTTTGAAATTCCATCCCATATCGTTTGCGTGTTATCATAACCTAGACTCCTTTTTGTCCCTTTTGGGTCGTTACTAAAAAAGGGGGTAAGTCCAAAAATAAACTTAATTTTTTCCATTCAGTCTTATTAGATAAAATAACTAAAAGAAATACAGGAATCAATCCAAAGTAAATGTATTTTCCTAAAGATAAACAAATACTTAAAAGGAAAATAGAAATTAATTTTTTGTTAGTGACTCCATTTTTTATAGAGTCTATTATTAACGAAAAGAATAAAAAAGAACAAGCAATAGATACCGAATCAGCACAATTGGACATGCCTTCATAAATAGTCATTGGAAATAATGCTATCATTAGCAATACCCATTTAAAAATCGGAGTTATTTTTATGGAGAAGTAAACAAGGGTTAGCCAGAATAAAAAGCCCCCGAGCCTTCCCATAAAAAAAATAACCAACCCAGAAAAATCACCAATCTTGTTCAGAATAAAAATGGAAACTGCTTGCGGAAAATAAGACACTGGACTGTATAAAGCGGTATTTGTGAAATAATAAAAAACTCTTTCTTTCTTTCTTTCTTCGTTATTTATTTTTTTATGAATGTAATCTTTATAATAGTCTTTTTTATATTTTTGTTTATTGTTTAAGTAATAGTAATGGCTAAAATCTATAATCTCATGTAAACCCTTTGGAAGAAAACCTCCGACTAGAATTTTAGGAACTTCTGCATTATTGCTATAAAGGCTAGGCTCAATTTCTTCTAGGGTATATGTTTCTTTTTTCTCGGGCAAAAAGGTTCCTTCGGATATTTGGTATACTCTTTTGAAATGATTCTGCTCATCCGGAATATGAGTAGGCGGAACCAAAAATAACCAAAGAAGACCAAATATAACTCCTAGGACTAGAAAAGTCTTTTCAGGCTCACACTTTAGTTCAAATCAATCTAGAAATAAATTAATTTTTGCTTTTAGAAAATCCATAGAAACTATGAATTTCTGTCTGACAGTATTTGTAAATAGATAAGTAGTAGTGATAGAATGTTTTTTTCTTGTCCGTTGATGATGCATGAAGTTCAATTTGATTAGGAGCAAATACAACACATCACAACAAGGTGATAGGAATAATACTTATCAATCAATTAACCGGCTTATCCACCTTATCCTTCAACATCTTCTGTCTCTCTTTCTTGACCTTTTCCATCTCGGTGCGAATGTTTGGGCTTTTCTTGGAAATATAAAGCAAAATGAAATTAAAGGATGTCATACCTCCATCTTTATAAGAGCAGAAGTCTTCGAGTTCCGTCTCCCGTCCATTTGGGTTATACTCGTTAGCCTCTGTTTCAATATATCCACCTGATTCTTTGCAGACAAGTTATTCTAGTAAATAAATTTCCAAAAAAAGAAATGGGTTTAGCTAGCGTTGTTCGTTGTTCGTACTGCGGGAGAATTCTTTCATGCAGGATGTCCTTGGGTAAAGCTATACCGCGAATCTCACAGTAGAAATAAGTAATAAAATTTACAAGTAAAAAACTTTATTTCCTAGCGATAGAGCTAAAGTAGGCATTGGGAGAACCAAGTCCTTAAATATGATTTTTACTTATCAAATCAAAAGCCATGAAGCTAGTTTATCTCTAGTTCAATTTCTAGCAGAGAAATACACGTATTATTCTCAGGCAGATTGGAAAAAGCAAATTGAAGAAGAAGGAATTTTAGTCAATGGAAGAAAAGCAGAAATAAATTCTGTTTTAAAATTAAATGATGAAATTTCTTTTTCTGTAGAAGACTTTGAAGAGCCAGAGGTTAACCCGAATTTTTCAATTGTGTATGAAGATGAATTTTTATTTGCAGTGAATAAACCAGGAAATTTGCCCGTTCATCCTGCTGGTAGATATCGTAAGGGAAATCTTACTACGCTACTCAGTAATTCAGAAAAACTAGCAAATAATTTTTACATAGTCAATCGCTTAGACAGGGAAACCTCTGGAATCGTATTGTTTGGCAAATCATCCGAAGCCGCTTCTAAGTTAGGAAAACTTTTTGAGCTTGGAAAAATAAGAAAGACTTACATTAGTTATGTAGAAGGAATATTTCCTGAAAATCTTTCCGCAAAAGGCTTTTTAGGAAAAGATGAATCCTCTAAAATTCGAAAAAAGAAAAAATTTTCTTATGAAAAATTAGAGAATTCTATTTGGGAGGTAGTGAACGACCCACTCCTAAAGCCATACTTACTTTGGATGAAAGATTAGTATACTTACTATTAACCATTATCATATCCAAGAAGAG
>JANYCR010000441.1 GCA_025360185.1 Leptospiraceae bacterium | reverse complement strand
ACGGCAACATCTCTTCCGTCGATATTTAAAATTCCTGTTACGAGAGAAGCGCCGTCTAAATTCGCTCCCCAGTTTTGGTAAAAAATATTTGGCTCTTTGTCAGTGAGAACTTTGATTCTTTCCCAGACCGTCATCCTATCTTTGGAATGTTGGACAAGAATTCTATCTGTTCCACCACCGACCATAGGTTTTTTGATTAGTTCTTCGCCCATTTTCAGAGCTTCTTCATAAATGCCTGTTTTCGCAGAAGCGACTTCCGGCTCATTTAATTTTGACAATGGATTTTCAAAGGATACAAGTTTACTGTCCATTTGGTTCTCTCTCTTAATTTAATTTCAATAAATTCGTTATGAATTAGCATCCTTATAAATGCCAATTATTGTCCACAATTTCGGGATTTGATTATACTAAAATGAATTTTTTGGAAATGAATCCACTGGACTGTGCAAAGGCAAATCAAATAAATGTTTTATTTTTTTGCTTCTTAGAGAAAACACAAAGTATGCGCAGGTGAAATAACATAGCAGTTTGCACTATTTATTTGGAATTAGACCGAAAATTCCAGCCCAATTTTTGGTTGACAAAATAAAATATAGGTTTTTAGCTTAAAGCTGTAACCAAGAAAAACGTTATTTGTTACATAAAAACTATATGAAAATTAGCAGTTTTTCAGTTGTTATAAATTTAAAAGCCGATGTGAATCGGTCAGCTCAAATATCCTAATGAGGACTTTAATATGAAAAAAACAATCCTTTCTCTATCAATTATTCTTCTTTTCTTAGCCTATTGCGACACTACGAAAAAAAACTCTACTAAAGAAGAAATAGCACTTATTATGATAGCTAAACCAAGTAGCTATCAGGTTTCTGCAAGCATTACCAATGGATCTACGGCAATGGCAAATTCAATGGTTTATTTCTCTAAAGCAACGACTACGACCTCTTCGAGTATAAGAGCTACGACTACTGCCACAACTGCAGATACCGGTCCTGTTTTTGATACCTCGGCACAGACAGATGATCAAGGAAATATAAACTTTACTTTGACTGTTGGCGAATACCAGGCAATCATCACTGGAATCGACAATAAAAGTCAGGCTTTTAAAATAAAAATTGAAAATAGCAATACAATCGGTATAAATAAAGATGGAAAAGCAACGATTACCTATGCGGATGGGACTATCAAGGTTGCTATTCTTAAAGTAAGCGGAGCATTAAATAGTGCAAGTCCAAGTGCTGCCATTTCCTTTGTATGCGGATATAATCCCAAAGGCGACACTGCACCTCCAGAACTGACTTCAGTTGAGCTTGAATCAAGTAAGATCGATGTATCATCTGGCTCAGGTAAAGTGAAAGTAAAAGCAAAATTAGCCGACGGTTACGAAGGATCTGCCGCTGCTAAAAAGGCAACTGGAATCAAGTCAGTAACTGCTAAGTTATTTAGCCCAAAAAGAATTACTGGTAGCGGATATACTGCGTATGCCACACTTACTTTGAATTCTACCTCCGGTCTTTACGAGGGTGAAGCTACTCTTACAAACTACGTAGACAACGGAACTTGGAATGTGGGTATCATTGAAGCGAGAGACAAGTCTGGAAATGAAAGACAGTATATCTACGACAGTAGCAAGAGTACAAAAAATTACTCTTTCAATGGTTGTGGTCAAAAAATAGACAGCAAGATTTTAATTCCTACATTTGAAGTTACTGGCTCGAGTCCAGATACAGCCGCACCAGTTCTTGGAACTGTGAGTTTAAGCTACTTAGACAATGTTCCCGCAACAGTAAACGCAAATGCTGCAACGATTAATATTTCTACGGGTACAGCGACAGCAAATGAAGCTTTAATTACTGTGACTGTAACAGGAGCAACTGATGCAGGTGGAAGTGGAAATGCAAGCGGGATTGCATACATGGATGCAAGATTACAAAGTTATTCTTGGTGGAATTCTAGCAGCAATTATCTTGGAAATGCAATCTATGTAAGATTAGATTTAATTTCCGGAACAAGCACAAACGGAACCTATTCAGGAACAGCGACTATTCGTCAGTATGCGGAAGGTTATAACGGAACGGACGGTACATGGAAGTTAGGTGGAATCTGGGTAACGGATAAAGCCGGTAATTCGCTCTGGACTGATAGAGCGACATTAAACAAAAGTTTTACTATTACTAATGCAGCTACAACTGCAACTGCTGACTTTTATGCACCCGAGTTAAAATCAGTCACGATAGATAAAACGGATGTTAATTTCGATCAGTCATTTACTATCACCACTGAAGTAGCAGATATTGCAACAGAAACAACTACAACAGATCAAACCACGACAACAACGACTGCAACTACGACTAGCTCTAGCACAACTCCTTCTGGTATGAAAGCAGTGAACGTAATCTTGTATAGCCCCTTAAAGCTTTTGGATAATACTCTTGGAACTAAAAAATCAGTGAGTATGGTTTTAAACGCGAGCACAAGTAAATACGAAGGGACTGCGACATTCTTAACAGCGAATAATGAAGAGGGTGGGACATGGAAAGTAGCTTGGATTGAAGTTGTAGATAAAGCGGGAAATTATAGAGTCTACAGACTAACGGAAGGATACTCCTATTATACCTACGTTAAATTAACAAGGACTGATGGAGATATTTCTAGCTCATTTAATGTTTCCACCATTGCACCAGCATCTATCACAAGAAACTAAAACTTTTTACAGGTTGTGCTTATTCAAGCGCAACCTTTTATTTTTTGTCCTGAAAGAACTTAATATACATGGGATTCTATCAAATAAATAACATAAATATTACAATTTAGAAACAGAAGAACGAGATTGTTTTAATTGTAAACTATTAGCTATTACTAACTATGGCTTAAAATAAAATTAAGCAGGTATAAAAAATTATGAAAAGAAATTTAGCATTAATAGTTATTTTGAGTTTATCTATCAATCAATGCAAAGAAAATAAGGCAACTTCTTTTGCTGGCGGATTTCCTGGCGGAACGTATGATACGCTCGCAAAATCATTACAAGATAACAAATCACTCAAAGTAAAAGTAGTCAATTCAAATGGTAGTCTGGATAATATCAATTTGCTCCTAGACAAGAAAGCCGATTTTTGCCTAACGCAAGTGGACATGTATTATAGTGCAAAGCTTGGTAATCCAGAAGTGGCAAAGAATACAAGTATTTTAATGCCTGTTTTACAAGACGAAATTCATTTGCTCGTAAATTCCTCAATCAAAAATGTAAAGGAACTCAAAGGAAAAAAAATCGCGATAGGACATTCTGAATCCGGCATCAAAGCAACGTCTATTTCAGTTTTGCGGTTAAGCGGGATTGACTTTAGTGAAATTGAAGTACGCGAGCTTAGCCCTGAAGAAGCTATTCCTCTTTTATTAAAAAAAGAAATTGATGCAGTCTTTGTAGTCTCCGGGATACCTGTGAAAATTCTATCCGCATTACCGTCAGACAGTGCAGATAAAATTAAAATTCTAAGTTTTGAAGATTCAATCTTGGATCAAATCAAATCAGATAACAAAGTTTACCAGCGTTCCACAATTCCTGCAAACACATACAGTTGGCAAAAAGAAAAAGTCAATACTCTTCAAGTGCAGACTGTCTTATTAGCAAGAAAAGATTTATCAACAGCCCAAGTATCTGAATTTATAAATGGACTTTTTTCGAATGTGGATACTCTCTCTTCTGCACATCCAGAATGGAATGGCATTAAAGAAAGTGTTCTAAAAGAAAAACTAAAAATCATGCCAGAATTTTTTCACCAGATGGTAAAAGAAAAACTAAAGTAGCAAATATTTGTCATTACCCGCGTGACGGAAAACTTCCGTAATCCGCCATGCGAGTAAATTTCCTTTCATCTCGCTTATACCCTAATTGATCTTCCAGTGTAGTAAATTTATTCATGCCAAGAGAGATTTCTATATCCCGACCATTAAACTGAGAAGGATGCTCATAACCACATGAATGAGCAAGAGATAAAAGTTCTTTTCGAAATCCTTTTAAATAAAGCGCGGTTCTTTTTGATTTCAAAGTTGGATTGAGTCCCTTTTGCATCCACCAGTTCTGTGTAGCAACGCCGGAAGGACAATGATCCGTATGACACTGCTCTGCTTGAATGCAACCGATAGAAAGCATCGCTTCTCTCGCAACATTCACTAAATCACAACCCATCGCAAGTGCAACAACTGCCCTGTCAGGAAAACCAAGCTTACCCGATCCAATCCAAACAACTCTTTCAGAAATTCCATGTCTTTGAAAAAGTGTATACACTCTTTGGAATCCAATCTTGAACGGCAAAGACACATGATCCGCATAGGTAAGAGGAGCAGCACCCGTTCCCCCTTCTCCACCGTCGATAGTAATAAAATCAGGTCCTCGTTTTGTTTTCTTCATTTCGACCGCAAGTTCCTCCCAGAATTCAATTTCGCCAATGGCGGATTTAATTCCAACGGGTAATCCTGTTTCGCCCGCAATAGTCTCGATAAATGCAACTAATTCAGGAACGCTAGAAAATTCTGCGTGTGAGCTTGGAGAAATACAATCTTTTCCAATTTCAACTTCTCTTGCCTTCGCAATTTCAGCATTTACCTTTATCCCTGGAAGAATTCCACCCTTACCCGGCTTTGCACCTTGTGAGAGTTTAATCTCTATCATCCGCACGGACTTATAGACATCTACTTTTTCTTTAAGAATTTGTAAATCAAAACGTCCCTCTTTATTTCGAGCACCGAAGTATCCAGTGCCTATCTGCCACACAACGTCCGCACCATGCAAGTGGTAAGGGGATATTCCTCCTTCGCCGGTGTTGTGATAAGAGCCTGCTTCTTTCGCTCCTATATTCATAGCACTGATAGCATTTTTACTGAGTGAGCCAAAAGACATCGCAGAAATATTGATAATAGAATAAGGTCGATACTGATATTTTCTTTTGTTAAACTCTCCAATAACTTTTAAACAGGGAATGCAGGTTGGATCACCGGAAACTTTGTAAGTCTTAGATTCAGGAAAAGGAAATGCTCTGTGTTTAATGATAGGATACCCTGGCTCGTATAAAAGCTCAGTCGTTCCAAATCCGAAATTACTATTTTGTCCTTTTGCAGTCGCATAAATCCAACGACGCTCTGTTCTATCGAATGGTCTTTCTTCTTTGTCGTTAGCAACCCAATATTGTCTGAGTTCAGGACCAATCATTTCTAAAAAATAACGTAAATGTCCGACGACTGGAAAATTATGAATAATCGTATGCTTGGTTTGCGATACATCATGAATAAACACAATCACAATAAGCAAAGAAAAGCCGATTCCTAAAGAAATAAAAGGGTAAGTTAAAATCAAAGTAATAAGTTCCATAAACCTCTCGCTACAAAAAACGAAGGTACAGGAAGTCTTTCAAGTAGGCAAGTAAAGTTTTTATAAAATGAAAATTAGTAATCTAAAAGATTTCTAGTTACTTCATAAAATCTTTCGCCATACATTGATTTTACCAGTGCAAGCGAAGAATCAAAAGGAAAAATATCGGCGGGTAATTTTATTTTGTTCGTAATACTTCCTTTAAAACTCCTACAATCTTCTTCGCAAAAACCGAGGTCGTATTCAGTTAAAGTATTAGTAGGATATAAGATGAGTCCATATTTACTTTTAATCTTGTGTCCAAAACTTTCAATTCTTCCCGGGAAGGTTCGATTAAATGTATCGAGGTAAGCAGCAAGCATAAGCTCATCGATTCCCTCATAGAGTTCCATTCCGATTTTGGGAGATGCTCCGAAGAATACTTTTTTCATTATTTGCAAACCATCCGAAAGTCCAATCGCATTCGATGAATGGTTTAGCTTAATCCACTCATGGGGATATTTTATTTTCTTCAATGCGGATAATACTGCTTCTCTTCCAAGAAGAGTTTCGATTAAAGCAAGGCTGCCCTCTACGGAAGAAGCAACGCCTGCGGAAGAAATTAAATTTCTGTCTCTCATATACTTGACATCTTTCTTCCAATGAATGGATTTGTATTTCCCCTCAAACTCTGAAAGTGCTGATGCGTGAGATGTCATCGAATAATCACGAAAAGCCTCTGACTCACCAATGAGCCTTGCTCCTTCGCAAATAGAAAGAAATTGTTTATCCGAATGCTTTTTTATATATTCTTTTATTTTTAAATCTTCTGGATGAAAATTAGCAGGAAGAACTATTACATCAGGAATTGTTTTACTAGTTTCCATACTTCCATGTGGAATCAGAAAAATTCCTTTCCAAACAGAAACTGGCATACCTCTTTGGGAAAGAATTTCAATATGAAAATTTTCTGTAAAAGACAAGATATTAAATGGAATGAGCAAATCAGTAATTTCCGTACCCGACTCATCAGCGAGGATAACAACTGTTTTCCTTTTTTGTGCTGGACTAAGCGAATACTCCGGATAATTTGCAATAGCCGGAATATCTACCGAATGAAATTCATTCCAACTATTGCAAGAAAAAAGAAATCCAATCAATGCAACAAAAACAAATTTCATAAATCTATTTAAGACTCATCATCCTCAAGAGTATCGGCTTCGTATCTTTCAGGGAAAAAATTTGCAAGAAAGAAATCTTCTTTTTCGCTGAGAGAAAGATCAAACTCATCAAAGGCGGAATCATAGTCTTCTTCAAATCCCACAAATTCTTCTTTGATAAAATCAATATATTCCTCGACGATTCCTTTTTTACTTTCTGTATCATCTTCGTAAATGTCAAAATGAGCAATTAACAATAAAGCGATTCTATTTCGAAACAGAATAAAATCATCGCTCGAGTCAGGAATTAATTTTAAGACTGGTTGAATTTCTGGAATTTTTGTTTCGGCAATTACTTTGTCCATGAGTTTAGAGATAGAATCTAAAATCGTTTCCGGAATTTCTAAACTGTCCTCAGGCAAAGCTTCAATTTTTTCCCAAATCTTTTCACGTTCATCATCCGCCCAGGCTTTGTCTTCTTTAAAACCAACCACTCCAATCATCATGAGGACTCTCTCCCATAATTCAGGACTTTCTTCTTCCGGTATTAAATCGTCTTCATCAATTTCTTTATTTGTAGTCATTTGTAAGCTACACTTAATGAAACATACTGCAAGTCAATGCATAAAAACTAAGTTTGCCAAGCCTAGGTTAGAGGCAATGAATCCAGGCGAATGACGATTTTCCCGAAGTGACTTCCTGTTTTCAAGTATTCAATTGCTTGCACAGATTCTTCAAACGGAAACACTTTATCAATGATAGGCTTAGTTTTATGAAACTCAAATGCTTTACACATAGCGGCTAATCCTGCTTTACTTCCAACTAAAATTCCCTGAAGCTTAATATTATTCATTAACACTGGAAGTAAATTCAAGTCTTTCGCACCGCCAGCTAATATTCCGATTAAGCTAATCTGTCCAAAAGGTCGAATCGCTTTAATAGATTGCTCGAGAGTCCCAGCCCCACCAACTTCTATGATATGATCCGCACCATTACCCGTGATTTCTTTTACTTTTTTTCCCCATTCGATTTCTGTTTTATAATTAATTACGTAATCGGCACCGAGAGATTTTGCTTGTTCTAGTTTTTCATCACTCCCAGAGGTTACGATTACTTTTGCGCCGTGAAACTTCGCAATCTGCAAAGCAAAAATCGAAACCCCGCCGGTTCCAAGAACTACAACTGTATCACCCGGAAAAATTCTTCCATAAGTCACAAGGGACGACCAAGAAGTAAGCGCCGCACAAGGAAGTGTAGCCGCTTCTTCATAGCTCATATAGCTAGGAATTTTTACAAGCGCATAATCAGGATAAACCTTTTTCTCCATAAGAGTTCCATCAAGAGGTCCACCAAGAGTAAAGCGGGACTGTTCGTAAGTAGCATCTCCATCAAGCCATTTAGGGGCAAATTGCAATATAACCCTATCTCCAACTTTGAAATCAGTGACAGTCAATCCAACTTCTAATACTTCGCCGGCACCATCACTCAGTGGAACAAAGGGCAATTTAAACTTGGGATTGTATTTACCGGTTACTACTAAATAGTCTCTAAAGTTAAGAGAAGTTGCTTTTATTTTAATTAAGACATCGTTAGGATTTATTATTTTTGGTTCGGGTCTTTCGATTAGTTTTAGATTTTCTAATCCGAAATTGTTTTGGAGTTCAAATGCTTTCATGCTTTGAAATGTTTTTTGAGAGACGGATTTTGTAAACTAGGAAATGAAATGTTCTTGCGTTGATTAAATAGTTGCAATATTCTGGAACAAATGGAAAGAAATATTAAAGTAACACTTGAACATAAAAAAGTCGATTTAATTGAATCCATTCTCCAACTCCGTAGCATGGATTCACTGGTTAAATTAGAAACCTTTCTAACCAAAATTTCTCCTGAACCAAAACAAATACAGAAAAGTCAACCTACCTTCGCTGAGTGGAATAAGCAGTTTCATAGCAGCAAAAAAGAATTAAATGAATTTCTACCTGAATATAACATGACCTTACTCGAATATCGAAAAAGTATTTATGAAGCTGAATTTAGTGGCTATTCTGTTTCTTTGTCAGATTTTTTAGAGGAATTGAAAACTTGGAAAAAAAAGACAAAGAAAAAAAAGTAATTGTAACTTCTGTATTTAAAAACTCAGTTAAGGAGAATTTAGAATTTCTTTCTGAAAATATTCCTGATTACGCGGAACGCTTTATCGATGAACTAGCTAAGAAATTAAGGGATATCGCACGTAATCCGCAACACTATCCTGCAGAGCCTAAATTAAATTCTAAACTACAAATATATAGATACGCAACATTTATGAAATTTTGGAAAATTCTTTTCAAATCACAAAAGAACCAAATCGTAATCCTAAAATTAATTCACATTCGCCAAAATCCAAAGAGAATAAAATACTTGCACAGAAAGAAATATGATTAAGAAAAAAGAGCTGTTTAGAATTTTCATTTTCTTCTTATTTATAATCCTTCTCATACTCAATTGCAACAAAGAAAAAGAAGTCTCGTTCTATTATTGGAAAACAAATTTCCAACTTTCAGAAAAAGAATCTGATGCGTTAAAGCATTTTAAAACAAAAGAAATTTATCTTAGATTTTTTGACGTGGACAAAAAAGAAAAAGACAATCCAATTCCGCTTGGAGTAATTGGAAAAATTTCTATACCAGCGGATACTTCTATTATTCCGGTAGTCTATATTACAAACCATACCTTTCATCATTTTACGAAAGCGGACGCAGAGGCTCTTGCAAAGAAAGTATTTTCTAAAATAGATTTTATAGCGAAGGAAAATTCTATCCCCTATAACGAAATCCAAATAGACTGTGATTGGTCGGATAGCACTCGCGATTTGTATTTTGCTTTTTTGGAAAAATTAAAAACAATTTCAAGTAAAACTATTTCTACTACAATTCGTTTACACCAAGTGAAATATTTCAATCGAACTGGAATTCCTCCTGTGGATAAATATGTGCTTATGTTTTACAATATGGGTAAACTGGGGAAAAATGAGAGTAACTCCATCTACAATTCTACTGATGCCGCGAAATATATCCAAAGTCTAAACAATTATCCTCGTAAACTCGACATTGCACTTCCGATTTTTGGTTGGGTCATTCACAAACGCGCAGGAGTCATTCAAGAATTATTAAAAGACTTTGACTTACAAACTTTGCAAGACAAAGGAATTCTAAAATCTACGGATAATCCCAATTTATTCCTAGTCACTAAGTCTACCCTCACCGGTGGAAAATATTTTAGAGAAGAAGATGAACTTCAGCTAGAAAGAATTTCTAAAGAAGAACTCTTAAACGCCGCAGACCTACTGCACCAGCACGCAAAAAATCTAAATTCAAAAATTATTTTCTTTGACTTACACGAATCTAATTTTTTAAATTATCCTTATGAAATTCTGGATCAAGTTTGTAGTCGTATTTTTTAGTTTGTTTTTAGATTTTAGCTTGCTGCCATGCGGTGGCGATGGTAGCGATTATTTCGACCACGATTTCTTTATAAAGGAAGTTATATTTAATAAAACAGAGCTAGAGGAATACAATAACTACACCTATCTATTTGATTCTATAGATTTATTCAAAGAGCAGAATTTAGTAGAATGGGAAAAGTTTTTCGAGAAGAAAATTGAACGAGATATAATTCAATTTTGGTTGTATGGATCTAAATTAGCAGAAATTGATGAAGCCATTTTTTACTTAGAAAATAAAACTCCTCCCACAATCGAAAACGTAAAAATAAGAGGAAAAAGCTTTTTCAAATATCCTAAGGAAGCAAAAGCATTTTTTTATTATGTTGGCTTCGCTAGGCGAAATGAAGTCTTTACCACTAAAAAAAGTAATTATGATTATTGGGGAGAAGAACATCGAAAAGAAATTATTCCGAATAAAGAAACCGTAAACCTTCAAAACCAAATTAAAGGAGGAATCAGTCTTTATCAAAACGAAAAATTCCAATTCATAAAAGAAAGATATATCTTTCAATTAGTTCGATCATATTATTTGAATGCTGAATATGAAAAGTCAATTCAATTTTGGAAAGAGCATTTTGGAGAAATTCGACTTACTGATTCTATGAAGTGGAGAACATTGGGATATGTTGCCGCTTCTTACACAAAACAAAAAAGAATAGGAGAGGCTAATTATATTTATTCTCTATTATATACAAATTCACCAAATCAAAAAGATTCCGCTTATTCGTCTTTTCAACCAATGGAAGATGCAGATTGGGTAGAGAGTTTGAAATTAACTAAGAGTAAAGATGAAAAAATTATTCTCTGGTATTTATTTGGAAAACGCTTTGATATTCCTAAAGCGATGAATGAAATTTATCTCCTAAATCCTAATTCAAAGTATTTGAATCGATTGCTTATTTATGGGATTAAGAGATTAAGCTATCCTGTATTCGGTTTCGGAATTCGCTATTGGGATTACGAGAATCTTGAAATGAAAAAAATCATTCCTTTAAATGATAAAGCTTTAATCAAAAATGTAAATTCCATTGCTAATCAAGATAAAGTTAAAAATAAATTTGGTTGGAAGATTGCAGCGGCATATCTAAATTACCTGTCAATGAATTTTAAAGAAGGAGACCAATTTTTAGAATCAGCATTTAAACTAAAAGGAAATGTAGAAGTTTTTGAAAAGCAATACCAAATTACAAGCTTACTCGGAAAACTTTTACAAATGGAAACGATAGATGAAAAATCAGAAATGACGATTCTGCCAGAAATGAAATTTTTATTTTCTAAAGATAAAAATATTTCAGAAGATTTGAATCTTAATTATTCAAAAAATTGGATTCGCGGGTTACTCGGAGTATTCTATGCAAGAAAAGGAGAATTAGAAAAAGCAGAATGGATTCAACGCGGAACTATTAAAAATCGTTTTAGCAACTTAGAAAATACAAAAAGAATGATAGACTTTTTAGAAGATAATGCTCATTCACCACTTATACAGGTAATGTTGCAAAATCCTACACATTCATATAACGACTATTTATTATTACTTGGTATTCGTTATGCACAAGTTGAAGACTTAGAAAATTCCCTGAAAGTATTTGAAAAAATTAAAGATTCTTACTGGGAACATAAAAATATTTATTACTCTGACATCCCTTTTATGAAAGATCCATTTCAAATAAAAATCAAGGACAGCTATAAATTTGACTATAATAATAAGATTCGACTGCCAAAATACAACCATAAAACTTTTATACAAGAAATGATTCGTTTGAAAAAAGAAGCAGAGAGTAATACAAATAAGTCTTCTAAAAATTATTTTAAATTAGCTAATGCTTTTTATAACATGAATTACTTTGGCACTGGTGGATTTTACTATAATCCTATTCATTGTTACAATTGGTATTATGGCTGGGCTTATTTAAGCGATCCCATTCTTTTTCCTGAATTTAGTAGTACTATTGCACTCAAATACTACCTATTAGCCAGAGACAATAGTAATAGCAAAGAATTTAAAGCCAAGATGACTTTCATGGCAGCGAAATGTGAACAAAATGAATGGTATCTTACGAAAGATTATAAGCCTAGTCACCGGTCTTGGTCTGATGAAAAAAAGCAGGACGCAAAAGATTTCCAACCTGGAAAATACTTTCAGGAGCTAAGAGATATTTACTCCGACACCAAGTATCATTCTGAGATTATAAAGGAATGTAGCTATTATGCGCGGTATTGGGCAAAGAAGTCTGAACTGTGATTCGTATGATTCATGTGATTAACTATGATTAGAATAAAAGATATTTTTTAGAACGCAATCAAACCAATCATAAAAATCACATAAACTTGCGGTGAGCAGCGGAGCGTGTCAAATCCGTCACAGCTCAGACAATGTATCGCGCAAGTAAAGCATTCGGGCTACCATCGCTGTAAAACCAATGCAACCTGTGGCTACTATCAATATTCCCCAAAATGGCAATCTCATTCCTTGAGCCTTTGCTTGAGGAAGTATCAAAAACCAACCAATTCCCGCAGCCAAAAGCAAATCAAACCAAATCTGGTTTCCCCATAAATTACGAGTATGTTCAGTCCAAAAGCCAAGTTGACCTTCTGATATGACCGTTATTATCGAAAACACTAAAAATAATAAAGATAAACAGGCAGGAAAAATCCAACTGTTTTTTATTTTTGTTCCGTCGCTGTAAATGCTGTAAGCCATAAAAAGAACAAGTATTGTTCCTGCGACCCATGGTAAAATTGAAGTATAATTCATTTCGTTTCTCCTTAAAATATAAATGTAACATTTGTTACATTTATTGTCAATAAAAATTTTAATAATTCGAAAATTTATTTTCTAAAACACTGCTTTTCTAGGGAGATGTAATGTAAGTTCGCGTCTACCAAGTATCCATTAACTTTGCAAATGCTTTACTAGTTACGAAAATTCTTTTTTCATCATTACTAGTGAGCCAATCAAGCATTAGCCCACGATAGAAAGAAAGGATAATCGTTGCATATTTTCTTGCATCCGCTTTAAATTTTGGTTGCACAATCATTTCGATTTCTTTGATCCACTTATATAATACTTCATTTAAAAAAATATCATACTTCTTGACATCTCTTAATGCTTTTGTGTACAGCTCAACGAATAACAATAAAGATTTTTTATTTTCCCTTCGAAATATCATCTCCAAATAAATTTCTGAAACTTGACCGAGAGACTTATTTGGATTTTCCGCTAAAAGAATTTTTAAAATACTCTTATGTTTTATACTCAAATAAATAAAGACCGAGTTTATCAATGCTTCGTACGAGTCAAAATGATAGATTAGCATACGTGCACTTACGCCCACTTCCCTAGCAATATCTCGAAGACTCAGATTATTCAGTCCATCTCTTGCTAATACAGTAAGAACTTTTTCAAGTATTTCTTCTTTGATACTATCGTCGGGGGTTCTACTCATAATTCTCTTCTGATTTAAGCCTTTCCCAAAATTCTTCTAGCTTTAGTTCTTGAATTTTTTTCTCTAGATACGGGTAATCTAGATTATTCCTTTGAACACGGACTACTCCTTTGACATCATGAAATTGTTTTTCGCTATAACCACTTTTTTTAGACCAAACTAGCTTTGATAAAATCAAATCTTCTGGGGACAGGAAAAATACTTCCATTCCTAAAAAGGATTTTTTCATTTTTCTTTTGAATTTTTCTAATTCATAAGATTCTTTTTTTTGAATATAAAAATCTATTTTATCCCCTTCTTCTGTATCTAGAAGATTAAACATTTTTTCATGCTGAATAGCTAATTGAATTTGATCCCCATCTAAATAATACTTAGGAGGCGGAAAATGTTTTACTAAATTGGAAATATGCGTTTGGTTAATAGATACAATCATATCAATGTCCTGCGTACTCCTCGGTTCTCCATATAGACTAGAAACAAATGAGCCAACGAGCATATACTCAATATTATGCGCATCTAACACAGTCAGAGTTTTTTTTAATAGTTCGAGTTGTGACATTCTGCTAGTCTTTTTAAATAAAGTTCTTGAATTGCCGCTTGCGTTTTTTCTGGGTACTGCAATTCTAATCCACGTTTCATGAGCTGTCTTGTCATATCAGTAAGCTCGAAAACTTTTAAGGCTTTCTTTTCAAAGCTCATATTTCGAAGAACATCGTAATAGATTTGATTCTCTTGGCTGCTCATAAGATTCATTTAGGTGTAAACGAACACACTGTCAAGAAGAAATAGTGATAGGTAATGGTTTAATAAGAATTAGCCGCTTTAAGAACAGTGGGCTTGCGATAGGGATCGAAGCGGGGTCAATTATTTGCTTGTCACCAAATGCCCTGCGAGCAGGTGTATGTGCAAATAATTGACCGTAGCTGAGAGCGCGGTCGGCACATTACAATGTAGGGAACGGTTTGAAACCGTTCCGTCCAACGACAAAGCGCCGAATCGCCATAAACCCCATTTCGCAAAGGGGGACTAAGGGGGATTTTACTTCTTACCCAATCCTAAACTTGGAGCACCAACTAAAATTGACATGTTACCATGCGGATGTTTGTTGTTTTTCATGAGTTGGTGGCAATCACCGGTTTCTTCAAACTTGAATGTGCGCGACAAACAAGGATCTACCTTTCCAGCGATTACTAAGTCATTAAAGCCTTTGCTGTTTTCGTCGTTTGCGAAATGAGAGCCTTGTAGTCTTTTTTGTCTCATCCATAGGTAACGCAAATCTACAGTAGCGTTAAATCCCGATGTGCCGGCACAGATTACAATCATACCACCAGTCTCGCAAACGAATGCGGAAGTTGGAATGGTAGATTCACCCGGATGCTCGAATACGATTTTTGGATTTACACCTTTGCCCCAGATGTCCCACAGAGCTTTTCCAAAGTCGCGGGCTTTCTTTGTCCACTCAGCGAATACTTCTGGTTTATTGATGTCGGATGTGATTGCTCCCCAGTGTTTGAAATTATTTCGGTTGATTACACCTTCTGCACCAAGCTTTTTACAATAGTCAATTTTATCGTCAGAGCTTACGATTGCGATAGGTCTACCGCCTGCCGCTTTTACGATTTGAATTGCCATGGATCCTAGTCCACCAGCCCCACCCCAGATGAGAACTGGATCACCCGCTTTCACATCGTTTGGTTTCCAGTTGTGTAACATACGGTAAGCAGTTGCGCCTACTAGCATGTATGCCGCAGCGTCTTCCCAGCTTAGATGTTTTGGTTTAGGCAAACACTGATGATCCTGTACTTTACAAAATTGTGCAAATGAACCCCAGTTAGTTTCGTATCCCCAGATTAATTGAGATGGGGCAAACATTGGATCGCCGCCCGCTTTAATGAATGGATCGTCTCTATCCCAGATACCACAGTGGACAACAACCTCATCCCCTACTTTTACATTTTTTACTTCCGAACCGATTTTATAAACGATTCCAGATGCATCCGAGCCACCGATATGAAATTTTTCGGGCTCGCCTTTTTTATTTCTTGCACCGATGACATCTACCGGATAACCAAGAGCAGCCCACACATTATTGTAGTTAACCCCTGCTGCCATTACAGCAACTAAAACTTCATCTGGTTTGATTTCTGGAATATCAATTTGTTCAACTTGAAACGCTTTTTCTGGCTCACCGTAACGCTCAGGACGAATCAACTGCGCGTGCATTTTTTTAGGTACAACTCCTAATGGAGGTAATGTTCCCACGGGAACGATTTCTGGTATTTCACTCATAATAATAAATCCTTATTTAGATTAAATACAACCTGTATACTATGTATGAATTGAAAAGTAAAAATTTTAGGAAAAATAGCTTGCTAGTTTTTTAAAAGAGAATACTTTAACTATCATGACTTACCAAGAAAAGATAAAAGTATTGGAAACTCTCTACAATGAAACTCCTGAGTTCGAATTAATACTAAATAAACTCCTAGAAATGTCTATTCAAAATGTAAAAAATAAAATTTCTGAATATGAAAAAATCCTAAAAGAATATGAAAACAAATATAATTTAAAATCCAAAGAAGCCTATGAAAAATTTGAAGCAGGCAAATTGGGCGACTCTATAGATTATATGGAGTGGTCTGGGATTTATGAACTCCACTCAAAAGCACAGGATAAAATTAAAACGATAGGAATTGCCGCTTGAGTGAGGAGCTAGATTATTTTATTTACTTAAAAGCTACTTTAACAGCAAATCCAAATATTTTAAAATTCAATATTCTAAGAGAAATTTTTTTTGGCGAAGAAGGATTATTTCGTTATAAAATCTTTTACGCAAATGGAAACGTTCTAGAAGCTTATCAGAAATTTCAAATTCAATCACGAAAAATAATTCCGATTCGTTATAGTTTTCATTTGCAAGATAGAAATAGCAATCTAATAACACGCTGGGATAATGCACCTCATCATCCTGAGTTAGAAAATTTTCCATATCATATTCATGAAACCGAAGATAAAGTTATTTCTGGAAAATTAATTTCGTTCGAAGAAGTTTTAAGTTTGGTTGATAGGGATCATAGTTTTTAGCTACTCAATGCGAAATCCTGTTATCCTCTCTGCAAAATCTTTTAGCTTTTGTATATCAGGATGTCCATCCGCTATCGCCTTCTCTATGTTAGTCGCAAAATCCCAGCCTTCTGACTTTACAACCTTTCCGATAAGAGCGGTTCGCATTAAATTTAAATTAATTCAAGAGGTAGTATTACTCCTTCTAGTAAGGCAATGAATCTAATTTTTAATACCTTTAAAAAACTTGGCTTTCGTTTAAAAACGATATCACTGTAGAAATAATGTAAGTTTCTTATGAAAAAAAGTATAGAATTGACTTTATTTATTGATAGTGGGTATTCGGTCTTATACTCTTGGTTTTGTATAAATAAACACAAATAATTTTCTGAGTCAAAGTAAAGTTTGATTTTTTTTACGCGGAGAAAATTTATGTAGAAGTCAATTACTTTGTATAATGGGGCATTTAAAATAAAATATAAAATTTCTTCTGGTAAAAATATTTCTCCTAGTGCGCGTGTCGCATATTCGGAAGCCCCGTTTTCGAATGGAATTGCGTTGTAAAGTATTTCCTTAATCTCATCTCCTTTTATATTAAGACGATTATAAAGTAGATAAGCATGTTTTTTTATCCATTCATCATTTTTTTTTAGTTCGTCTAAAAAAGAATTTTTATAGAGAATATCTACATAGCCAAGTTTTTCTAATGCCTCCAATGTATAAATTATAAGTTCTATCTCGTTTGATTTAAGACTAGCTAAAAGACCGTTTACTATCGAGTAATCGTTTATCCCAAGATTACCTAGTACTTCGGTCGAGACAATTTTGATTTTTGTATTTTCAGAATTTAAAACTTCTATCAAAGCCTTTATTGCATATTTTTCTTTTATCTGAAATTCTTCTAGTGCTTGTATCGCCCTAATTCTTGTTCCTTCGCTTTCTTCTTCATCGTTTATTTTGAGCACAATATCGCTGATTAGTTCTGGACTATAAATACCTAGAATGCCTAGAGTATCAAGAGAGAATTCCCAGTTGTATTTTAAACATTGAAAAATAACATCCAAGGCGTTTGAGTTTTCATCATTTAATTTAATTAAATATTCGCATGCGAGAATTCTATCTATTACATCCTTGTTATTTAAACAACTTTCTAAAATATTTTTTAAAACTTCGCTTTTGAATTCTAAATCGACTAGAATTCCTGCTAGTTCGACTTTTCTACTAACGTCCGCCACATATAAATATTCAAAAAGAATATTTATGATTGTGGAGTTTTCCCTATTAAGTTTTTTCAATACTATGACTGGTTTTTCAGTTTCATCATAGAGACTCTGATTTAGATTTTCATAAATTGCATCTATTGCCCTTTCGTTTATTTTTAATTTGCATAATAGTCGTTTACAATGTTTTAAATCCTCTCTATTAAAACTAAGGTCATGAAAATTTATACAAAGCTTAAAAATTATCCGATCCCAATCATTTACAGTTTCAATATTCTTAACCTCTTCTAAACATTTAAGAACTAAAACAAATTCGTATTCCCAATCGATAAGATTTTTTGGTTCTCCTTGTAAGACGACAAACATTCGATTTAATTTAACTCTATCCTCTGAAAGGAGTCCCGCAAGAAACCAAAATGTAAGTTGTAGCGGAGTATAAAACTTATGCGCTCTAATAAATTCAGTGATAAATATCTGATCTTGCTTAGAAATATAATAGGCTGCAAAGTATTCTTGAAAACTCAAATGAGAAAAGTTATGCTCATTTAGAAACTCATTCTTATAATTATTGCTAGAATGTAAGAAGCCAGCAGGCTGTATGTACTGAAGAAAAAAAACTTCATTCTTGTTAATTTCTAGTAATCCTTTTTTGATTTCTTCACCGGAAATATAAATTCGATTATTCATTATCCCATCAAAAGCAATTTTACCGATGCAAAGATAAATTTCTTCTCTCTTATCTTTCAGGTCGAACAACTTTTTTTCACGCACGGTTGTTTCGAAAATATATTCCATTATATAACTATATAAGGAAGTTGTCGTTAAATCATCGGTCGTTAATTTTTGTGAATTTTCTTTCCAGAGTATACATACAATCTCGAGAATAATCGGTGTATTGCATAGAATTTGTATATTGGAATTCATTTCTAAAAATCTTCGTAACGATTCCGTCTTCTCTACATCGGTCTCAAAAAAATTATCAATGTATTTATAAATATCTTCTTCTAAGAATCCAATCGTTTCAAAGGTTTCATTATTACGGAAATACGTCTTATCAATATTATACGGTCGAGAAGTAATAAATACATTTACTTCGGCGATTTTTTCTAATTCCTTTTTAAATTCATCTCTATGTTCTTGTTTTAATTCATCATAGCCATCAAAGATGAGTAACACTTTTTCTTTTTGCGCTTCAAATAATTCTAAAAGATTTATTTCGACTAATATATCTTTGCCGTAGATAGATTCTAAAATCGCCTTCCACAAACTAGTATTTGAATCGTAACGATTCCAATCTCGAAGTTCATAGTATAAAACGAATTCTATATTTTTCCAATTGGATTCATTGAATGTACCTTTCGCCCAATGATAAGCTAAATACCTTGTCGTTGTTGTTTTCCCAATTCCAGCCTTACCGAGGATTAGCGCAGAAGATATATTACCCCGTTGAGATTTTTCCA
>JANYCR010000406.1 GCA_025360185.1 Leptospiraceae bacterium | reverse complement strand
GGCTCATCAAAGGAGCACACAGCATTCTTAAATTGCGTGAAAAAGTCTACGAAGGTTCATGGGCAAGCATTTGGAACAACAGACATTTAAACTTTTCCTACGAATGACAGGTTGACCCTGCTCGAACGCTCTATGGAGCTTGTCGCATTTGAAGAGCTTGCGCCAGTTGGGAGTGTAAGCTCCGGGGAAGCTGTTGCTTGAACAGGTAGTGGCGTAGTTTTACCAAGAAAAGCCACAGGCCAATAAAATTGACTATTACTCTGTGCGGAATTCTTTTCTTTACAATCAGTAAATAAAACAAATATTACTGATAAACTGAGAACTAGTTGAATTATTTTTTTCATTTATTTTTTCCTCAATAAGAAGCAGGTAGGATTTTTTATAACCTAACTTCTTTCTTATTTTTTCAATTAACATTAGCTGGAACAAGTAAATCAACTTTGTCAAGAGTTTTTTCTATGGTTTTGTCGTAAACTAATTTTGATTTTGCTATTACCCTTTTTCCTTTTTACGAATCGCGTAGCCGCTGTAATTAACACAGAGTATACCCGCAGGTCCTAGCATTCCATAGAGAGCATATTCTTTATATTCAATTCTTAAATCTCGAAATCCTAGAATTGATTTATCACCATTCGCCATTTCCATTAAATTAGCATTCATAAAATTTTCATCAAAGCGAATCTTTCCTAAGTAATAACAGGTTGTAAATTCGCTAAGAGTTTTATCATTCGGGAAGTTTTCTACATCCCCTTCTTGGTTTGAAATCTTAGGAAAATGTCCAATTTGTTGAAAGTAGCGATCTGTATTGCAGAAATTAAAACCGAACAGGCAGAGGATAATGGCAAATTTATTTATTCTCATTGTAATATCCTTCCAAAGTAACACAGGACATATCTTCTTTATAAATTTTTACATTCCGCCACGGGCTATTCCTACTTTCTTGAAATGCTTCTTCTAAAGCTCCTTTTAAGGATTTATCATATTTATCAATTGCTTTAAATCCTCCTGCGGCTCCAAATAAAAGCTTCTGCATATTACATGGTTCAATTTTCTTAAAGACTAAAGATTTCTTTTCCTCCTCTGAGACCGCATCTGCTTTCAGATAAATTTCTTTAATAAAAATTTTATTTTGCACACAATATAGGTTGATTAAAATTATAAAGATAGGAACGAATCTTTTCAATTGCTTGACCTCAGTCGGATGATTTCATCAGCAAAGTGTTATATTACTTGAGTGTCAAGTATGAAAGCGTAAGCAAAAAGCCATTGAACTTTAAATGCCGATACATCTTCTCTTCTATCAATATTATTATTAAAGATACTCTCATTCTTACTCCTAAAAACCTACGAATATATTTAATAGTAACTTTCATAGTATCATAGATAGTATGTTTCATGCATTGGCAGATGCTTTCGAATTAACCACTCCCTCCCTCCGTGTCTCGGTGACTCTGTGGCAAATCTTCCTCCAGCCATAAAAATAGTTCTACTGTTTTTTTACCAGTTACCGATTAGAAAGAAAAAGAGGTAATATTTTATGATGCGTTCTTTGTGGACAGCCGCAACAGGGATGAATGCCCAACAATTTCATATAGACACAATTTCTAACAACTTAGCGAATGTGAATACAACTGGCTTCAAAAAAAACCGTGCAGATTTTGAAGATTTAGTGTATCAACACCAAGTATTAGCTGGAACTCCAGCAACAGCAGTTAGCGAAATTCCAACAGGCGTTAACGTCGGTCATGGGGTTCGCGCAGCAGCTTCTCAGAAATTATTTGAAATCGGATCATTCCAAGCAACAGGGAATAAGCTTGATATGGCGATCACAGGTGAAATGGGATTTTTTAAAATCCAAATGCCAGACGGAACTTTCGCCTACACGAGAGATGGATCTTTTAAAATTGACTCCAACCAACAAGTAGTTACCTCTAACGGCTATTTATTCGAGCCTCCAATTGTTCTTCCTGATAATGCTATTTTAAATACTCTCCAAATCGCTGAAGGCGGTGAGGTTACAGTTAAAATCGGAAATGATATTCGCCCAACCGTAGTGGGGCAAATAGAGCTTTACCGCTTTGTGAATCCTGCGGGGTTACAGGCAATTGGAAAAAATCTTTTCAAAGAAACGGTTGCCTCCGGTCCTGAAATTGCGGGCTCTCCAGGAACAGAGGGAATGGGAGATATACTGCAAGGCTTTTTGGAAATGAGTAACGTTAAGATTGTAGA
>JANYCR010000402.1 GCA_025360185.1 Leptospiraceae bacterium | reverse complement strand
TTTACAAATAGAAAACATTATATTGGTAAAATCTGTCGGACCTTCTAGAATATCTGTATCAGTTAGATAACTTTTTAGTTCACTAGAAAGTATGATTCTTAGATTTAATTCTTTTGGATCTTTCTTAGGCTCGACTTTAGGCAAAACTAAATTAATCGGGTTTAGATCAATTCCTGTTTCTTTATTTGGTTTAATAACAGGGTTAACGCTTGTAATCCTCTTAAGGCGAGAAAACTCCGTGTCTGCCTCTCTCTCCAATTGACTCATCCTAAATAGATGACGAATTTCATAAGAATCGTTTAATGGTTTTCCTCGAAAAGATAATTTTCTAAAATTAACTTCATACATTACCGGGGAAGGAATAATTACAAGTTTCTTTACTTGCGGATAACGTTCTAAAATTCCTTCCAGCTCTTTGGAAAGAGTCGCCGTATCATTTTTACCATTCAGCTTAAAATCATTATAGGATGTACTAGTTCCATTTAAAATAATTTGCGTTCCCTCATTGCCGGTGGTGTGGTAATCGATGAGTAGCTCATCTGGTTTAAGTTTTGGGGTGAATTTTTTCGTTCCCGTATACCAACTAAGAACGTCCATACCTTTCGGGAGTAACTTGGTAAGTGTATTTAGTTCCTGAATAATGCTCTCATAGTTTTTAGTCTTAGCCAGAACTAATTCTTTTGGATTCTTACTACTCATATTCGCAGCTTCAATTTTATAAATAAATTCTTTATCCTCCCAAACATATAATTGCAAATTATTTACAGTTTGAAAGATTTCTTTATCCTGAAATCTAAGCTCGTTAATCATTAGTTGTCTAAAAAAGATTGCACTGAAAAGTTTTTCGCGATTTACCGGTAAATCGTTGTAATTCTTAACCTTTACTAAATTAGCAGACTTCAAAGAATAAATATAATTGATTGTGATTTCATCAATCTCAAACCATAGTCCCGGGCTTGACTTTAAAGAATTCTCTGCTTTATCAGTAAATTCGATTGATTTTTTAAATCTACCAACTCGGTAATTATATTCAGCTTCTAAAATATAATAGGTAATTAGTTCTCTCTCCAACTGAAATTCATTTGCTAAATAATAACTTTCCTTAAGAGTTTTTTCAAATTTATCTGTTTCGCCTAATCGTAAGTAGACGATTGCTGTTAGAATTTTGAGTCGTGTTCTTTCTTTATTGCTGAAAAAATCCTTCTCTAATCCGATCTCTGAATCTTTTATATCGGAAGGATTTTTAAAAAGAGAAAGTGCAATACCAAAATTCGTGAATGCTTTCTCGTATTCTTTCCCAGTTAGATAAATTTCACCCGCATAAAAGTAATTATTCCCTAAGAACGGATCATAATTATAATAGTCAGCATAGAACTTATCTTTGCAAATTTCTTCTTTCTTCTCGTCGATTGTATTATCTTCGAATTTATAATTCTTCAAACAGGATAAGAGTTCTTCATTTTTAAATTTATTTAAGAATTTAATATTGATCTGCAACTCTTTTAATAATACCTCTTTCTTTTCTGCATTTTGTTCAATATGCGAATAAAGAGAAATATCCGATTTTATGTAAGATTGGAAAGCTGCTTTTAGATTTCCTTTTTTCTTTAGCTCTTCGTATTCTTCTGTATAAATTTTAGTGGCTTCGTAGTAGTTGCCTCTAGAAAATTCATTGAATCCCAATTCGTTTAGTCGATTGTTTAAAATCCTCTCCCCGATTAGAGTCTTATCTAATTTTTTTTCTTTTATAAATTGACTTCTTTCTTCCAATAGATTTGCTACTTCATCAAACTCATTTTTTTCTGAGGAATTTGTAATTCGAACCCCCTTTGTAATCAAGTTCGCAAAATCAAGTGGAATTTCACCCGGGAATCTTCCTTCGCCAATAACTCTCGCGCTATCCGGCAAAGCCATACTCCAAAATTTATCTCCGATGGAAAAAGAAAATATTTCAGAGAGCTTTCTTTTTTTCCTTTTGTATTCTTTATCCGCAAGCTTGAGACTTGCCTCTGATTTTTTATAATCCCCAAGTTCTTGGTAACAAAATGCGAGCGAATTGTAGAGGCTAATATCGTTTATGTAGTCAGACTTACCATTCATAGAAACTGCGGTAGAAAAAGAAGTAATCGCATCTCGATACATCTCTAAATCCATCTGGACAAGTCCGAGAAGTGCATTGAGTAAAGCGATTTTCTTTTTTACATCTTCTAGATAATTATTCAATTCAGGAATATTCTTAGTTCCAATCCGAGCGAGTAATGGAAAGTATTCGTTCTTGTAATAGAGTTCTAATGCATTTTTTAAGTAGGGAATAGATTCTCTTGTTTTTTCATTGTAAATATTTATTCTTGCAAGATTAAAATAATAGATAGCACGCTGCCTGTAATTTTCAAAACGATTTTTTTCTAAAATAAACTTGGATAATTTTTCTACTTCCTGGTATTCAGTAAATGCCTTCGGATAATTAGAAAGGAGAAAATAGTTATTAGCCATATTTAGATGAATATCAGAAAGGGCTTTTTTATTATCATGATTCGTTCCAATGAATTGCAATATCTGACTATAAAGCTCAATATTCTCTTCTAAGTATTTATAGGGAAAATAGCGGGCATAAAGTGTTTCATAAACTTCCGCATCTACCTCTCCTTCAGGAAAAGTAATCGTCTTCTTTCGAACATCAATGTATTGATATAACCAACCTAAAAGTAAATAGGCATCGGTATAATTGGGGTTAGCATATATTATCCACTGCAAGTCATACTCAGCTTGCTTTAGCTGTTGCAAAACCAATGCCTTTCTTGCTTTGGTCAGAGTCTCTTCGTTAATATGATAGGATTCTATTTGCACGGCACTGGATACTAAGTAGTAGGCGTAACCATAGATGGTTGCATAATCAAGGGTTTCTCGTGCAATTTTAATTCTACTTTTAAAATAGTCTTCTGCCTGCTGAAAAGCTTCTTCCTCTAATGGGGATAAATACTGTAAGTCTCTAAAATCACCGAAGATACGAAAATATTTCCATCTAAAAAAATAGGCAAGAGATTCTGTAAGCTTACCAGTTACGTCTAATTGTCGTTTACCCAGTAAATTAAATTTATTTAATACTTTATCTGAGTCTTTTTCATTGATTGTTTTTGAATACTTAAAGGAATTATCTATCATCATTTTTTGATAGAAGACTGAATAGTCTCGATATGTTTTGCCGATCGGAAGTTTGCGCTCCATAGCGAGGGATAATAAAAGATTATTGTAAATAAAATTTTGAACTGATTTTTTTAAATTTCCTTTTCTTTCGTATTCTCTTGCACTTGTTTCAAAATAAAAAAAGGAATTTTCTAAATCTTCTTCTGTAATTTCTATACCGGAAAAATAATCATAGTTTTGCACGAAGGCAATCAATTCCTGATTGGATTTCTCTTCATCACCACTGTCTTTGTAATTGTCTGCTTTTAATAATTTGCTTTTGAGATAAACATAAGACCCAACTTGAATAGATGGCAAGTAAGAATCTATGAGTTTATTACTTTCTTCAAATTTATCCTGCTCATTTAAAATAAAGGCTCTTGTGTATTTAATGAGCCCGGCAAGTTCGGGACAAATTTTTTCTAACTTTTGCTCTCCCAGGTAAGAGTCTATTAGCCGTGTTTTCTTTTCAAGATCATCCTGACCACCGAGTCGTTTTATAATATCATCCATGACAAACTTTTTATCATCACGATTGGACTCAGAACTATTTATAATCTCAATGAAACTTTCTGGAATTCTACTTGCATCAAGCTGGTATTCAAATTTTCCCTCCTTACGTTTAACTTCCATTATCCGGTAAAAGGCAGGGTATTCTGTTCGAATACCCTGAAATGCCTTTTCTGCTTGCTTAACATCATTTATCTGGGTATAATAATCCGCGATAGTCATCAAAATAGAAGGAAGCATTTGCGGATGAACTCCCTTTTCGTTTTTCATAAAGTCATAATAGCTAGTAAGCTCTGTAACTGGATTTTTGTTTTTTAAAATAGCCTGTTGTTCAATGGCGAGTGCATAGGATAGTCCATGAAGTTTATGCCCTTTAGTCTTAGTCATCTCAACCAAGAGTTCTTCGCCTTTTTTGTCCTCTCCGTCTTCCAGGTAATCAACGGCTAATTGCTTATCGGCGCGAGATCGATAGAGAGGATACAGTGGGTCATTGCCGAAATAAAGATATATAGAGTTAAAGGCTAATTTAAAGTAATCCATGGAACGAGACTTATAAAGTCTCGCAAGATCGTATTGTTTTGTGATATTTACTTGCTTTGGAATTTCCCCATCTTTTGGAATAAAATAAATATTCAGGGCGTTATCTAGCGAGGCGCTAAATAAAATGGAGCCACCATTTAAACTTGAATACTTTGTATCGAATAATGATAAATTACCCGCAGTAAGAGGAATCGACTCTCCCGTTTCTAAATCTAAGCGGATAATATAGCTATTATCCTGTTCATCTAATCGTTTATTGCAATTCGAATCCCGACGAATAGACGTATAATAAAGATACTTATTATCAAAAGAAACGGAAGGACTAAAGTCCATAAACTTATCATTCGTCAGCCTTTTTTCTTCTTTTGTACTTAGGTCTATAGAATAAACTTCTCCAAAAGAATCATCTTTAAAGGATATAAAATAGATTTTTTTTCCATCTGGAGAGAAACGAGGAGTAGCCCCTCCATTCTGCGTAATTTGTATGATTGCGTTTTTATTCTTGGTATCAATGATCCCAATATTAGGATTTTTTCCACCAAAGCGTCTAGTTGTAAATGCAATGAACCTGCCATCGGGAGACCAATCTGGATCTGCATCCATTACCCGTTTAATCTTTGTAATGTCTTCATGGTTTGGATTTGTAATTACATCCTGTTTATAATTCTCTATCTCGTAGCTTCCTTCGAGCCAGGATCGCACCATTTTTTCAGGATTTAATTCGATTAAAACAATATCTCCTTCTGAGTCATACCGCTCTGATACGAAGGCAAGTTTTTTTCCGTCAGGACTAATCGCAGGTTTATATTGCGGTGCAGGATGACTCGTCACCGGTAGAACGGCAGAACTCTGTAAGTCGCGCAAGTAAATATCAAAATTGCCAGCTGCATCACTAGCGAAAAACAAGTATTTTCCGTCTTTAGTTACAGAATTATAGATATTATTCCCACGACGAACCGTTAGTGGAAACGGTTTCTCGTTATTAGGCGTAAAGTGAGATTTACTGATATTAGAATATTGAAATTCATTCTGCTTAACCTCGGATGTGCGATAGGTCAACAGAGAACAATTTTGCCACAGAGTTACACAGACACAGAGGAAGAATATTTTTTTCACTCTTTACGTCCCCATTTGCCGCGTTTGGCTTCGTAGTATTCGCCGTCCTCTACAGTTTGGTAGAACGAAAGGAGTAGAATTTCTTTTTGCTTGAGTAGCTCTTGCTCTTTTAGGTTCGCATTGGCGAGTTTTTGTAGTTTATGATCGTGGATAATTTTTCTAGAAGCATTTACCAATTTTAAAAGTTCATCTATCTTTGTTTTACTTTCTGGAAATTCCTTTTTGAACCTGGATTCATTCAGTAAAGGGTTAACTTTGATTTGCCCATCAAGGGCTTCGCCGATGAAATCTTTTTTCTTAAAATCTCTCACATCTTTAGCCAAATAAGCAAGACTCTTTAGTGCAGTATAAGTTGTTTCGTCAAGTTCCCCTTCTGGAATTTCTTTGTCTAAGATTTCTTTTTCCCAAATATCCGATCCTGATGCAGAAGTGCGGATAGATGATATTATCCACCCGTCTTTTTCTAATTCTTTTCCGTCACCAATCATTTGTCTTTCTGCTGCCGTTTGTGATTGTGTAAAAGTTATTGCTGGCGGTCTAAGTGTAGTGCAATTAGAGATTATAATTATCCAAAAAATAAAACTAAATTGAAAAAGTTTCATGTAACCTTAACCTCATCTTTTCTTTATCTGTGTTCATCCGTGGTAATCAGTCTCAATCATTTGTAAGTAGATAATTCTTTTTCGGTTCGCTTTAAAAAACTCGCAAGCGGAATTCTTTCTTGCGAGATCATATCATTTTCAACATTAAATACGAGAGTATTAAATACGGATTTTTGAAATTTAATGACTGCATAGACAAGACCCTTTGTTAGTTCAACTTCAATCTTGTCAACACGGTAGCTATTTATAATTCTATCTGTCATCCAGTTTTCGGGGCTAACGATTCTAATAGCAGTCTTTCCAAAATCCTCACCAATATAAAAAGTGCTAAAAAATAATTCTAAGTTCTCAATCGGGTCTGTTAAATTTTTACCTGATATATTTAAGTCCAGTTTAATTTTCCCATCGTCAATTTTCTTACGCATTTCTTTTGGCAGCATTTCTGAAAGATCAATATCCCTGACCTGGATTACGCCCGCATATTCAATCTTAGCCGGATCTCCATTTCCTATATTAAATAAAATATCCTTCCCATAAATAAATCCATTCATAGAACTAGCTTTCATATTATCAACGGTTAAATAATTTTCGATATAATCCACTCTCGCCACAAAACCGGGATTATCCCCAATGCGTTTTACAAAATCAAGCTTAGCATTTTCTAAAGCAGGGTGAGTGCCTGTAATAGAATCAATAGATAGATTAGTTGGAGAATCCTGTCCGTAGGTTTTTACAAAATTGGTTTTATTTCCATCGAGAAGTTCTTCCGTCGTCTTATCGTTTATATCATGCAAGAAGGGGATATTCATCTTTAACCCGTTTACTTCATACACCTGGCAACCTTTTCCCGGGCATTGGCTCGTTTTATAAACAATAGATGAATCGTTTGAACGTAAAGCACCTTTAATCAAATTATCTTTTAAGTTTATATCTATATCCAAGTCACCTTTAAAGGACATTCCCTTTAGCACATAACGAAAGATATCCGATTCTAGAGTTAAATTCCCGTTTAACTCTCCCCCGTATTCGCCGAGTGGGGGACTTGCAGTTCGAGGCTTATAGAAACTACCCTTAAAAAGTCCTTTGAATTTATTTTGAAAAGCAGATAGAGTAATATTATCAATCGTCAGAGTTTCTTTTTCATCTTTTTCAATTTCAATTAGGCTTGTAAGACTCAGGTCGGTCAACTCTAAAGCGGGCAAACTCACGCTTAGCCCTAAGTTTATAATCTTATTTGTTTTAGATTCTTTATAATTTGCAGTTCCGTTTAATGTAAGTTCATTTCCAAGACTTTGTCTTAACCCGGCGATAGTTCCACGCAGTGCAACTGGAACTGTTGGAATTAAATGAGTGATATTAGCGTCTAATTTCAATTTGTCGAGCTTGACTATCGTTCCATTTCTAATATCTAAATCAAGACTGGATACAATCTTAGCAGCGAAGTCTTTCGTTTCGTTCTCATTTTTTATAGTGAGAGTGAGTGGTTCAACTTTCAATGTCTCCAACTGAAAATCTTTTTTTAAATCGAGTGCTGTCTTTAGTTTTAGTTCGATCTGGTTGATACCGGAAATTCCTCTTCCCAATTTATACCTAAGACCCTGCAAATTCCCTTTTAAATCAATATTCAGAAAAGAAAGCTTGTCGCCGGTTGCATTTATAATTAGCCGAGCCCTTCCGAGTATATCAGGAACAAACCTCTCAATGACTACTCTATCTAAATCTAGATTTACATTTACTTTTTCTTTGGGCGAAACTTCTCCTTTAATTTTCAGAACTATTCCATTGTATTGCCCTTCTAGATTTTGAATTTCCAATTTCTTCAGTATAGGCAAAATGTTAGTATCCGAAGACACTTCCTTAGTAAGCAGATCTAAAGTTGCAATCATATCTAAATCAATGATCGGCATATTGTGAATAGCCCCGAATAATTCGACAATGATATTCTTTCCTTTGATTTCGCTATCAATTTTTAAATTATCTAATTTTCCATTTACGGAAAAAGGCTTTAAACTAAAAAAACCACTTAGATTCATTGGAGGAATGATTGGAACTGTATCTGTTATCCGCTCAATATTATCTAGATTTATATTCGATTCAGTCACTTCAAAATGAATTTCTGGATTTTCTTTTAGAACGTCACTGACTTCTCCTTTTCCTTCTAGAAGTTTATCTCCCGCAAAAGAAAAAAGTAAATCTTTGAGTTCAACCTTATCCGCGTCTGGCAAATAATTTAGTTCATAACCAATTTTAAAATTAAAAGGTTGGATATTTCCTTTTTTCATTTTAATAGGAATTTTATCCGAGCCAATATTTAAGCTAGAATTTAAAATCGGAACATCTCCCGAGTTATTATTATTTAGTAACAAAGATAATTTTAAATCTGTTTGAAGCGAAGCGATATTATCCTTCATTGAAATAGTAATATCATCTGTTGGATTTAATTGGATAGTTAATTCGTCAATGATTGAAATTGCTTTTGTCGAATAAGGTAAAATGGAAAAACGTTTTGTATTTAACAGGAAGTAAAAGCTAAAATTGTCAAGAAACGCATAAAAATACTTTTCTCCTTTTTCCGCTTCCATTTCTATTTTTAAATCGTGGATAAAAAAATTCAAGTAAGCACTTACTGGAATGGGTAGGGAAAGTTCATTTGATGCAGGTGATTCTTCTTTTTTTTCTTCCTCTTTCTTTTTGTCTTCACCTGGAATAAATAAAGTTTCCAAATTCCACTTTCCATTCTTTTGCCAAATAAATACTTCTGGCTTAGTGAGAGAAATCTCTGTTAGCTTCAAGCGCCCTGTAAATATTAAAGGTAAATTATAAGTAACCGCAAGTCGCTCCAATTTTAAGATTGGCTTATTTTCAAAATCTTCTCCAGAGGCAATGAATATATCATTAATGATAATACCAAAGAAAAGAGAGAATCGTTTTACACTAAGAGAAATCGAGCCAGTAGACGCAGATGCGAATCCTTTTTTAATTAAAAATTCTCCGGTAAAAGAATTAAATACAAGCTTGTATAAGACAATGAGAACCAATAGAAAGCGAACTAGCTTTCGTTTTAATAGGTTTTTTAAAAATGTAGTTATACGAACGCTCATTATCAATACGTCTTTCGCAAGCTTAGGCTAATTATTTTTTCTTTTTTATTTTATCTACTGGCGGAACAATGAGCTTACTCATCTCATCAATACGTTTGATGTAGCTTTCTGTTCCTTCTTTTTTAATTTTGGTATAGGCTTGGATTCTCGCCTGGATGTATTTTTCTGTTTCGGGATAGTATTTGATAAGTGTCTTTTTTTCCTCATCATTAAATGGGCTTGGAAAAGAACCATTCAGTTTATTGAATGCTGCCCTTAGTTTATTGTCTCGACTCTGTTCGCATAATAGCAATTTGTCTAATTGTTTATGTAAGCATAAAATTCCCTGAAAACTTGCGATGATGTCTTTAATTGGTTTTTGGAATATATCTTCAAGTCCTTCTTCTGTGGCTACTGTCTGATATGTGCCCTCGGATGCGATTGCAATTTTTTTTAATTCTTCAGCAGTCTTATCATCAACACCGAATCCGATTACTGAAAGTTTAACTGCAAGTGTTTTGCTATTTAGCATCACTAATTTCTTTGCTTCTTCAACTGGATCACCGTTGCAGCTTTCTCCGCCATCAGTAATTAATAGTAAATTGAATTTTCCTTTTTTATCTAAAATAGATTCTCTAAATTTCAAAAGAGAATAAGCAAGAGGAGTTCCTAATTCTGGTTGCATTTTCTGGATATGCTCTTTTAAATCTTTTCGATTTAATTTTTTAAAAGGTGATTGCAATTCAATAAAAGACTTACATCCGTTATCCTCACCACCTTGCTCCTCCCCTTCCGGTAATTTTGTTCCGTAGGAGTAAAATCCTAATCCAGCAGCAGTAGAAGGAAATTTTTCAATTAACTTGAGAGAGACTCTTTTTGCAACTTCCATACGAGTGTCATCTCCGAGTTTTTCAGCCATACTCCCACTTTGATCGAGTATCATCACTAGATATTCATCACCATAAAATCCGCTACAACCAGTTGGGTCGCATTCATCTTTTTTTGGATCAAGACCTGCATACTTTTCCAATGCATCACTAATTCCGTCTTTATCTCCATCAGTCAAAATTTCGAGAGATTCACTCAGTAATGGGATAAATACCATTATGCCAACGAGCGAGATAATAAGCATTATCTTCAGATAACTATTTTTTGATTTCATGAATTTTCAGTCTCCATTTTAGATTTTCTAAGCATACAATTTCCAAACCATTCGCATCGTAAACAGAATTCGTCCTCTGTATTATAAGTTGGTGGACTACAAATATTTGCATTCGGAATTTGATAGGAATGGAGATACTCTTCTTTATCCTTAAAATTAGAAAATCGTTTCACTGACTCACGAATTTTTAAATTCTGCGCTATTTGGTCTTTAAAAGGTTCCTTTTTAGGATCGATCATTTTCTCAAGATTATCTTTGGTCAAAGTAATTTTAAATACAATTTTTTTATCTGCCTTTCGAATAACTAAATAATAAAAAATAAATCCAACAATTGCACCACCCAAATGTCCAAGATTACTAATCGGGGCGGCATAAAAAAACTCTAAGAGAAATCCAATTACAAGAGAAAAAAATACTGCGTTCTTGGCTTTGATAGGGAGGATAATAAAGATTAACTCTTCTTCGGGAAACAAAAGTCCGAATACTGCAAGCATTCCGAAAACGGCACCACTTGCGCCAACCGTAGGGGTTTTTAAAATCATGTCTAGATGCTCTGGCATCACAATATACGTCATCACCATTGCGTTACCAATGATAAATATTCCGCCACCGAGTTGAGCAAGAAAATACAGAGCAGCTAATTTTGTTTTCCCGATAATTGGTTCTATATATCTGCCAAGCATATAAAAACCATACATATTCATCAAGATATGAAAAGGAATTAAATCAAAATATGTAGAGTGTAAAAATCCATAAGTAAAAATCTGCCAGTAATTTCCTGAAAAAAATAACGTCGGTGTTAGTGCAAATAGATAGGTCATCGTCAGATTTTCACTTAGCTGCATTAAGAACACTAAACAGTTCAAAAGTAAGATTAAATTGAGCGGATGAAAAATCGAATACCCAAAAAGGGTAAGTGCACTTGCATATTTCTTTTTTGCCATATTAATGATTAGGTTTTACAACTCTTTTATTTAGTCAAGCTATCGAATATGCACAGGACTTTGATTAAATGATGCCTAAAAATGCAAAAATTCTTTTAGTTTTAAGGCAGTTGAAAATGCTCTCCTTTATGAACTTTATGATTCCTTTTGAATCCTTATTGAGCTACCCGGAAGAAGAAAAAGAACTCTTAAAAATGGGAATGTTCATGACAGAATATTTGTTTCATTTAACAGAGAAACAGGATGCCACTATAATCATTGACAGCAAACTTAAAATCCTACTTTATAACGAAGGCTCTCTTCCCTTTGGTTTAAAAGTAGGGCAGACTCTCCCCGAAGGAACAGTAACATCCCAGGCATTAAAAACAAATTCTCCTGTCAAAATCCGAAAATCTAAAGAAGAATCTGCATTTAAAATTGCATATATCGGATCAGCGCTTCCAATTCAAGGCAAAGATGGATTAGCCGTCGGTGCTGTCGGATATATTTATTCCACTGAAAAATGGGACATTGTGAAGGAATCTTCCTCTGTCACATCTAGATCCATTCGTTTAATCTTAGATTCTTTTCAAAAGATCAATCAATCTTCGAAGCGGTCGACTATTTCAGCTAACGAGGCGTACAATCAAATTTTAGAAACGGAAAAGAAAATTGATTCCATAAAAGAAGTAATTCATTTAATTAAAAAGATTGCAGACCAAACCAATATGCTTTCTCTAAATGCATCGATTGAAGCGGCTAGGGCAGGGGATGCAGGAAAAGGTTTTGAGGTGGTAGCAATGGAAGTGGGTAAACTTGCTAATAACACAAAGCATAGTCTAGCTACAATGACAAACGGGTTAAGAGATATCGTCCTCTCAACAAAACTTCTTTCCAGTAAAGTAAACCAAATTAAATCAGATTCGCTTTCTCAGGAAAAGATCATACTTTCCATGCAAGAAAAAGTTTCTGAAGTAGTGAAGGATTTAGAAAATGTCGAAGCACTTACGAAAAAGATCACCGGCTAGTTGCTATTCATTCTCAGATGCTCTCTAAGGTAGGAAATTTTTTTCTTGACTCTTTACTAAAAAAGGAAAGAATCTCTGTCCATGAAAAAGAATATAATTCCCCCTAGAAAAATCCTACTCTTAGTTTCTCTTGGTTCCTTTTTGTTTTCCACGCTCTATGTGCATTCGCAAGAATCTATGAAAGATATTTTACAAAAACAAAAAGATAAAAATAATAAAGAGCTAACTGACATCAAAGAAAAATAAATAAGGCAAATACTATGAAACAAATTATTAAAACATTCTTAATCCTCTCTATTTTTTTAGGGGTTAATTCTATTTTTGCGACATCTAAGAAAAAGATTGTCAAAAAAGTGAATCATATCACAACAATCGAAGAAGATTCAGAGCCGATCATTATCAAAGTAAAAAAGGGAAAACTAGAAGGAATTAAATTTCCAGTAAAAATGGCGACCGGGTATAGTTGGAAACTGTCCAAGTTAGCGGATAATCTAAAACAACCGTTCAAGTCAAGAGTCATTCAGCCTAAGAATAAGAGCGCAGAAAAAGAAGTAGGCTTTCAGGAATACCAAATCTTCTACATCCGCACTCTTGAAACAGGAGAAGGCAAAGTCGAATTCGAATACAGACAACCATTCGATAAAGATTCACCTCCTGAAAAGGAAATGACAATTACGATTGAGGTAGAGTAGTCTCATCTTTTCGAGGCGTATGGAACATCGTAAGCGTGCCCGAATACTAAATTCTACTGAATCCCAAACCAACCACCGGTATCTCCACCAGCCCAACAATTTTTTACGCAAACGGGAATATGTTTATTGCACGAATCTTTAAACTTTTGTTCAGCACTGATATCTTTGCTCTCGAACTGGTCAGGCTTACAAATCCTCCCATCATATCTACCTTTTACCCGGATCTGACCCATCACAAAAATTCCATCACCAACCGAATAAATTCCTTTTTCTGAGTCACGCGCATAACAGGCAATATAGCAACCGGGAGTCTTCTGAAATAGATTTCGAGTTGTGAGGTTTTTTTCTGTTAGCCCCTTCACGGGATGATTAACTACACCTTGGTTTCCTACATACACTTTAAAATCTTCTGGAAGTAAGAATCGATTTCCTACGTCTTCCTGGGATAACAAGGATATACCTACAAGCAATCCTCCGAAGAGGATTGTAAATATTTTTTTAATAGGGAGCATAGTTTATTTCGGTCCGAACTGACTCTTGTCAATTTTGTTTTTATTTTTCATCTCTTCAAGTTCACTATTCCCCTTTCCTTTGACTTCATCGGTTTGTGCTTTTGTTTTATCTTTTAATTCGTTTTTCTGCTCGTTAGCTTTGCTTGTAGTCTCGTTCATAAGGTCATTATTTTTTTGTTTTTGTTCATCTAGGAGTTGTTGGTTTTTGTCTTTTAGATCACCTAGCTCTGTATTATTTTTTTGCATCTGCTCTTCTAATGCATCGCGATTAATTGTTTTTTGATCATCTAGAGTTTGGATAATCTCTTGCATTCGCTTACGAGCGTCTTCCGTCAAAGAAGAAATACTTTGAGAATCTTCTTTCAGTTCAGCCAATTCTTCGGGAGATAGGTCTGCATTTTTGATAGAATTTTTTTCTATAATTCCCTTATGACCTTTTTCAATTGTAGATTCTTTTCCAGTAGGATTTCCATTTTCGTCTAACGTTTCTACACTTACGGATCCATCGGAAACTAACGTTTGGTCTTTGCCATCTGAGTCCTCAACAATAAATTCAGTTCCTCGAATTCCAGCAACAAAAGTGGGAGTAGATATTTTAAATGAACTACCAGATGCTAATTTTTTGTCTGTTTTAGCAAATACTTTTCCTGATTCAAGTTTTAGCTTAGCATTAATTGTGTTGCCATTATCCCCAACAATAATATCTTGCAGTTTTAATTTAGAATTTTGCTTTACTCGAATCACAACACCATCACTTAGTTGAACATCGACAATTCCGTCCTTGCCCGTAATAATTGTATCTTCTTTAAAGAAAAACGTATCCTTCTGAATTTTCTTTTCCTTTCCATCTTTGGATAATAACTTAGTATCCCCTTTGGTAAAAGTAACAACTCCCGCTTGTAGGCTTTTATTTTCTTTCTTCTTGTCTTTACAATCTGACAAAAAAACAAAACTAAATAATATGCACAAAATCAATAGTATGCGTTTCATAAAATTCTCCGGTTAAAGTTGAGGATTTTTCCTCTACATCGAAAATATTAAGGAAGCATCTTTTCGTCAATGATAACTTAATAAGCCTCAGTAGAAATTTATAGGTGTTTAAAACTTAAAAGGCTCGACATGAAAATATGTGCTGTTTCTATTCGTAAAATATTTTCCCCAATAGAATATGATTTTGATTCTAAATTTTTAAATTGCTCCAATTCTTCTTTTCTAAATCCACCTTCCGGTCCTATAATAGGAATTAAATTCCAGTTTGAATTTCCAGAGATTGGTTCTTTGGCAAGAGGATTAAGAAGTAAAATATTTTTATGCTCTTGCAAAAATTTTTCCAGTGAATTATAAAGTTTTATTTCTGGAATCGAATGTCGTTTGGATTGTGAGCAAGCTTCGAGGATAATTTTATTACACCGTTCAATATTGAGATCGCGCCTTTCTGATTGAAAAAAGTTTATGAAGTAAAAATTTGTAATTCCAATCTCCGTGCTTTTTTGTAATAAAAAATCAAGCCTTTGTGCCTTTGGAATGGCAGAGGCAACGCTTATTTTGCGCTCGTGCAAAATACTTTGCCTCTTTTCAAGTAGCTTACCCGACTTACTCTTAGCCCCAACGTGAAAGATATAAGAATTTCCAAGTCCATCTCTTACCTCAATTTCTTTGTCGATTTCATTTAATCGTAAACTACGAAGGTGCTCAATTTCGTCTTTTGTCAGAGAAATTTCATTAGCAAAAGTTTCATTTGGTCGAAAAAATAGCACAGTTTTTAGTAATTCTTTTAAAAGGATGCTTAGTATTTTTTATCTGCATCTCTCTACATGGTCTTTACGTATGTATTCAAAGCTTGTCAAATATAAAATCATTAAATAGATACCCGTATTACTCTATAATTCTAAGCTTTTTGCAAGAAAATTAAAAAAAATATTGACTTTCCTATAGTGTATATATCCAAATTGTAAAATGCATGATTTAAAAACCCTATACAATTATAGCTCTAAATTGAGTTATCCGTTATTGTTTTTTAGATGCTAATCTCTCAAATAAATCAAATTTTAAGGAAAAAATATGAAGAATATTCAAAAAATTGCAGTAATCACTCTGCTGATGGAACTGTATCCTCAACTGCCGTCAATACTTACACGGGTGGATATTTGACAAAATCTGTCGTTACAGGAACTACTAGCGCAGGAACTTGCTCTGCTTCTAATAATGGGAGCGGAAGTTACACACTGGAGTATTCAAATTTTTCTGGAAAAAATCCACAAACTAGAAAATGCACACCGGGTACCACGACCTCTGATACCATTTCTGACGTTCTTACCTATGAAGGTGGTCAAGTAAAGACACAAGCGACAACAAATACCGTAACAACAACGAACAATGCCTACATATCGTATACCTATTCCGGCTCTGTTCTGACAGATTACAAATACTTTTCTGGGGCAACTACTGCTGATTCTACCAAATTAATATTCGGAATAGAAACAGTAGACAACGGTACAACCATTACTGCTACTACCTCTACTTACACTGCCGGAGCAAGTAAAACGAAATTTGCCACCACTGACTATACAATCACTAGTGGACAAGTTACAAGGGTATTAACAACTAATTTTACAAGTGGTGCCGTTACTTCTTCTACGTTAGATGTGTATGCCTATACTAGCAGCACAGGTTTCACCAAAAAGTCTTACTCTGCAACTGGAACGACAGTTGTAAGTGAATCTTCTACTCTTAGTAGTAGCTCAGCCAATACCTACTCAGGTGGACTTCTAACAAAAATAGAAAATTTTAATACGAGCACCGGTGCGAGTTCAAGCAACACTGCCGTTACGTATGTAGGCAGCATCCCATCGACCGTAATTTTCACAAATTCGGTTACTTCTACAAGTAGCACTTGTGCCGCTTATGTTTTTACAGATTCAACTAAAACGATCACGATAACAACTGATTCTGGAACAACTACTTGTTCTGGTGGATCTGGAAAATCAGTTAAAACCATCACTCACAATGGATTCTCTAATACCAACTTTAATGGATTTAGGGACAATACTGATAGGTCTCTTGAACAAGCAGGAAAAATTAACTATGTAGGTGATCCTGTAATTAGAGCAGGAGAAAACCAAAAGCTATTTGCTTTCCTAGGCTTATAAACTAATTTTCTTTTTTTTTACCTGCCCTAAAAGGGGCAGGTCTTCTTTCTTAATTTCTAGAGCCAAACAACACTAATGACATCCACTTATTCTATATCAGAAAGAATCGCTGCTTACTAAGATTTTAAGTAACTCTATTCCTCAAATAAATCTATACTTGCATTTCAAAATAGAAATTAGAATTTGAAATCTATGAAACAAAAAATAATAGATACTCCAATCGCTCATATGAGGCGCAATTATACAAAAGATGGACTTTTAGAAAAAGATTTAAACAAAAATGCGATAGAGCAATTCTCCAATTGGTTTAAGGAAGCTAGAAATTCTAAAATCATAGAACCAAATGCAATGACCCTCGCCACTGCCGATAAATTAGGATTAGCCTCTGCGCGAATTGTTTTACTAAAAAGCTTCGACGAAAAAGGATTTATATTTTTTACAAATTACGAAAGCCGTAAAGGAAAAGAAATCGCAGAAACAAAAAAAGGATCTCTCCTTTTCTTCTGGGATATTTTAGAAAGACAGGTTCGTATTGAAGGAAAGATTAAAAAAATTCCTATGAAAGATTCAGAAACCTATTTCCATTCCAGACCTTTCGAAAGTCAAATCGGAGCAATAGCGTCTAATCAAAGTTATGTGTTAAAATCCAGGGACGATTTAGAAAAAAAATATGCAAGTTTGCTAGAAAAATACAAAGGACAAACAGTTCCAATGCCTAAACACTGGGGCGGGTATATTTTAGAACCTTCTAAGATTGAATTCTGGCAAGGGCGAGCAAGCCGCTTACATGATAGAATCCTTTATACAAAGAAAAATAAAACTTGGAAAATAGAAAGGCTCTATCCATAGTAACGTATGCCTACTAAAACTTATACTTATTACGATTATACGATTAGCCTTTGCTCTAATTGTCTCAAGCGAATTAGCGCGAAGATTATTTTTGAAGACGAAAAAGTTTTCATGTTGAAAACCTGCCCGGAGCATGGAGAAGAACGCGTATTAATCGCAACAGATATAGAATACTACAAGCGCTGTAGAAATTTTTTAAAGCCGGGAGAATCTCCTCTCAAGTTTAATACAGAAACACTTTACGGATGTCCGTATGACTGTGGACTTTGTCCCGACCACGAGCAGCATTCCTGTCTAACCGTTTTAGAAATTACCGATAGGTGTAATCTCACTTGTCCGACTTGTTACGCAGAGTCAAGCCCGAGTCACGGAAGACATAAAACTCTAGAAGAAGTAGAAACGATGCTAGACATCATAGTGGCTAATGAAGGGTATGCGGATGTAGTGCAAATCAGCGGTGGCGAGCCGACGATTCATCCTCAAATATTTGAGATCATTGCACTTGCTAAAACAAAGCGGATACGTCATATTATGCTCAATACAAATGGAATTCGAATAGCAAAAGATAAAGAATTTGGAAAAAAGCTCGCTGAATATAAAATCGGGTTTGAAGTATATTTACAATTTGACTCATTTAAAAAAGAAGCACTCGAAAGACTCAGAGGCGAAGACCTAAGAGAAGTCAGACAAAAGGCGATTGAGAATTTAGATGAATTGAATATTTCTACCTCACTAGTAGTCACGGTACAAAAAGGAGTCAACGAAGACGAGATTGGGGCAATTATAGATTATGCTCTCACTAAAAAATGCATTCGCGGAGTAACCTTCCAACCAACCGAAATTGCGGGTAGACTCCAAAATTTCAACCCGGCTACTGATCGTTATACGATGACAGAAATTCGTTCCGCTATCTTAGACCAAACAAATGTATTCACCGAAAAAGATTTAATCCCTGTTCCATGCAACCCGGACGCACTTGTAATGGGCTATGCTCTCAAACTGGATAATCAAGTGTTTCCGCTCACGAGTATGCTAGACCCCGAAGAAATTTTACAAAACACAGGAAATACAATCGTATTCGAGCGCGACGAAAAACTAAAAAACCATCTCTTAAAAGTATTTAGTACGGCAACCTCGGTCGATGCGATTACACCCGAGTTAGCCACAATGCTATGCTGTCTTCCGAATATCGCCGCGCCAAATCTAACCTATGAAAATGTATTTCGAATCATCATCATGAATTTTATAGACGCATACAACTTCGACGTCCGCTCTGTTAAGCGTTCATGTGTTCACATCATCAACGACACGAGTGGTAAAATAATTCCGTTTGAAACGATGAATCTTTTTTATCGTGGGGATAAAGTCAAACAATTGGAAGAGTTGAGGAAGAAGACGTTATAGGTGTAGAGACGATGTACTCCTAGTAGAGACAGGTCTGAGACCTGTCTCTACTCGTACAAAGGATAACATTATGGAAGAAGATAAATTCAAAAAAATATTATATTGGAATTTAGGGGTTTATTTCGGTTATTCGCTTTTTAATGTGATAATGTTTATGAATATTTTGGAAGCGCAGGACACTGGCAAAAACACAGACTTTTATTTTTTCCTAAAATTTACTTTGTATTGTCTACCTCTTCATGCTTTAATAGACTTTATTTTTTTTATTTATTGCTTTATACAAAGACGCCATGAAATAGCTAAAGCATATCTACTAAGCTTGTTGTTAATATTATTGATTGGATTTCCAATTTGTTATAAATTTTTGAAATAGGAAAAATTAGACATTGTAGG
>JANYCR010000396.1 GCA_025360185.1 Leptospiraceae bacterium | reverse complement strand
TTCCAAAAAGGTCAAGTGTAATTTCCTGTTCTTTAAGATTCGATTTTGTTTCCAAGTGAATATCCCTCTTCGTCTAAAGCAACCTTTAATTTTTGAAAAGTCCCGTCGCTTAATTCGGATTCAACGCTAACTGAATTTGATTTCATGTCGGCTTTAGCCTGTAAACCTTCTTTTGCAAATTCTTTTTCCACTGTCATCATGCAGTGACCACAGGTCATTCCTTCGATTTTGTATAATGTTTTCATAGTTCTAATTCTCCTTTAAAGGTATTGCGTATTTTACTTCGATGCCTTTTGTATTGTTACCAATATAAACCTTCCAACGATTGGAATGTCAAGCCCTGGGTGAAATTTTTTGCCTTTTTTAAAAAAAAAATTGCATTTATTTCCCGACCTTCCAGTAATTGGAAGGATATGAACATTGGTGAGTTAGCAAAAAAAAGTGGGGTTAATGCGAAGTTAATCCGTCATTATGAAGAAATTGGACTTGTTCCAAAAGTAGCAAGAACGGATAAGGGCTACAGAATCTATTTAGATTCAGATATTCACTACTTGCGATTTATTAAACGTGCAAGAGAGCTTGGATTTTCTTTGCAGGATATTAAAAAACTTCTAAGCCTTTGGAAAAATAAAACAAGAAGCAGTCTGCAAGTCAAAACTCTAGCACAAAAACATCTAAAAGACTTAGATAAAAAATTAAATCTTATGAAAGATATGGCGGATACTCTGCGGCACCTCGTGCATAACTGCCATGGAGATAATAGACCTGATTGTCCGATATTGAAAAAATTGGAGGAATGATCTAATAAATCGTTCTCATCCAGAATTTGTCTTTAACTGCTTTGAGTGTTTCCTCGCCGGCTGCCATGAAGCGTTGAGTTTCATATTGGAATAAAAATTTTTTCTTTAGCTCCATATTAATAAGAAGCCACTGTTGAAATGCAATTCCGTAATCGTTTAATTCTTTTCGTTTTAAAAAGTAAGGCATTTCTGATTTTTCTATTTTAGCAGAGTCCCATATCAGAAGCTTGTGACGCTTCCAGAGTTTAACTAATCTTAGTAGAGAGCGAGCATTGCGGATAAGATTCATTTGCTCAATGAGTTTACCGGTCTGACGCTGGTTTGTTTCGGGATCGTATAATAGTGAATAGCCGTATTCAGCATCTTCTGCTCTACCAGAAACTATATCAATATCGTAGTCTTCACTAATTGTAATTCGATACAGAAGTCCTAGAGAGCGTGTTTCGAATTTTTTAGAGACGAGTTCAAATGCATATTCTGCTATCTCGCGGATATGGTCTTTTAGATCGTACGGGTAGTAGATTTGGATGTCCATATCGGCATAAGTATTAATTTCGATTCGTTTTTCGTAAACCCCGCCTATGTAGATACGTGGAGCAAATCTCCTCACAGGGGCTAATGCTTGTAAAACTCCATCGAATTCTTTCTTGAGTTTCATTAGTTTGTGTGGATCAATTCTTTCTGCGACTGTCTGTGCTAGAAAATTATGAAGTTCTGTAGCCATAAATGTATTTAGAGATAAGTTTTATTGCAAGTCAAGAGTTTATTCGTATGTAATCGTAATTGGTAAAAGTTTCTTTTGATTAGCCCACGTTTTCCATTCGGGCACAGTTGTGAATTTTTCGCCCGTTTCTTTTTGAAGGAGTTGAACTAATTCGGATTGAATTTCATAAAATTTATCTCGTTTTTGTTTTTCTTGCAAGCCTTTGAATACTCCATGAATTCCAAGGGTAAAAAGATTTGCGATAGTATCTCCTGAATGGTATTCAGTTTGCGATTGGTATTCTTCTTGTAAAAATAGAATGATGTAGGGATATTTTTTTGAGCCAGTAAAATTTTTCAATTGAAGGACTGCTTCTCCTCGAATGGACTGAGTTTTTCCTCCTCTAGTAAGTCTACTTACTTCTTTAAAAATGTCTTCATCTAAAAATCCATCGAAAATAGAAAATAGAGTTGGGAGTAAACTTTGAGTATCCTCTTTTAAAAATCGGAGATAAGTAGATTTTTTTTCTTTTGCATCTCCCCATTTTTTAATTGCAATGCAAGAAGTAGCAAGCTCTTCTGAATCAGATTTAGGATTTGATAGAATTTCTTGGAATAGTTTTAAGTCTGATTCTTTCCCAGATTCTGCTAACCATTGCAGGGAATATTTTCTAAGTTCTTTATCTTGTAGAAAAGAGCGCACAAAAGAGTCATTATCCCCATTTTTATGTTTCAGAAGAGATTGAAATGCAATCACTCTGTCCGATGACTTTGGATTTTTTACTAAGTCTTGCAGAAAATTAGTAGTAGCCTCATCTTGCGTCAATTCATAGAGTTGAAATAATTCTTTCTTTGTTGGATCCCAAATATCTTTTTTATAAAGAGAAACTAATATTTTAGAATACCTATTTGGATTTTTCTTTACTAGTTCTCGAACAGGACTTCTAGTCATATGATCTTCTATAAAAAGTTCACAGATTGCTTTATCCAGTTTGGGGTTTTTACATTCACCCGCTAAATAAATTGCAGTCTCTCGATTCCAATAATTGGAGTCTTTGAGTAATTTTTGTGTGTAAATTCCTTCTTTACATTCATTCTTTTTTAATAAAGACTTTGCGACTTCTATCTTCTCTTGCGTAAAAGTTGCTTTTAAAATCGACTGGTATATTTTTTCGGAGTCAGATTTCGAGTCCTCTGCGGAAACAATATTTGCTAATATTAAAAATAAAATAAATAGTATTCTGTTAATCATTGTAATTCGCATAGAGAATTATCCTCTCCGCGCTCAAAGTAAAGCACCATCTTTTGAAATTAGTATCAATGCTTCTGCTCCAATATTTATTTGAGAATTTTGAATGAATATAGTCAAGGCATTTCTATTTTTAATCTAAGCTTGGCTTAGTAAAAATCGTTGCCTAAGGAAATTTTGAAATTAGTTTAATTGTTTTGTATTTTGTCCCGAGCGATTTGCATTTTTTTAAAAACATATTATTTGGGAATTCAATGTATGCCGCCATATTGAAAGAATTAATTCTTGTCGCTGAGAATGGAAAAAATAGAAGTGAAAAACTTTTGCTAAATATTTTACCCATCGAAGTTGCAGATGAATTAATAGATAGAGGTTTCGTAAAACCAGTTCTCTTTGAAAATGTCAATATCCTATTTACTAACTCACCTTACGCAAGAGAATAAAACGATGGATTTTTTTATGAAATCAAGAATATTAGATAAATCTAATGA
>JANYCR010000367.1 GCA_025360185.1 Leptospiraceae bacterium | reverse complement strand
CTAGTGAAGGAAATTTAATAGAATTTCCAATAATACAACTGTCAAAGAAAGAAAGAAAACAAATGAAATAGGCAAATATAAATTTTCGAGTGGAATTAAATTTAGATATTGGTGATTTTGTCATAACTGTCTACCTCTTTGATTTTGCTTCTTCCACAATTTTATCTAATCGTTCAACTTGCTCTAACATTCTCTTTTCTAACTCAAGCGCATACTCTTCATAATTCTCAATTTTTTCAGGAATAAAAAAAGGTTCTGAGTAATCAACCCATTCTCTAGCAAAAAACTTTGGAAACCTTTGCCTATCCCAACTTTTAAATTCGTAGTATTCATCAAATCTAGAGTAGAAAGTTATAATCGGAAGCTTTGTAAGTGACGCCATTTGAATTACGCCCGTTTGCGCTTTATACCTGGGACCACGTGGACCGTCAGGAGTAAAAATAGGAACCTTTCCATCTTTAATTGCTTTTAAAATTTGACGGAGTGCCGTCGAACCACCTTTGCTTGTAGAGCCACGAACTGATTGCATTTTAAATCGGAGAAATGTTTGATAAATAAATTCTCCATCTTTAGAGAGAGAGACTAATGGAGTCAAAAGAATATGTCTATCGCGTTGCAAGTAATAGGCAACATGTCTTGTAAGAGAAAGAATTTGATTATGCCAGCCGGCAAAAATAAATCCATTTTTTTGTTTTAAGTAAATCTCTGTAGCTTCAGGAACAAAATAATTCTGCTTTCGAATAAAAAAGAACCAAAAAGACAAAAGGATTTTTGCGATATGACTAACGATGATATATTTCATGGATGAAATACAAATATGAAAACCTAGTCCTAAAAATCTATTCAAAAAAAGTCAGGCTTAAATAGAATCAAAGAAAGGATGACTTTTTATATTCGAATAATACTCTTCATTGAAAAGTTTAGTTAATTCTTCCGGTGCCTTATAAAAATTCAATAATCTGGGTAGCATTTCTGTTTCTTCGCTTGTTAATGTTACGCCTAGCATTATTAGAGCGAAAATTTCTGCAATTCGTAATAAGCGATCTATATCACTTACCGTTTCTATTTCACTCAAAGTAAAACCTTGATTTGCCGCTACTTTTTGTAGGCTTTTAGGCATTTGCCATACCTTAAAAACTTTTGCACCAATCTGAATATGATCAATGTTAAATTCCTCCTTCTCTAGTTGCACTAAAGACTTCGACCCGTATTCAAAAAGTTTAATAATATCTAAGTATCTAATTTTTAAATTCTGAGCCAGTATCGTCATCCCTACTTTTCTAAGCGTGGAGCTAATCACGATTTGATCATTTAGATTTTTCAAATTAAGCGGAGCAGTCAGGTCAATTGCAATCAAACCCGTTAACAGTGGTATTTCATTCAAATGTTTTCTAAATAAAGCCTGTGGTAGACTTTTTGTAAAATTTTTTCTAAATTGCAGTATGACTATATTTTTTATAGTCGCTAGACCAATTAATGTAATGGCAGATTTTAAAGTATTAATACCTCCAGATCTTCCGTAAAAGCTAGAATTGGCAATTCTCAAAATATCCGCGCTCAATGCTTTATCAGGGGCTATTATAGACTCAAGTTCATTACTTCCTCCGGACTTTGTTGAATCAAAAGTAATAACTCGATTCATAACGTCTCGTAAAGGAGGAATTTGAATTTCATTTAAATTAATTCCAGTAGATTTATAGCCTACTACCATTTTAGCCGCCAAATCTCTTCGACCGAGTAAGAAAGTTAATTTATCATAAATAGAAGATTTTGAAATTGGTTTTACTAGAAACGCATTTACCTTTAGCCGCACTGCTTCTTCTACTATTTCTTTTTCTGTATGACTAGTAATTAAAATAATAATTAGCTTTGGAAAAAGAGGACGTAATCTTTGAATAACATCCGATCCGTTCATATCAGGTAATCTATAATCAAGGCAAAGGATGTCAACTTGCCCCTGGAAGGCTATTAACTTAGAAATTGTTTCCTCTCCATTTGCCGCTTCCGAAACAATTTGAAAATCCGCAGACTTCAAAAATTGCTGTAATAATTTGCGCTCTGTAAGCGAATCATCTGCAATTAAAACATTGTATGGAATCATCTTTCTCGGGTTTACACCGAGTGAAATTTCTCTAGCCATGACGCTTGCTAGACTAACAATCCATGGGAAAGAATCAACCTAATTTAATAAAAATCCTGTCTCGTTCTTTTATCTTAATAAATGGCAATAGTAAAGTATAAAAATTAATGACCAAATAATAGTCCTTATCCTGGAGAATTTCAATTTGCAATCCGCGAAGACATTTTTATTTTGATAGGGATAATCCTTAAGAAATTTAAAAAATATCACGATGTATTTATAGTAGTCAAAAGTCTACTTTACTTTTTTCTATTTAGAAAACTACATGGTTACAATCGATATATTGGAGAATAAAAAATGTTAAGAAATTTTAGTTTTAAAGTTATACTTGTTTCTTTGGTCTTAGCAGTCTTTGCCGCCTGCAGCAGCTCACCGAAAAAAGACGCAAAAGATGCCAAAGACGCAAAAGATACAGCTAGCACGAAAGATGCAAAAGATTCAAAGGACGCTGCGACTAAAGATGCAAAGTCTGCTCCAGCAGCAAAAAGAAGTGCTGCTGACGATACTTCAACAGAAAAAGCCAAAGTGGGAATGAGAAGCGCTGATGAAAGCTCATCCAAATTTGGCTCCTTACCTGAAAATCCACCGGGATCTAAACCTGGTCAATGTTGGATTCCTATCTATTCACCTGCGACATTCAAAGAAATAAATGAAAATGTCGTAAAAAGAGCAGCCACAGAAAAAATTGAGTTGATTCCAGCTCGATATGAATCAGTTCCTGAACAAGTACTTGTAAAACCAGCAAGCACAACTACAGAGACCATTCCTGCTGTTTATGAAACAGTGGAAGAGAAAATGGTAATTCGTCCCGCTGGCAAAAAAATAGAACAAGTTCCAGCAATATATGAAACAGTTGAAGAAAAGGTTATCGACAAAGAAGGTTATACTGAATGGAGAAAAGACTCTACTACTGGGATTAAATGTTTAGTAGAAGTTCCGCCAACATATAAGACAGTTACCAAAGAAGTCATAAAAGTTCCTGCTACTTCTAAAGAAGTTCCTGTCCCAGAAGAATCCGCAGTAGTAACCAAGCAAGTTCTTAAAACACCTGCTGCTACAAGAACTGTAGAAATTCCAGCTGAATACAGAACTGTTTTAGTTCAAAAATTAATTGAGCCAGAGAAAGAAGTAAAAGGGTCTGTTCCTGCTGAATATCAAACAATAACTAAGAAAGTAATCGATCAACCTGAAAAAGCTGAGTGGAGAGAAATTCTTTGTGAAAACAATACAACTAAGGAAAAATTAAGTGAAATTCAAAAAGCTCTAAAAGTTTCAGGATTTGATCCAGGAATTACAGATGGAAGTAATGCAGATGCTGGAACATTCAAAGCTCTTAATGAGTATCAAAAAGCAAAAAGCCTTCCAACTGACGATGGAAAACATATTAATATGGCAACCGTTCGAGCTCTTGGTGTAGCAAAATAATTTAGACAATTAAAAAACTCCGAGCTTAAATAAGCTCGGATTTCCTTTTTCTTACTTTCCTTACTTTAAATAAGATTTTTTAAATTCAATCTTCAGTAAAACAAAATAATACTTATTACTTGCTCGGCTCTTTTCTAGGTACTCCATTAGCATCGTGGCGGTATTTTGAAATACCTATATAAACAGATTTTCTGACGCGATTAATTCCGCCGAGCGGTTTATGATCCGGTAAAGAATGCCATGGGGTAAATGATAAGTTTTCGCAAGCATCCAATTGTTCTGGCGCATCAAATTTTTGTTTATCAATCTTAATAGTAGCAACTTTTACAAAAGGAGAAACTGTTTCATCCCATTCTTCTGCTGGATCTTCCACTGGCATTTTAATTGGATCTGTTTGTGGCTGGACCATAAAATCGAAACATGCTTCTTTTTCAGAAAGATGTTTAGCCATAACTTCTTTGAGGTAATTCGGTGTTAGCTCTGTCGGCATTTCCGGTTTAAAATTATTGCATGGTTTAGCAGAATATTTTACAGCAGCAGTTCCTAGTTTATACGGTGTCGTACTAAAATAGCGAATACCAAGCGGAGAAGGAACTTTCAACCCGCGAAGAGCGGTGATCTTGCGGATAGCACCGAATTGCCCACTAAAAATTAAATGACGAAGTGGTTTCTTTGCAAACGCCGCTTCAAATAAATCAAGATAGTCCTGTGGATCACCCACTGGTAAAACCGGGTGGCTAATAACGAGAAAATCCTGTGTCATTTCATTTTTTTCATCTTCTAATAATTTCTCCCCATCCACTCCGATAAGCTTTATCGCCATACCACGAATATCCCCTTCTTTATCATCCTTAGGAGGAGTTCCGCCATTAGAAAATCGAATCCAAATTGGATAAGTTTTGGGATTAGAAAATACGCCAAATTTCATAGAAGCAGGAACAGAGTCATTTACTGTAAACGAACCTGAAACACAGCCATGGTGTTTTGGATGTGCATCACGTAAGACCTTACCGCCATTTTTTGAATTCTCTTTAATAGAATTAAGCGTTAGTTCTAACGTTCGCTTTGCAATGTCTTCTTCATTTGGATTTGGATATTCTTTGCCCAATTCAGTCCCGGGCGGGATGCTTACCTTTGGATGAGAACATGAACCACTCACAAAAATAACTATGAGAAACAATATGTATACACTTTGAATTTTGAATTGATTTAATTTCATATTCCTATACTTCTAAAAAAGAATCAAATGAGTCAATCTCTTTCAAATTTTATTATTTACTATTTTATATACTACACGGTAAGCCAAATATGCATCGCTCGAAAAAAAATCTTATTCTAATAGAGAAGCCTACACCAATTCAAGAAATAAAAGAGTTAATCTATCAGGGTAAAATTCTTTTACTCACAAATTGTAAATCTTCCCGGGCTCTAGCTCGGTTCGCAGTACAATTTTTAAAAGAGAATCTAAATACTAATGATCCTAAAAATTTTGAACATACCATTTCAAATGAAGAATTTCATTTTAGAACTTCAAAACTCAAAACCATTTTTTCAAAATCGTCTAAAACTAAAACTCTTGTGAGAATTATTCTAGAAGAATTAAATTTTAAAATAACAACAAGCTATTTTGATTTAGTTCGGCTAAGATGCATTACCTCCTATGCACATAGAGTCAAAGCCGCCAAGCCAGCATTTGCCGTTCATAGGGATACCTGGTATGCTAATCCTGAAACTCAAATCAATTTCTGGATTCCCCTATTCGATGTAAGTAAAAAGGATACATTTAGTTTTTATCCAGATTTCTTTTTGAAGCCAGTAAAAAATAACTCAAATGAATTTGATTATAATAGCTGGAAAAAAATAGGAGGGTATCAATCCTCAAAGGAAAATAAAAATCGAATTTTTCCAGAGCTTAAGGAAAAAATAAATTTTAAAAATAAATTAAAAATCTCCTGCAAGTCAGGAGATTTATTGCTATTTTCCGCATCTCATTTACATGGAACATCGCCAAATTTAACTAGCAGCACTCGGTTTAGTTTGGATTTTAGAGTTATAGACACTGATGATCTAAATAAACCCTACCCTCCAAATATTGACAATAAATCGAAAGGCTCAATTTTAAAGGATATGCTTCCTTTAAGAAAGTGACTACACTATAATGATTCTTGTTTCTACTATTAAAACTCACCTTAAACAAAAGCGCAATAGAACATTTTATATTTTGCTAATTTTCTTGAATCCAACTTTACTCTGGGCGAATCGGTGTTAGCTTCTTCTATACAGGTTTGCACATTGCTGTCATTCCCGAAATCCCTTATCGGGAACACGTTCGACAAGCTCAGTGCAAGTCTCAACTCCTTTGCATACCGCAAATTACGTTATCCCACTTCACACCGACCGTGCTCGCGGCTACGGTCTAGAAATTGCTAGTTCTTTTGTAGAGACAAGTATTTTCGAATCACGCAATTTCTAGACCCCGCCTTGATCACTTTCGCGTAGGAGTAGAATAACTTTGATTTGCCAAAGACTCACCTCTCGGTCGAGTTTATGAGCCGTTACCCGTAAAGCTCTATTAACCAAATGCATTTCAATGCAACATAAGCTCGGTTAGCGAGCAGCAGTTTTCAAGCTAGCGTGTCGAACCACACCATATTTACCGACGAAAACGCGACCAAGCGTTTGCAGGTCTGCAAGACATCTTGAAAAGATGGGGGAGGCATTCCGTCCCCAAGTAGCTAACCAGGGTTTACCTGTGCCAATTTAGTATTGGCGAGCGGCAACATGGTTAATTCAATGAACAAATTCTAAAATTGAAGTAGTAATAGGCTGATACCTACCAATAACTATTTTATATCTCTTACCTTCGATTAATGGTTTTGGCTTAGTTGAAGTATGTATTTTAGATAAAGCTTTACTTTCTATAAATGATTGAAAATCATCACCATATTCAAATTTCCCTTGAAAGATAACTCCTGAATCAAAATTTTTTCGAATACTTACCTGCCACATTGGATTATATGGTTTATATTCACCAGGTTCCAATACTTCATTGACTGCCAATCCGTGTATTTCAAAATTTTTTTTATTTTCAAAATAAAAAAATCTTTTTCCATTTATTTTTTCAGTTTTAATTTCAAATGGAGGGTCACTTCTCCAACAAAAATTTGTTAGTAGTATTAATATAAATAGTAAATTTCTAAGTTTCATAACCTCTCCTTTGAAAAATATTACTGGATTAAGGGGCAACACTTTATGGATGCTACTGATGATGCCAACACTCAACTTGCGTAAGATGAGTTAAAATATATTTTTCATATCTTCTGGTTCTTCAGCATAGATAATAACTTCCTTTGCAGTAAATGGATGAATAAATTCCAGTTGCTCTGCATGTAGTGCCTGTCTCTCTATTGAAAATTTATTCTTTGTATTTCCAGTTTGAATAAATTCCAGGAAAAGGTTTTCATCATACCCATACATCTTATCGCCTACTACCGGATAGCCGATAGAATACAAAGTTGCCCGAATCTGATGAATCTTTCCACTATGCGGATAAGCATAAATTTTAGAAATTCCAGACTGTTCTTTAATTAACGCAAAATCAGTATTTACTTCCCATAGAGAATCTAATAACTTTTCATAAGAAAATTTTTTCTTCTTTCTAACTTTAGAGAATTCGTCTTTACCCAAAAAACCTTTTGCAAACAGAACCTTAGGAAAAATTCCTTCTACATAACTAATATAAGTTTTTTTTATTCTTCCCATCTCAAAGAGTTTTCCCAGCTTAGAAGCAGCTATAGATGATTTAGCAAAAATTACAATTCCGGAAGTTTCTCTATCCAAACGATTCACTATATAAAGGCTACTACCGGATAACTCCAAACTTAATAATGTGGTCAAATTATTTTTACGATAGCGACCAGCCGGATGAACCGGCAGGTTTCCAGGCTTATTTATAGCTAATAAGAATTCATCTTCATACACAATAGAAAAATTTTTATCTATGTCTGGCTCGATAAAATCTTTTATTAGAAACATAATTTCGTCGTTTTGCTGTAAACGATAGCCAATTTCAATATTATTTTTATTGACTAAAATGTTTCCGTTTACAATTTGATTTTTCCATTCTTCCAGCGAATAATACGTATATTTCCCTATGAGAAATTGAACTAGAGATAAACTAGCTTCATGGCTTTTGATTTGATAAGTAAAAATCATATTTAAGGACTTGGCTCTCCTAATGCCTACTTTAGCTCTATAACTAGGAAATAAAGTTTTTTACTTGTAAATTTTATTACTTAGGGCTTGCTGAAAAAATCAGATTTCAGCAAGTTTTTTATTTTTATCTAGTTTTAGGAATGAAAAGAGTTGCAATAAAAAATTAGATAAAAGAAGTCTTAGCTTCTTTTCCAAATTCATGATTAGGATGATAA
>JANYCR010000289.1 GCA_025360185.1 Leptospiraceae bacterium | reverse complement strand
TACAAAAGAAGATTCGGAAGAAAAATGGAAAATGCTTTTACATCTATACAACCATTTATTAAAATTAAAAGACAATCCAATTGTTGCTATGAATCGCGCCTATACCCTGAGCAAAGTAGGCTCTACCGATGAGGCAATTTTAGAATTACATAGCCTAAAAGGTCTAGAAAAAAATCATCCAAAAGAAATACCTTTCGTAATTTTTTTAAAACCGAGTGTCCAGTTTTTTAAAATCCATTTGTATTAGAGTAAATTAAATAAATTGGAGAATTCTATGAAAAAGAATCTATATATTACAATCGGGACATTTTTACTCGTGAGCATTTTGGAAACCATTATAAACCAGGTCTTTCTAAAAAGCTCTTACAACGCGCTGCAAACTGTTTGGCGTCCGAGTGAAGAACTAATTGCAAACGCACCGATTTTCTTTTTGATTTACGGGATATTCGCTCTTAGCTTCGCCTACATTTTTAGCAAGGCGTATCACAAGACTGGTATAGTAGAAGGAATTTCCATTGGTCTGGCAATTGGACTCATGGCGAAATTCTGGTATGGATATACAAACTATATCGTATTACCAATTCCTAATACACTTGCATTCCAATGGTTTTTCTATGGAACGATTGAATGTATGATTATAGGTGGTACCGCAGCTCTCATTGCGAATAAAGACTAGTATTTGCAAAAGAATAGGGGTTTTAGACAAAGCATTTACAAGAGAAATGACTTTGAATTTACCCCTTTTTTGTAAGGACATGAGGAAGAAGGATATTAAAGGTATCCTCCATGAATTAACAGTGCTTTTACAATAAAAATAACAAAATTCCTTTACTAAACGAGAGGGTAGAGCTTAGGTTGTCAATAATAAAAATCTAAGAGGTAAACAATGAAATATATTCTGATATTTATTTTATTATTTTTAAGTAACATATCCGCGCAAGAAACTCCGCCAAATTCTGACCCGAAAGAGAATCAAGAAAAGTCAAAAAATTGGTATTTGTATTTGAATGGTTCAGGAGGAGTTTCAAATACTCCCGTTGAAAAAGGTACTTACTCAGGTGGTAAAGTTGGAGTAGAATACCGCCCGAACCCATACATTGGCTTTGGGTTTGGTTTAGCAGGAGGAAGTTCTACTTTAAAATCAAAATCAGATCCTGTCGGGGATTTACTTCTTCCGATTGTATTATTGGGAGGATCTTCCAATTCTACTAATAATTTATTACCGTTACTCCTTGTATTAAGTTCTCTTAACGATACGGCAGTCGCTATACGCTATAATCTTATTTTTTTTGATTTTACATTTCATGCGAATAAGGATAGATTTATCGACCCTTACTTTGGGATAGGCATTACTGGTGGCGCATGCACTGGACAAGCCCTTTGTACTGTCGCAGGTGGGGAAGCAAAATTGGGACTGCAATTGAACTTTGAAAGTGTATTCGTTTTTCTCCAAGGTCAACACCAAGCATTAACATTTACAGGAAAAGGTGAATCGTCAGGTGCAACAGCTAATTTAACAAATGACATCGGTAGTTTGGGAATAGGATTTAGATTTTAATTTTTTAAACCCTAGACAGAATTTCTATATCTCACCTTACATTATCATTTTTTCATAAAAGAAATGATAATGTAAGGTGAGTGCCCAGCGCTGACGGTGTATTCGCCCAACTTAATATTGCTTCCGAATTGGCGCAACATAAAGCGGGTTATTAATTATATGACAAAAAATATTTTTCTACTAATTCTCTCACTCAATCATTGTGCAACAAGTTACTATTATGAATTTTTTGAAACAATCTATAAAGTAAAATCTCTTGAAATTTTAGTTGGGAATACTCCTGATTTTTTTCGCTTGGTTTACAATGAAAATAAAATTTTCGTTTGTAGTCCTTCCTTATTTTCCATTTCTGAATGTATTGAAAAATCGAGTAGGCATAAATATTTTTCAAATGATTTTATTTTAGAGGAATTTGGGATATGGGCGTATGAATTTCAAGGTATTCAAGTCAATTACGCAATTCCTAAACGAAAAAATTTATTTTTGAAATTAGATGCTGGTTTTGGTGATCTATACTATCAAATTAGCTATCCAACTTCAATGAATGTAAATGCTAATCATCATGAATATATAAAAAAAGGTCAATTTTTTCAGTATCTAACAGGTGTAACTCTATTCACACTTATACCTGTTCCAATCGCATATGATATCGCCGTGTTCCCATTTACAATATATTACCTATTATACAAATGGGGTAGTTCGTTTAACCATTAAGAACTAATGCATATTATCCTATGATTTATAGCTATTACAATCTGTTTGCCGTTCTTTTGGATTTTAGAAAGAGTAGGATGAGCCTTACCCGTAACGACTAGAATAGGTGGATACTTTATATTAGTCGCTTTGATTTGTTCTTTAAATTGTTTGGCGCGCGCTAATGCTTTTGTTAAAAATGAGAAGTTTTTCTCGCTAGAATCTGACTCATTTGCAAACACACTGAATTGATTTTTCTTCCAATCCTCTGGAGAATAGAAATTAACCTCGATTGGATTTCCCGAACTGTCTTCTACTACAATTCTTTCTTTTGTTTCAATTGGGAAGAGTGTGTATACTGATGGCATTGTAAATAAGACTTCCTTTGAGAGAATTTTATGATTTAGACCATTTGGAATTCCAACATGCAAGTCTTCCATAAATCCAATCCCACCATAGAAAGGAACTCCTACAAACACTACTTTCGAAAAAAGCTCAGGTCGCTTATTTAGAAGAGGCATCGTAATGAGTCCACCCATACTATGAGCGACTACTATTATATTAGCCTCAGAATTTTGACTACGAATATTTTCTAAGAAGGATTCAAAAGAAGATACATTTTCCAGGTTGTCTCTTCGCCAGTCATAAGCGAAAGGATAAAAATTTTCACCGAATAACCTTCGTCCAGCAGCAAGCCAGGGACTATAGATTTTTTCTTAGAGGATAAACGGTATTACCTTCACTTCGGATAAAACTTCTTTCGCACGAATAGAATCTTTCTCTTGCTTCTCTCCCTGCCAGGTTAGCGGCAAAGCCAAATTAGGCGTATCAAGTCCAAGTCCCTGTGCACCAGTCAACCAAACAGTAGAATCCTTTTCATCAACTAGCATAGAGCCTTTAATTCCATGAATAAAAACGACAATCGATTTTTTGTTTACTTGTTTTGTATTCATTGTAGCCTCGCACCCAAAAAAAAATATTACGGCAAAATAAAATATACCGCAAAGTCGTTTTAATTTCAATATTAGCCTCATTGTAGGGAATGGTTTCAAACCTCTCCCTACATATATCAATCTATCATTTTGGTGTTCTGTCTTCAATCACCGTCGGCAAACCGATCTTATCCAGTAAAGCAATGAGTGGATCTGGATCTAGCTCTTCTACGTTGACCATTGTTTGTGGATTCCAAATTCCCTGTGCTACAAGCATCGCTGCGGCTACTGGTGGTACGCCGGCAGTGTAAGAAATTCCTTGCGACTCTACTTCTTTGTAACATTCTGCGTGGTCACAGGTATTGTAGATGAAAATTTCTTTGTATTTACCGTCCTTGGTTCCTTTGACTAAATCACCAATGCAAGTGTGCCCAGTGTATGTCGGAGCGAGAGAGCCCGGATCAGGAAGAACTGCTTTTAGTACTTTGAGAGGAATTACTTCGAGACCTTCCGCAGTCTTAACTGGTTTTTCAGAAAGCATTCCAATGTTTCGAAGCACTCCAAATACATTTAAGTAATGATCTCCAAATCCCATCCAGAAGCGGATGCTATTTGCATCTATGTTTTTAGAAAGAGAATGAAGCTCATCATGCCCTGTGAGGTAAATAGGTTGTTTGCCCACAACTGGAAAATCATAAACCCATTTTTCAGAGTGCATTGGTTTTTCTACCCACTTTCTATCAATCCAAGTCCAGACTTTGCTGAACTCACGAAAGTTAATTTCAGGATCAAAATTCGTTGCAAAGTATTTTCCATGACTCCCAGCGTTTACATCTAATATGTCGATGGTGTCGAT
>JANYCR010000276.1 GCA_025360185.1 Leptospiraceae bacterium | reverse complement strand
CATCGCAAACCTGGCTTCTCTCTCGTTTGGTGTAATTAAATCGAAGCCTTTAAATTCGGTAATGTTTCCCCAGCGACTTGCAACCTGGCTATCAGCTACGCGAAATGCGTTAGGTGGAATTGCTTTTGTTAAAGCTGGTATACTAATTCCATTAAACATCCCATGTCTGAAATCACTAAATACAATTGCGTCAGCTTTAGAAGCACTAATGTCCTGTACTAAGTGTTCCAATATATCGTGGGATATAGCTCTATTATCCAATGTGTCAAGTTTTAGTAGCCTGTAACCGCCAGAGATAATTGCATTTTTCTGAATGGTAGGTCTAGTTACGTCAATGATTGGATGCACATCAACACCTGATACAGCCAGACCATTTAACACAAAATCTTTTAGAGTATCATTACCCAAAACCGTTGAAAAACTGACCTTAGCTCCAGCAGCGCGAAGATGCTGAGATACAATTCCAGCCCCACCGATATAATCATCATGCCCCTGATAAAGAACGCTGAATGTAGGAGTCTTTGTTTGTCCGCCAATAAATGTAGTTCTAGTATATGTATCTACTATAGTATCGCCTACAACATGAACATGATAGCCAGACAATTTTTTTAAAGTCTCTCGCAGCATAGCAAAGTTAATCTCGTTGTAATCCATCAGGTGAAGTAGTTTATCTAACTGTACTTTAGGTAGCGCGAGATTTAAAAACTTAGAAGAAGAGTAAACTACATCACCGGGAGTAAATATCATTTGTCCACCATAAGATTCAACGGCAGTCGCTTCTTCCTGGGTTGCTGGCGGTAATCCGCTCGATGTATATTCAAAACCTTTAGCAAAAAAATCTGGCTTAATATTATTAATTATCGCAATCGGCGTAGCATTCTCGTCAATCACCACGTAATCCACCATTTCAAACGCAGCAAGGTTAAGTGCTCTTAACCCCTCTGGAATATGTGGACGATAAATTCCTTTCTTGATATGTTTGTCCGCCGTTATTGTAATGACTAAAATATCTGCTTTAGTCTTTGCATAAGCTAAATGCCTAACGTGCCCTGGATGAACTACATCAAATACACCATGACATACAATTACTTTTTTCTTACGCGGAAAGGCACCTATAATTGCAGTTAGCTCTTCTAGGGTTTTAATTTTGTATTTATATTTTTCGAAGAATTCAGTACTCATAAAATTCCTATTTTTCCGGTTTCATAAATTGAAACCAAGTTTTAGTTGCCTTTTCAATTGTCTCGGGATCCCAGAGAGGGGCATCTTTCCAATTATCAATCTCAGCTACCATTTTAGCAACGCCTTCTTTAAATTCGATCGTAGGTTTCCAATCAAGGAGAGAAGTAATTTTGGTTATATCAGCCCAAGTGCAATCAGGCTCACCGGGTCTCTTCGGCAAATGAACAACATCCCCTCCAAGTAATTCTACCAATCTATTGATGCTTTGTGGATTTCCCGCTCCAACATTGAAAACTTCCCCGGACTTCTCTGTTTCAGCAGCGGCTAAGAATGCTTTTGCGACATCAGTAACATAAATGAAATCTCTCGTCTGAGTGCCATCCCCAACTAGCGTATAGGGTTTATTCGAAAGTTTTTGTTTAAAGAAAACTCCGAAGACAGCACCGTATACTCCTGTAGTTCTAACACGAGTTCCATAAGCATTGAATATTCGAATGGAATTTGCCTTTAGCCCATAGACTTTATTCCAGTGAAACACAGCCTGCTCTCCCTGGTATTTACTCAGCGCATAAGGATACATTGGCTGAATCACATGATCTTCACGGGTCGGTGTAGCGGCTAATCCGTAACAGGAAGAAGAAGCAGCGTAAACAAATTTTTGAACTCCTGCAGTTCTCGCGGCTTCTAAAATTCTTACAGTACCCTGCACATTCGTCTGCATATACGCGATTGGTTTTTCTATCGAGGGGACAATATCACCTATCCCCGCAAAATGAAATACATACTTCGCATCTTTAAAAATTTTACTATCAGGCTCTATATTGCTGATATTTTCTTTTTCGAGAGTAAACGATGCGTTAGTTCTATGATGTGCGATATTACGATCATGCCCGCCGGACATATCATCAATAACTCGCACTTCATATCCTTTGTCGAGCAGTAGATCAACCATATGACTACCGATAAACCCTGCTCCACCTGTTACTATTGCAATAGGTTTATTACTCATACGGCTTGCAAACGTTTCAATCTACGAACGTTAAAATAAAAATCATCATCAAAACTCTTTGGAAGTTTGTCTTCTTTGAATGCTTTGCATAATTCACGGACTGCATATTCAATCGAATACTTTGGTGTAAACCCTAGAACACGTTTAACTTTATCCGAATTAATATGGTAAGACCGGTTATCATTGCTAGACTCAGTGACAATTCCAATTTCTCCTTTTTCAGGATACTCTTCCTCAACCACGCGTTTGACTAACACTGCTATGTCTTTAATTGACATGTTCTGAAATCCAACGTTGAAAATTTCATTTTGGATTTTCTCATCAGGAGCGTCTAATAGCAATTCAACCATGCCACAATAATCCTGTATGTGAAGATTTGGACGCAATTGATCTCCACCGAAAACAGTTATCTTATTTTTATTTACTGCATGATTCGTTAAAATATTCACAGATAAATCTAATCTCTGACGCGGCGCATAACCACAAACTGTCGCTGGTCTAAAAGTCACACCAACAAAATCATTTGTTGTATGCTTACGTAAAAGCGGCTCACACATTCCTTTGTATTTATTGTACAAAGTCAACGGCACAAGTGGATGATCTTCGGTTACATCCGGTTTGTCGGAAACTCCATATACAGAGCTAGAAGAAGCATAGATAAATCTTTTAATCCCAGAATTTTTAGCGGCGAGAACCATTGGTTCAAATGCATCAAGATTTACGCTAGTAGAAAGTTTTTCATCTAGTTCAAAACTAGCATCATTTGAAATACAAGCTAAGCTTACAAATACGTCATGGTTTTTGCAAGATTCTTGGAGTTTCGCAGAATCCCGAATATCCCCAGCTATAACTTTTAGATTTGGATTTTCTTTTGGTAAAAAATCATCTCCAAAATACATAATGTCATAAACAGTAACTTTATAACCCTTTGCTAATAATTGTGGGACTAAGCGACTACCGCAATAACCCGCTCCACCGGTAATAAATACAGATTTGAATTTCATTTTTAATTCCTATATTAAGTTAAATTATTTTACTTTTATTGAATAACCGGCAGCTTGCGCATCGCGGTAAAACATTGTTACTGTTTCAAGAGAAAACTCATATTGATCCTTACCTACAATCAACATTTTTTTTAAAATATCATTTGTAATCGTAATGATCTGACAACCTACTTCATCAGCCTGAAAAATATTAAGCAATTCTCTCGGGCTTGCCCAAAGTATTTCAGCTTTAGGTTTCGCCTTAGCAATTTTAACGGATTCAGCAATGACAGGTACAGGATCAATGCCAGTATCCGCAATTCGACCTGCAAAAATAGAAAGGATTGCTGGCGTATTGCTATCGAGCACATTTACAATTTCTTGAATTTGTTTGACTGTGAAAATTGCCGTTACGTTGCAAATAATTCCTTTTGCGGATAATCGTCTTACTAACTCAGCAGTGCTTTCCCCTTTTGTATTGGTAATTGGAATTTTTACATTTACATTTTTACCCCAGGAAGCAATTTCATAAGCTTGAACTTCCATCTCCGCAATATCATCTGCAAATACTTCAAAGGAAACTGGACGATCCTTAACTGTATTAAGTACTTCAAGCGCAAAAGCCTTGTAATCCTGAACTCCTGCTTGACGCATAAGCGTTGGATTTGTAGTAAATCCCTGAATGTTCGGGTGAGAATAAAGTTTTTTAATACTTTCAATATCTGCACCGTCCGCGAAAATTTTAATTTTTAAATCACTGTTACTTGGCATGGTAATCCTTTTTTTGTTTTATAATATAATTAGTTGCTGAATGAATAGAGAAAAAAGTTATCTCCTGGCTTACGGGTGCAGGCTCTTTATAATTTCTTTGTAAAAAAATAGTTCTACAGCCTGCGCTTATTCCCGCTTCAATGTCGCTTGCGCGGTCTCCTACCATAAAACTTTTTTTTAAATTAATATTATATTTTTTAGCTGCGGCTAACAGCATACCCGGTTT
>JANYCR010000245.1 GCA_025360185.1 Leptospiraceae bacterium | reverse complement strand
GCTTAATATCAAGCTTTGTAAAGTTATATGAAAATTTATTCTTGAATGTTGGCTATTCAGAGATTAAAGCGCGTAATTCGCTAAAAAGATTTTTTCCTACCTATAGAAATAGTCTAAGTGATTCGATGTATTTAGATACTGATTTATTTATAAGCTCTCGTAATCCCAGTGTAGAGTTTTTACGTGGTTGGAATATTGGTTTAATGGCTCAATTTTAAAAAAGGATCGTTTATGAAATATAGTTTATTAGTTTTGATTTTTACTTTATCCGCCGTTAGTTACCCTATGAGAGCAGAGGAGAGGACGCGGGAATTAATTTTTGTAGTGAACAAAACATCGAGTAATTCTGGAGAGCTTTTGGATTTTATCCTGGGAATTTTTCTAATAGATATTTATAAAGATGATATTTATTTAAAAGGAAAAAAGAAATGCACCTGGTAAGATAACTTGAAGGCTATGATGAAAATAACAGACAGAAGACAAAAGCGATTTACTAAAGCTGAAACAGAAAAGAAGTTTATAGCCAAGTATAAAAAATTTGACCAGCTAAGAAAAGCAAATGATACAAAGGAAATAATTGAGCTAGATAAGGCTGAATTTCGCGGGTTCAAGAGATACTTTGTGATGACGGAAAGAGCAGAAGGCTCTAAGTATGCAGCGGATTACAAGAAGTTGCTCCAAGAGAATAACGGGATACAATATTCCAATACAAAAGAATTTAAAACCAAAAAAGATAAGAAAAAAATAGAAAGAGAAATGGAAATTTCTTTTTCCGAAAATGAACTGGGCAAGATACCAGAAAAAATACGACATCTATTTATAAAAAAAATCTTTAGACAATTTGGTAATTTGAAAGTATATAAATACTATTTTACAAGGTTAGAATTATTCGTTGTCGAGGTTAAGAAGCATTACATCACGCATAAGTTAATTCCAAATAGTGAAATTGAATCCGAGCTTACTAAGTTACAACAGGAACTTTTTACAAACAGGGATAATTATGCTAAGCTCAATCACGCACAGAGTCATTTTACAAATTATAGATCCTGGCATGATGAGAAGGATAGATACAAACTACTGGATAGAGCTTACATCAGCGAAGTGCATAAATTTATTTTGGAATCAAACTTAGAAAAAAAGTAATATTCCGATTATTCAGGACAGCTAAGCAACTTTTTTTCTTTACATTTTTTTTACTGGAAATTCATTGGAGATATGAGATATATGAATCTAATCCTTTCGGTAACGGTTTTTCTTTTTTTTATAAACTGTAGTTCGGACTCACTTATGGTCAGCAAAGCCCCGCAAGAAAATTTTACGAAACTTGGTAATGTGGAAGGCAGGGCATGCGGCAGTATCTTCGTAATTTCAACAGCTTATAATTTTATTCCGATTATGCTCAACTCTCGTGTTCAGAGGGCTTATCAAGAAGCGATGAGCAAATATCCAGACGCCAAAACATTAATTAATGTTACGATCTCAGAGGATTGGTATTGGTTTGTCTTGGGTACTGCTAGATGCACAACTTTAAAAGGAGTTGCTATAAAATGAAATTTTTCCATAAAATGTTTATCATCTTTGCTCTACTGCTAGTAAATTGTTCGGGAGTGCCGACTAAACTTTATAATCCAGCTTATGAAGACATTCAGAATAAGAAAATAAATTTTTCAAATCCAAGACCTCTTTTTTCAGAAGCGTGTGGCTTTCAATTATTACTGGTTATACCAATTAATATTAATGATAGGCAGGAAAGGGCTTTTAGGACTTTACTGAATAATGCAGGCAGAGAATTCGTTTCTGATATTGAAATCACTGAAACTTGGACTTATGGATTTGTAGGGACTCAGTATTGCACACAATTAAAAGCGATGAGTTATCCTTATAATAGCGAAAAAGAAGAAAGTAATAATCCCTCGAAAAAATAATATTACGCGCATTACGACGCGACCCAAGGGAGCGTCATTGAGTTGACGCAGGATTCGCAGAGAGCATTGATTTTATGAAATCTTTTCTCTGCGCCCTCCGCGTTTTTGCGTGAGCCTTCTCTATTTGTTTTTACACAATCCCCTTGCACTGCGTTCAAAAAATTTGCTAACCCTGTCCAATTTCGAGTTCTCAATTGCTATTTCGCGGGGGGTGACAAAAGACCGCGAAGATTGCCAAGAAGAAACAGCAAAGTATTGGGGGAAAGGTTGTGGCAACTTACGAATTACCCATGAGTTCAAGTTCAGTGAAGCCAAGATTCCAACTTGGTTTAATACTCTTCTCATCAGGTTAACGATGTTATGCGCTGGATTTGATGGAACAAGGAGTGCGGCATCTTCATTACCTTTCGTCACACGCAGGAGCTTGCCGATTTATACATTGGCAGAAAAATAGTCTGGATTTCAGGAAAAGGAAATCATGGTACCTTCTGGGACGCGGATAAAGGCGAATATGAAAAACGACTTACTGATTTTTTAAATGGGGAATAAATTGATTACCCGCTAATCCAACGGTGTGGCTTTATAGTGTAGTCAAGAACAAGGTGAAGAGCAAAAAGAAAATATATAAATTTAGTTAAAACGGAGGATTAATCTCGTGGCTGCTTCCACCACTTCCACTAGAGCTACCGCCGCCTGAAGAAGAACCGCCACTGCTTGAACTTGATGACGAACTACTTCTTGAAGACGAACTACTTGAAGAGGATGAGCCGCGACAGGAGTCATTGCATCTTGAATAGGTATACTCGCATAGAAGATACCCTGTTATTTTGTTTGTACTGGTGGCTGTATCTGTATTAAAAAGAGAAAAACAAAGGTATTCACTGCGAAGACAATTTTCCCTGCAACGGTCGCTAGATGTTTTTCCGCAAGAGAAGAGCATTATTATGAAAAGTAGGATTTTGAATCGTAAGCGCATATGAGTATACTAACGCATTTGGTTAGAAAAACAAGCAAAACTTTAAAAAGAAGATTTTTTAAAAATTAGCACTCTCGACCTTTAAGTGCTTGACGAATTTGAACTCATAAATTATCGTGGCATCATAAATTAGCACTCTCGAACGTGAGTGCTAAACCCTAAACATACTAAGGAGACAAAATTATGGCTATCAAACCACTTGGCGATAGAGTTTTAATCGAGCCTAAATCAGAGGCTGAAGAAAAAATTGGAAGTTTATATGTTCCTGACACTGCAAAAGAAAAGCAACAAGAAGGAAAAGTTATCGAAGTAGGATCTGGACGTTACGAAGACGGAAAGCTAGTTCCTATCGAAGTAAAAGTTGGAGACACAGTTCTCTACGGAAAATACTCCGGCACTGAAGTTAAACAGGGCGGAAAAGAATACTTAATCGTAAGAGAAGCAGATATTCTCGCGATC
>JANYCR010000218.1 GCA_025360185.1 Leptospiraceae bacterium | reverse complement strand
CAGTAAATGAACCGTAAAGAGTTTTTAAAGTTTTCCCTTAAGGCAAGTTTAGCTACTGCTAGCTTGGCGACAACTGGACTGGCTACTGGAACAGCTTATTCTTTTTTTGCGAACGCCGAATACAAAAAGATTTTTCCGCATATTCCTGAAAATCATGTAAACCTTGCGCCTAACGGTAAGACTGTTTGTATTTTGGGCGGTGGACTTGCTGGTCTTCAGGCTGCCTGTGAATTATCCGACAGGGGATTTAAAGTAATCATAGTCGAAAAGACTGCAAACGCAGGTGGAAAACTAAAAACATGGAAAGATAAAAGTTTTGCAAAAAAATACTTCGGAGAAAAGGGCTATTCGCGTGAGCACGGTCTTCATGCTATCTGGGGATTTTATAAAAATCTAAGAGAATTTCTAGGGCGACACAAAATCGAAATTAACCACCTGAAAAAGGATGATTCTTTTTATTATTTTATTTCTAAGCGTGGTGTGCAAAGTAAAGTTCAAAATACTTCCTGGTCCATTCCATTTGATCGGATTGAAATGATGGATAACGGTGTATATATCCCTTCAAGGGAAGATATTCATACTCCGGCTTCTAATTTATTTGAAACCCTCAGAACTTCCATGAAGATGTGGGGGTTTGATTTTTCCAATAAAGAAGATAGGCTTTATTTAGACAGCATTACTTTTTATGATTGGGCTGTGCAAAATGGAGTGAGTCTTGAATATATAAAACACTTTTTTGATGCGTTAGCCGAAATGGGCTTCTTTATGACAACAAAAGAATGCTCCGCTTTAGCAATTGTAAATTTTATGCGCCTCGGAAATCTTCCGAATGATTCGAGAGTTGATTTTTATAAATGGCCTCCCGACGAAACATTTATAAATCCAATGATTGCTCATATTAAATCTAAAGGTGGGGAAATATATTTTAACCAAGAAATAACAAGTATTACCCGCGAAAATGGAAAAATTATTTCCGTTAAAACCAATGAGAATTTCCCCAAGAAAGGAAAGCGATGTCGTGTATGTGGAAACATCATGGGGGACGGGGAATACGAGCATTGTCCGTTTTGTGGAGCCCATCATTCCGAATTAGAAGTTCTTAAAGATATAAAGCCAGAAGTTTTCAAAGCTGACTATTTTATTACTGCAATGGATATTCCGGGAGCGAAGAAATTTATTTTAGGAACGGGTCTTGATAAGGAAGACGATTACTTTAAAAAGGCAAGTCAACTAACCAACGCGCATATACTCTGTGTTAACCTCTTGTATGAGAATAGTGATGCCTGGAAAAAAAGATTTCCAGAAGGCAAATGGTCTGCAATGGATTTTATGCCTACGGGTTTCGAATATCTTGGCTTTACTAGCAATTGGTCAAGCAAGCAGATACCGGAATTAGCTGCAAAAAATATTGATCTTATTGAAGTGCAGGTTTCCAAGTGGAAAGAGCTTTTAAAATACTCTCACAAAGAAATTGCTGATCTTGTTCACAAAGAATTAAAGCTAATTCTTCCAGAATTAAAAGACTATTCTGAATTTTATATTAATCACTGGGACACTTACACAGGCTTTCGTCCTGGCGATGAGGCTAATCGTCCTACTATCCAATCTCCCATTGAGAATTTACTCTTCATTGGCGACTGGGTTTTTATAGATCAACATTCCGTTTTTATGGAGCGTACGAACGTTATGGCTAAGATGGTGACTAACGTTCTTCTAGATAAAATCGGACAGAAAGAAGGTCATATTACGATTCTCAAATCCGGCACGCCTGACTGGACTACTGATATTTTGAAGTATATTACGAGTATTCGGTAATAACCAAATAACGAATATGGCGTATACGACAAATTATCCGTTTGATATCCTGAACGCCCGAAGCATTAACTATCTACTATTAGATGAATAATACACAGTATCCCCTTCATCGGGAACGAAATGACAATCATTATAGGATTTCCAGAATGCTTTCCATATAGATTCTTTTGAGCTATTATGCGAGTTTCCAAGTGCTTGCTTTAGATGTTTGTTTGCTTCTAAAAGGTTATAATGTGGAATTTTTGAAAAAATATGATGTACTACATGAGTTCCAATATTATGATGAATTGGTTCAAAGATTCCATACGAGCGATCAATAGTTGAAAGTGCACCTTTCACATAATTCCAATTAGGCGGTCTGTACCAGGGGATGGTCGTATCGGTATGATGCAAATACGTTACGAGGGAAAGCCAAACAACAAATACGAAATAAGGAATGATGTAGAGTTTGAGTAGATTTAAAAAGCCAAATTCGATGCCTAAATAAGAGAGTAGGCTAATCATCATTATCCAGGATACTGTGCTAGTCACAACTTGTACTTTTTCGCTCGGTGTAAATAGATTACTGCTCGGTAAAAAATGGGAGCCTTCTTTTTTAGGAGATCTCACAAAAAGATAAAGAGGAAAAACAAAGAGAAATAGTTTATATCTTAAAATTTTAGTAGACCAATGTAGATTTTGATATTCAGTCTTAGAAATTGGATACCAGGATTCATCCTTGTCTAAATTGCCTGTGTTGTTATGATGAGTCCGGTGACTGATACGCCAGCCATGGTAAGGAACTAGAATGGGAGTGTGAGATAGGTGTCCAAAGAAATCGTTTACCCATTTGTATTTTGAAAAGGAACCATGCCCGCAGTCATGACCTACTACAAACAATGCCCAAAAAAAAGTTCCCTGTAAAAACCAGTAAATTGGATAAAATGCCCATGAGTCAAGGTAAAGGGCTAATCCAAAGAGTATTGCAATAATAGAAGTATCTAGAAAAAAATAAAAAAGAGATTTTCCAACAGAGCTCTGAAATAAGTCTTCCGGGATCGAGTTTTTTAAATCGGCGAGTTTAAATTGTCTTGAGTCAGCGATTGGCTTTTCAACTATAGTTGAATCTTTAAATAATGTGTTGGTTTTAAGCATGGAGTTTTCTATAAAATGAAAATATTTTTAAGATGAATCCATAAAAAACACTGTTAGTTAGAGTGCAATGATAAAATTGTTTAGGTTTAGTAGGGTGTTAGAATGAGTATAATTTTCGATAATGATTTGAATTTGATTTCTTGGCTTCGTTTCAGTTTTTGTGTTGTTTTTGGGCTTCTAATTTTTTATGTAGAAGTCACTAAAAAGTTTCAACTATCTTATAGTAAGTTTAATTCCAGTGGAAACCTTGAATCTAAAAAGGGAATGTTTGTAATCTATTTTTTACCCTTAGCTACCTACTTATATTTTTATCTTACGTCTCCTTTTACTCCAACACTTTATCATCAGCTCGTTTGCCTAGCGGTTACTGCTCATTTTGCGAAAAGATGCTTGGAAGTTTTATTCTTACATAGTTATTCAGGAAAAATTTCAATTGTCACAACAATTCTCATCACCTGGGCGTATTCCTCTATAGCCTATTCAATCCATGAGTCTGTTGATAATTTTACTAAGCCTGAAATGCTAGAGACAAATATGAATTTAACGCTGTACATTGGATTTCTTATTTTCCTTCTTGGACAGGGTTCGAATTTATATCATCATGTGTTACTCAGTCGATTGAGGTCTGGTGATACGAAGGAGTATAAAATTCCAAATGGAGGTTTGTTTTCGATTGTGAATTGTCCTCATTATCTAAGTGAAATTATTGGTTGGATTGGGATTGCGCTTATGAGTAAATACTTAATTGTCTATGGGTTGGTTTTTATCATGTCGGCTTATTTATTCGCTCGAAGTATCAATACTACTCGCTGGTACCAGGAAAAAATTCCAAACTTCCCAAAAGATAGAAAATCTATTTTGCCGTTTTTGCTGTAGTGTGCTGTCAGTTCCGATTTTTTTTTAGTTTGCTTAATTATTAAAAAGGCAAATTTTGGTAATTGTATCTCTTATGGCTGGAAAAATTACACATATAGAAGTCTTAGCGCAAGCTACCAAACATCTAGATCATGGAACTACCGAGCAACGTAATATTGCTCAGCTTCTTTTAAACCAATCCAATAAAAATTATGCGAATCTAGGGACAATTGCACCGGATATTTTTTATTATTATCATATTCTTTCTCCTTCTAAAATAACTGCTAAGGCTCAAATCTGGGGTGATTTACATCATCATAAAAATGTAACCGAACTAGTTTTAAATTTTCTAGATATTATCATCGAAACAGAAGAAGGGACGTACCGTGATAGAATGCTTGCTTTTGTTTTAGGTTATATCTGTCACTGTGCCGTCGATGTTGTTACTCATCCTTATATTTTTTTTATATCTGGTGACTACTATAATAAAGATCCAGACATTGCTAGCCTTGCTCAATACAATCATATGAGAGTTGAATTCGCGTTAGACTCATATTTGCTGGATCATAGATGGGGCATGAGCCCAAAGGAATATGATTTTACTCACTACATTGATGTGCGTAGACGTGGTGTTAGTGGTCTTAAAAAAATTGACCCGATGATATGGATTTTTTGGCTCGAGGCTTTGCGCTTAACGTTTCCAGAAGAGTTCAAAGAAAATTATACGGGCTCCACAAAAAAAATTATTCCCGGTGATATTATTAATGATTCTTATCTTGGTTATATCCGGTTTAACGAAGTGTTAGATTCACGCAGCAATGCAATGAGAAATTTTTTAAAAATCATTGACTATATTCCATTTACCAAGAAAAAAGCATCTACTCTACTTATGCCATTTAAAGATGCTATTGATACAAGGGTATTAAATTCAGATGAAAAAGAATGGTTTTATCCTGCAGATGCAAGTCGTAAAAGAAATCATTCTTTTATAGCACTAGTGAACCAGGCGGCTAATGCTGCGCGGGATGCAATGACTTATGCATGGGAATATGCAAAAGGAAACGTTAAGCGGGACGCAATGATAAAAGAATACGGTGGATATAATTTAGATACAGGTCTACGTTACCAGGGAATTGCTGATATGAAAGAGTTTGCTCCTTTATGAATAAAAATTATAATTTCATAAGCACTAAACTTATAAGCGGGTTTGCTAGTTTGGTTAATTCTATATTAACCGGTAGTTATGCTTTTTTAAAATTGGGTGTATTCTTATTTTTTCTCGGGATGCTAAATGTATTTTTAATTGTAGGCTCCTTTGATGATATTAAACTTATTCCGAAAGCAATCGACTATGAAATTCCATCTACACTCTACGGAGTCAATGCAAAAGGACAGTATGAAGCGATCGCCGAGTTCTATCAATTTTCGAGAATCGTTTTAGATTTACCTAACTTCAAAGAAGAAACAGACGCTCCGGATAAACGCAATAAAGTGCTACAATGTTTTTTATCTACTGAAGATAGCAATTTTTATGAACACCATGGTTTAGATATAAGAAGTATTATCCGCGCCTTTGCAGTGAACATTGTTGCTGGAAAAATTAAAGAAGGCGCCTCAACAATTACCCAGCAAGTTGCTCGGTTAAAATTTTTAAATACAGATAGATCTTTTATTCGCAAGGCAAGAGAAGCATGGCTTGCCGTTCTCATGGAAATGTATTATGATAAAAATACAATTTTAGAAATGTATCTAAACGAAATTCCTCTCGGTCATGGAACACTCGGGGTAGGGGCGGCAGCTAGATTCTATTTTCGTAAAGACATAAATTCCCTTGGCTGGGGCGAAGCAGCATTACTCGCAAGTCTTACAACCCGTCCAAAAGAATTTAGTCCGCTTGTAAATCCAATGATCTCATCGAATAAAGTTCGGGTCATCTTTATGAAATTAGTCGAGAACGGAAAAATGGACATTAGCCGCGCAGAAGCGGAATACAAAAAGTTTGCTCAGTATTATGCGAATTTGAATCGTTCTCCAAATGATTCTGCCTATTCAGATAGATTAAATCGATTTCCTTATTTTACGGAATATATCAGACGTCTATTAAAAAAGCAAGTCAGCAACGAAGATCTATACAGTGGAGGGTTAAAGGTATACTCCACACTCAATATCCAGCATCAAAAGGAAGGAGAGGCAGTTCTCTCAGAAGGACTTGCCAATCAAACTAAGATTTCGAATCAGCGATCTTTTAAAAATATAGATGCATTCGATGATAAATTCGGAGATATATACAATGCGCTTTCCCTTATTCATGATATTGGGGATTTTAAATTTAAGATTTCTCGCATAGAAAGAACATTTCGAAGTGTATACCAAGAAGAGCTAAGAGATAATTATGCGACGCTTAATTTACTAACTGGCTCTGATAATGTAGGTGCAGTCTTCGATGAAAATTATGCGAAGCAGACAACGCAAGATCATTTACTGCCAGTTGAGGGGGGAATCATTAGTATGCGCCCAGATACTGGATACATTACAGCAATGGTAGGAGGGTCGGGGTTTCGATCGGATAACCAACAGCTTCGTCCGATTCAAGGGTATCGTCAACCGGGCTCTTCTTTTAAGCCACTTGTTTATGCTACAGTATTAGACTATTATGGAAAAAATCCATTAGAGGATCCTGGAAAAAATATAACAGCATCCACTCTATTTTTAGATTCTCCTTTGCAATATTTGATGGAAGACGGAGATGAATGGTCTCCTGAAAATTATAGTGAAGAGTATTCTGGCTTCATGCGACTTAGAGCAGCACTTGAGAGTTCTAAAAATTCTGTAGCAATTCGAGTCGTCGAGCATATTGGACTTGCAAAACTTTTACCCACGCTCACTGAGTTATTGCGGATAAATAGAGATATTCCCAAAAATTATTCTGTAGCTCTTGGAACATTTGAGATGACTCCCTATGAGTTAACTCGGTCTTATGCGACATTAGCATCTGGAGGGAAAGAAGTATTTCCAATTTCTATTTTATATATTACAGATAGCAAAGACCGAATGATAAAAGATTTCAGACCCGAGCATGAGAAAAAAGAGCGAAGACAAATTCTTTCTAAGGAAGCTTCCTTAATTATTACAAGCATGATGAGTGATGTGATTAAACATGGAACCGGTAAGGCTGTATTATCCGCTGGACTTAGAAGACCATCGGCAGGGAAAACCGGGACTACGAATAATTTCCGCGATGCCTGGTTTGTGGGCTATACTCCGGAGCTTGTTAGCTCGGTTTGGATTGGCTACGATACAGGAACAGTTTCCCTTGGAAAGGGTATGTCGGGTGGCGTAGTTGCCAGTCCGCTTTGGGGAAAATTTATGGCGAATGCTCTCAAAGGGGAGCCAGCTAAGGAATTTAATTTTGGGGAAAACCTAAATATCGTTTCAAGAAAGGTTTGTTCGATTTCTGGAAAAATTCCGGGACCCCAATGTAATAAAACCTACGATGAGCTATTTATTAAGGATACCCTAGATAAGGCAATCTGTGAAGATCACAAAGGTTATAATCCTGAAATGGATATTCCACAGGAAATTACCACACTCCCACCGACTACAAATGGAAATCGAGAGAAAGACCCTATAAAGCAA
>JANYCR010000176.1 GCA_025360185.1 Leptospiraceae bacterium | reverse complement strand
TGAATAGAGAAAGTTTTATTTTCTTCGAAGATGAGATCATCGCCTCCTACGCCGGCTTATTATTATTTGCCGGTCTATATATTAGCTACAAGTTAAGACTTCCGCAAGTTCGATTTTTATTTTTAGCTTTGAAAATTCTTTCCGGTGCTATGGATCACAAAGGCTCCAAAGGACAACTCGTTCACTCACAGGGATTTTCAGCCGGTACTGCTTCTTCTTTATTACCCGGTGCGATTATTGGATCAGCATTTGCGATGATGATTGGGGGAGTTGGTGCGCTCTTCTGGGTTTGGGTCGCGACATTTTTCATTATGCCGCTACGCGCAGTTTCATCCACGCTCGCTATTAAGTTTAGAACTAAGCTGCCTAACGGACGTTACCTTGCAGGACCTATGTATTTTATCGAGAAAGCCTTAAAGGCTCGCTGGCTTGCGATTGCGTTTTCGATTGGGTGTATCCTCACTGTTCTAACGTTAGGAGGAGTAGTTCCTGTCTTAAGTATGTCATACATCGCCAAACACACATTTGACGCTAAAGGTATGGGTCTTCCAGTTGCGCTAACTGCGATTATTATTTTTATCGTGCTCGGTGGAATTCGTCGTATCGGGAGAGTATCAGGAGTAATTGTTCCTCTTGGATTAACTTTATTTTTCGTGCTCTACTTCGCTATATTTAATGAGAACCTGGTTCCCTTTTTTACATTTCTAGGAGCTGTATTTCATAACGCATTTAACTTCGAAGCAGTCGGCACAGGCGGAATTCTTTCTGTTCTAGTTTTTCTTGGTCAATCAAGCGGATCATTCTTCTTATCCACTGAAATGGGACTTGGGAAAAGCGCAGGCGTATCCGGCGCTGTTCGAACAGATCATGCATTCAAGCAGGGTTTAGTCTCAATGCTTTCCGCTTTTTTTGAAGGATTCATCATTTCTACTTTGATTTTCTATCTTTTGTTTTCTTTTAATGCAGTGAATCCAGACGATCAATTTTCATTTCTGCATAGAATTCTTGGTCATGGAAAAGATCCTTATTACATTTTACTTTATCTTTCCTTTTTTCTATTTGGAATCGCTGGTATCATTGGCTGGTTTTATACTGGAGAGCAAAGCGCATACTATATATTAGGCGAAAGGTTTGCTAATCTATTTAGAATTGTTTTCTTTGCGGCAATCATTGGCTCTTCTTATTTGTATATTCGTGAGGGAAATGCATTTTTAGAATCGGTGTTTAATATCGGTTACACAATGGCATTATTTACTGCACTACCAATTTTAATTTCTCTCATCTTACTTGCTAAAATGGTAAGCCTTGAAATGAATAAATATCTTATCGAAGGTGGGGTGCGTTATGAAATCTTTAAGGATATCTATTTATTAATTCTTTCTGCACTTCCGAAAAATTTACTTTCTAAATTATTCGGCTCATTTACCTATTTGAGGCTTCCCCGTTTCATGATGGTTCCAATTCTAAAAGCATTTGCCAAGGCTTATAAAATCAACGTGAGTGAAGCCGAGTTAAACATCAAAGAATACAACTCTTTGAATCAATTCTTCACTCGCGCCCTCAAGGCAGGAGCACGTATTATCGACTCTGCGGAAAACGCAGTAGTATCCCCTGTGGATGCCCGTATTACTAGCTTCGGTGACATCAGTGATGATACACTCATTCAAGCAAAAGGATTTGACTATAGCGTCAAAGAGCTATTAGGCTCTGAAAAGTATTATCCATTTTTTAACAATGGAAAATTTATCACTTTCTACTTATCTCCTCAGGACTACCATCGAATTCATTCTCCTTTCTACGGAAAAATTCTAGGCTATTACTACGCGCCCGGAAAACTTTTTCCTGTCAATGATGCAGCCGTTGGTGGCATACGTGGATTATTCCCTAAAAACGAGAGACTCATTACATTTCTACAAACCGAATATGGAAAAATTGCAGTCGTAAAAGTGGGTGCTTCTAACGTGGGTAAAATCCGCGTTACCTACGATACCAAAATTGTGACAAACAAGCTCATTCGTTTTCCGAAAGAATACCAATACGAAAATGTAAACATCATGATCGACAAAGGCTCTGAGCTTGGTCGCTTCGAAATGGGCTCAACAGTAATTCTAGTATTCGAGAATAACACAATCGACCTAAACCCATTCGTAAAAGACGAGCGCTCTACGTATGGTTCAACAGTTGGTATGTTTAAAAGTAAAGTTCTTAAGCTACCAAAGTGAAAATTGATTTATCAAAGGACATAATAATCCGATAGTATTACCATGGATTCTAAAGAACGGGCAGCACTAATCAGAGAAGGGAATGCGGCATTTAACGATGCCGATTATCCAAAGGCGCGGGAGCTATATCTAAGATGTGATTACAAAGATGGACTCATTCGTCTAGGTGATTATTATATGTATGAAAAGCGGCTCCCCATTTTAGCTTACGGATACTACAAAAAAGCCGGTCACACACAAAAGATAGACGAAATTTTCCAACGCATGCTCTATGCACTTGGAACTTGGATTGGAATGGATAAGTTTAAAATCAAAGAAGCTCCGGCTAAAGATGATAAGCCTCTATCGCCTGACGACTTCACGGTGCATCCAATCCTTAAAGCAAAAGCAATGGAAATTTTACAGAAATCTGGTAAGAAGTAAGATTCATTGCCATGCTTCGACAAGCTCAGCATAAACGCCGTCATTGAGACACAGAGGGTTGGGAAAATAGTCATTTCGAAAGAGCGAAGCGACTGAGAAATCTATCTGGCAATAGAACGATAGTTTTAAGCAAGATAGACTTGGCGAAGGCGTTGGTTCGCGACTTAGCGAAGGGTGGACAATGAAGCTGTTCGAGGTGACTGTGACTGGAATCAATTTAAAACTATGATAATTAAACATGACCTTCATTCGTAAACTTAGCATCGGTGTTCATCGGTGTTCATCGGTGGTATTCCTTTTACTCACTTTTTGCAATTTACCGCTTCGTCCTGAGTTTGGCGGTAACGCAAACGTAATCTCAAAACAAAAAGGCGAAATCAATTTTGGAAGACTTGCCAATGTTCCTTTTAAATTTATAACGTCTTCTTGTATATCTGAATCCAACTGCGGACAAAACCTATTTGATTCTAACTCTAACACTCTCTGGGTAACGGACAAACGAAATGAAAACGAATGGGTAATAATTGACTTTGGAAGTAAACGCTTATTATCCGGAGTTGAAACTGAGTTTGCATTCATGAGCCAGACTCCCTACGAAGTCCAAGTTCTCAACCGAGAAGTATGGACTACGATTTATACAAATGCGAAACCAGAAAAGAAAAATAAAGATAGTTTAGTTGGGATTGATGCTTCCACAATTAGAATTCTATTTCCCAAAAATTCTGAAACATCATATACGCTGGCTAATCTTCGTATACTGCTAGGTGAAACGAACCTTACAGGCATTGATTCTCGCTTAACTGGATTTGCATTTCCAATTGAAAATGGAATTATGCCTACGGATGATTATTCGTTACCGGGTGCTCCGCGAAAATATAGAAATGGAACACATAAAGGTTTAGATATTGGAAGTAAGACAAATTTTTTCGGCATGAACTCTGCCGTTAATAAAGAAACAAAAATTCTTGCCGCTCAAGATGGAATCGTTATCCGCTCTGACCTAAATTATCAACCAATGACTGAAACAGAATTTAAAGAAATTTCAACCTATAACCAAACTCATCCGGTGACTTTTGTAGACAAAGACTTCGGTGGTAGACAGGTCTGGATTGAACACAAAGCTGGAATCATCACTAGCTACAATCATTTGTCTGGAATTCAAAATGGAATTGCAGTTGGTATAAAAGTTCGAAAAGGGGATACTATTGGTTATGCGGGAAACTCAGGACTACTCGGTGAAGCCAAACAAAATAACGAGGCTGTTCATCTTCACTTTGAAATCTGGGTAGACGGAGAATTTCTTGGTAACGATATGACTCTTCCACAAATTAGAAAATTGCTAAATTATTTCTTTTCGGAGTAAAGAAATATTAGCCGTAAGAAAGTTATTTGTTCATATTAACTACTAAACCATTCTTGCTTGTGTATATTAATAACTCACCTTACGCAAGGTGAGCGACCAGCGTGCCCAGCGCTGAAGATGGGGTACACCTAACGGTGGGTTCGCTACCGCGGGCTATTGATTCTATT
>JANYCR010000165.1 GCA_025360185.1 Leptospiraceae bacterium | reverse complement strand
TTTCAGCTAACAGTTTAAATACACCTAAAGGAATTGCTTTAGATGCTAGCGAACGCTTATACGTTGTAGATACTAGTAACAACAGAGTGTTGTATTACTAAATCCAAATGATTAAAAAAATCCTTTTCCTCTTACTGTTTGTTCAACCAATGTATTCGCTTGAACTCATTCTAAAATCTGGTGATGCATTTATCTGTGATACAGTAGAAGAGAATGATAGATTTATAAAAGTCCGGTTTAAAGATAAACTATATGAAATCCCAAAATCAGAAATCCAAATGAGGGATAATAGTAAAACAGGAACTCATAAAGGATATACACTTGCATCTATCGCAATGTTAGATGGCTCTACTGTGAAAGGCAATATTGCAGAAGAATCGGATACTATCCTAACAGTGCAAACCATTCTAGGGTATTTGAGTTTAGATAAAGCAAAGATTGCAAATGTGACTAAACCTGATCCTAAAATAGAAGTCACAATTCCAAAAGATTATTTAGAACAGTCTTATAGGCTTACTCCGATTCGATTTGGAATTAGTTTTTTTGCTGCGGCTAATGGACAACCGTTAGCCGCTATTAGTCCAGGAATTTATGGAGGAAGTTTTTTTCTAGAGCCTTCTAATTTAAATTGGAAAGACACCTGGCAAATCGGTTTTAAGTCAGAATACCTTGTATCGTATGGCGAAGGGTCGCGTTATGGATTTTACAACCAAATTGTATATTTACAATACAGAAAGTCTTATTCGAAATTATTAGACTTTTACGCAAATGTTGGAGTCGGTGGGGCATATATCCGATACAAAAGAGACGAAGCTTACATTGAAGGTTTCCAAGGATTATCCTCTATTGGCTTTGGCTACCAGGGAATTAAATTCGGAAAGTTTACGCTTCGAATCGGTCCCCGCTATACACAGTATTTCGAAAAGCCGTTTTATCATAATGTTGGCGGTGAGATTGCGTTGGTATATTCGTTATGAGAATACTCCTTATTATCCTCCTACTCCTAACCTGCTCTAAGAATCCGATTGAAAAAGGAAATGAATCTGACGCTTTAAAAGTCAATTATAGTTTTGTTCGTTCCGTCTCGGAGACAACTGCGGATTTAGTATGGGAATGCTCTTCTCCCTCTTATGGAATGATTACTTATGGAAATATTGGCTTTGAAAATGTTCAATTTGTTTTTTTGAAACAAAAAATTCAATTTTATAAACTTACAAGCCTTGCATCTGGAAAAACCCATAACTACCAGGTTGGTTGCATCGGGGAAAGAAAAGCTGTGTATTTTATTCAGAAGTTTCAAACACTTCCCACTCCACAGCCTTTGATCACACAGGCAGTCATGAATCGCGGTATATGGATAGTTGGCGGTGTTGGTAGTTCCAATACTCCGGTTGCCCAAATAGATTTGTATGATCCTGTTGGGGATAAGTGGTATTCATCGGTAACTACGATTCCAACTCCTAGAAGCTATACAGGAGTAGTTGCCTTAAATAATAAAATTTATGTGATTGGCGGAATGTTATTAGATGCAAACGGAAATAGCACAGTATCCAATGCAGTTGAGGAATACAGCCCTTACCCGAATACATGGAAGACTCTTGCCTCTATTCCAGTATCCATTCAAGGTGCTCTTGCTTCCGTAACCGGCAATTCTATTTATTTAATCGGTGGTAGTATATCTAGCTCCTCTGCCTCAGCAATACCTAATATTGTATACAAATTTACACCGGATTCGGGCACTGGAACATGGGTCACCATAACTTCTAATTCTACTATTGCTGCAAGGACAGATTTATCAGGTTGTTCCATAGACGGGACAATCTTTTTTAATTCAGGACGGGATACTACTGGTTCTCCTCAATTCACAAATGATGCCTACATCTCATCTGCAAATTCAACTACTGGTATCACAGAGGGAAATTTTAGTTTGGCGCGGTTTGGAACTTCCTCTACATGCTATAGACCAAAATCTACCGATGCATTTCCATCTGATTCTCCTGGCATTTTTCTTGCCGGAGGAAGCACACTTAGTAATACTTCACAGCCGCCTTCTGCACTGCTTTCAACGAATCGTTTTGATTATTATTTAACACCATCGACTGCAAACACAGTTTTGACAGGACCTAGCTTGCCAGTTAATTTATATTCACCTGCTGCCGAAGTATCCTATGATTTAAGAAGGCTTTATGTTTTTGGGGGAGCAACAATTGTAAATGTTCCTACTTCAACAGTTTATTGGATTGACTTATCGAATCCGTCAACAGGTCCCTGGAATACACTCACAACTACACTGCCTACGCCAAGATTTGGTCACAGTGCAATACTAATTAATAGATAAGGATTAAATATGATTAGATTTCTATTAGCCGCTACAATTCTATTTCAACTATCGCTTTTTTCGCAAGATATGACTAACTCTCATATCAAACAATTGATTCAAACCAGGCAACTTGCAAAAGCAAGACAAGAGCTTGCGATTGCGATGCAAGGAAATGAAAATGATCCGACCTTGAATTTATACCAGACTGAGTTATGGATTATTGAGGGCGAAACCTATTACAATTCAGGTCAATATAAAAAAGCATTGGATATTTACCAAGAGGCTGCTCGCCGTTATCCGTCTAATCCAATGGTGAAATTAAAATACGAGGAGATGGTTAAGAAAGTCAAGAATGTAGAAGAATTTAATAAAAGCAAACCTGCTGAGCCAATACCAATTCAGCCGATTGGTTTGCAGGATGGAAATGGAGTTGATGCTTATTCTTTAACTGGTAGCAATATGAACGCAAGTAATAGCAAAACCGATTTGCTATTGACAATACTTTGTATTGAGAATTTCATTTTAATTGTGTTTCTTTTTTTTCGATTACCGAAGAAATAACTATTTAGTAATTTCTTGCAAAAGTTACCTTTGGCTTAAATCCAAGACACCCTTTAGATTTTCCAGCAACACCCAGGTAGTTTTAAAAAATCTAGCCTTACGTTTTATAAAAGTTAAGGCTACTTCTTTCGAAATAGCCTTAATAAATAAATTGTGAAACAGGGGATATGGACTACGCAGCCTTTACTTCGTATTCCAATTCTTCTCAGCCGTGAAGCTCTACACGGAATCAAAATCGAACGAGAAGCAAATCAATTTGCTGCCGAGCTTTTAATGCCAGAAGAAGAAATTCGAAAAGCGTGGAAGAATTTGCCAGAGGATTGGTTTGATCAAAAGCCTTTAGAAATTATCGCCAAGCAATTTAAAGTCAGCGAGGGGGCGCTCTTTATTCGGTTGAAACAATTGAAGGGAATTGGATTGGGCTCGTAATTTCTAAATTAATCCAGTATTACAAGACAGTCCGTTGTAACCGACTGTCTTGCCAACCATTTACTCCCCTATAATCTCCGCAACCAGCTTCTCCATTTTATACACAGAGCGCAGAGCCTCTATTATCCCCTCGCTGTGAACAGAGACTGCACGCGCCTTATTGTCAGTATACGCATAGGAGAGGACATGGCTGTAGCTGTTTCCGTCGAATATAAGTCCAACGTATTCGCCTTTGCGGTTAATGACAGGGCTTCCTGAATTACCACCGGTGATGTCGTTTGTCGTTATAAAATTTAGTGGCTTACTCATATTAATCGCAGACTTACGCTCAGCGATTTTGGTGGAGAGAGTAAATGGCTCTTTATTGTCAAAGCTTTCAGCGCGGTCGAACAATCCGTAGTAGGTGGTCTTGAATGGAATTTGAATTGTAGAATCATCTGTGAATCCTTTTACTGTTCCGTAGCTCATCCTGAGTGTAAAGGTTGCGTCAGGATAAGTGGATTTCCCGTAGGCTTTAAACTTTAACTGGGAAAGTTTATTTCCTTCAATTGCTTGAACGCTTTCGATTTCATCATCAAACCAATCCCTATCTTTTCGAAGAATCGGATCTATTTGTAATGCCCATTTGATGAGCGGATCTTTTGATTTTTGAATTGCATCAATTCCACCTGCTAAAAGTTCTTTTCTGAGACTAACATCCATTAGCTTTGTTTTAGGAATAAGAGACTTTGCTAATTCTGCTGGCAGTTTGTCGGCTAATGCTAATTTGACGAATGCGTCTTCTTTCCCAAGATTTTCGATTGCTAAATGCAAAGAATTTGTAATCATCATTTCTTCTATTTCATTGTAAATCGGAGCTGGAGATAGAAGACGAAACTTTAAAGACTCTAGGTTGGAATCTCTATATTCTTCATAACGTTTTTCGTTTGGTTTTTGTAACTCTGTTGCGTAACGCACGAGTTTGATTGCGATATTGACTAGCTTTGCATTGCTTGCACTTCTATAATAAAATTCTTTATGACGTGTAATCATTTTCTTTTGGATAGAGTCGATTCGGTTCCATACATCGCCGTATTCTTTTTTTAATTCAGGATTTTCGCTTACTAGCCTTTGGAGTTTGTCTTCTCTTTCTTGCATAGTGGCTAATACACTTTTATCCCTAAGCCCGTTCAATTCTCCTTCGATTGCCTTGAGGGAATTTTCCATTCCGAGAATATAATCTTTCGCACGGCGCTTTTCTTCTTTTCCCTTCTGGGAATATTTGCGAAATAAGTTTAGCTTGTATTTTAAAAGCTTTACATATTCAGGAAAAGAATAATCTTTTTGATAAGAAATTTGGCTCATCGTTTTCTGTCTCTCGGTCGAGCCGGGATGCCCGAATACAAATACAAGTTCGTTCTCTCGGGCGCCTTCTTTACTCCATTTAAAATAATTCTTAGACTCAATTGGCTTGTTGTTTTCATAGACTCTAAAGAATGCAAAGTCGAGCGCGAATCGTGGGTAATTAAAATTATCCGGATCACCTCCGAAAGATGCAGCTTGTAATTCAGGAGCCATTACGAGTCTGACATCTGTGTATTTTTTATAGCGGTATAACCAATATTCACCTCCATCATAAAGTTCGACTACATCTGAGCGAAGTCCTGTTTTATCGTTCGAAGCTTTTTCTATTTTTGCAATTTCTTCTTTTCGTTTTTCATTCTTTGCTTTATCAGTTTCTACCGTCATTGATGCGCCTACTACTTGTTTGGTTACATCTTCCATTGAAACTAAAATATTTAATTCTAAGTCAGGAGATTTTATTTCTTCTGTAAAATTTTTAGTGAAGAATCCATTCTTTACGTAATCAGCAGTCTTCGTAGACATTTTTTGTAATTGTCCCATTGCAACATGATGGTTAGTTAAGACAAGTCCTCTCGAAGAAATAAACGCGCCCGATCCACCATCGTTGAATCGAACAGATGCAAGCTGTCCATTCTTTAACCATTTGTCTGTAAATGTAAAATTGTATTTCTCTTCAATTTTTTTTTGGGGAAGGTTATCGAGAGTCCACATCCCCTCATCGCTCGAGAGACTCGTCCCAACTGTTATACCAGTTATCATCATGAATAATAATTTCCTTAATTGTGTCATAGAAGTAAACTCTCAGAGACTAAGTTTACTTGAAAGAAAAAAATAAGATTTCACCACAGATGAACACAGATAAAAGATTGGATATTTTAAACATATCCGTGTGACTCTGTGTTCATCTGTGGTAATCTTTTTCAATTTTGACTATTATTTTCCTTGCTCATTTCAATCTGATTAGAAATCTGAAACTTGTATGAAATCAGCAACAGAAATGATCAGCCTATCTCAGTATTTAATTGAAGAGCAATTAAAGCTTCCCTATGCAACGGGAGATTTTACGGCACTCATGAATCATCTTGTCTATGCAGCGAAAGTTGTATCGAGAGAAGTTAGAAAGGCAGGTCTTACAGACACTATCCTTGGCGCAACATCTGAAACGAATGTTCAAGGTGAAACCCAAATGAAACTCGATAGGTATGCAGATATTTTGTTTACAAAGGCATTAAGTATTTGCGGACATGTTTGCGTTCTAGCAAGTGAGGAACAAGAGACAATCATTGAAATTCCTAGTGGATATAAGATTGGCAAATACACCTTTGCCTTTGATCCTCTAGATGGATCATCTAATATTGATTCGAACGTATCTATTGGAACTATTTTTTCTATTCATCTTCGTAAAAGCCCAATGGGAAGAATGGGAGTAGAATCAGATTTATTGCAGCAAGGAAATTTGCAAAGATGCGCGGGTTATATCCTTTACGGATCTTCTACCATGATGGTGCTTTCGACTGGAAATGGAGTAGTAGGTTTTACTCTAGATCCTTCATGCGGTGAATTCTTATTATCCCATGAGAGTATTAAGATTCCAGAGTCAGGTTCTATTTATTCTATTAACGAAGGCAATTATGATTTCTGGTCTGATTCTGTAAAAGCCTATATCCGTAAGATTAAAAATATTGAAAATAATAATAAACCAAAGACGCTTCGTTATATTGGCTCTCTTGTAGCGGATTTTCACCGTAACCTGCTAAAGGGTGGAATCTTTCTTTATCCGGAAGATACAAAGTCTAAAATTTATCCTTTGGGCAAATTGCGATTACTCTATGAAGCATCTCCTATGGCGTTTCTTGCCGAGCAAGCAGGTGGTATGGCAATTACTGTAGATGGAGAAAGAATTTTAGATGCAGTTCCTACAAGTCTACACCAGAGAACTACTCTTATCACTGGTAGTAAAAAAGAAGTGGAATTCTTTCTTGATTACACTAAGCAATTTAAAAAATAAACTAGTCTAGGTATTATTGTGTTTCCGGTAAATATTGATTGGTATTTTCTACAGTTTCGAGGCTATGAAGGACATTGGGCTGTTGGTGTTCTGATCCTAGGATACTTTTACCAGAGAAGTCGTTCCTTAAAAGCAGGCTACAATCTAGATTGGTTTAATACTGCTTGGGCAGTTGCGATTCTTTCTGCTATTGTATTTGCACGTTTATTTCATTTTCTATTTTGGGATACTAAAAACTTTCTTCAAAACCCTTTAATCCTGTTTACACCATCAGGGGGCTTCGCTGTATTAGGCGCTACGATTGGAACTGCACTTGGTGCATGGCTCTATTGTAAAAAAACAGGCGTAGACTTTTTGGCTTGGTGTGATTGTCTAATGGTTCCACTTACTTTGGGTCTTGCGATCAGTAGAATGGCT
>JANYCR010000135.1 GCA_025360185.1 Leptospiraceae bacterium | reverse complement strand
CTATCATGGCAACTTGGGGTGCAGTGGATACTCTTGGTAATCCGGCAGAGAACGCAATCAACGCGGCAATCATGATGCGAGATTCGTTGATCCGATTTAACCGCAACCGTGGTGGCGAGAAAAAACCAATCATTAAGATTGGATCCGGTATGAACTACGGTCCTGTCATTGCCGGACAGATTGGTTCAGAGAATCGTCTAGAGTATACAGTCATTGGAGATGCTGTGAATCTTGCTTCGAGGATTGAAGCTTTGAACAAACCATTTGGGACAGATATTTTAATTTCATCTGATATGTATGAGCAGGTAAAGGATATTTACCTTGTCGAGAAAATGAAACAAATCCAAGTCAAAGGAAAAGAGGAAGCCCAGACTATTTATGCAGTCATCGGTCGAATGGATGACATGGATCCAAATTCTCCTAAGACATTACAGGAATTACGCGCACTTCTTGGAATTCAGTTCGACGAACATAAATTTGCCTCATCCGGTGAGGAAGAGGAAAAGAAGTATAGTTTCGTAGAAGAAAAAACTACCGGTAAAACTAAAAAGGCTAAGAAGGATAGCCATGATTAATCTAAATCTCAAATCTTATCTCGATAGCACACCTCATATGCTAACTCTACTTTCTTGTGGAGTATTACTATTTTCCTCTCTTCTCTGTCTTGAGTTTCGAAAATCTTCTCATGCTAGTGGAAATGAAGTCATTGGCTACGTGACTAACAAGCATAAGGCGGTAAAGAGAAAAGCAGACTCTACTGTTGTCTGGGAAGAAGTGGAGCAAACTCTTCCAATTGCGCGCAGGGATACAATTCAAACTGCTGCATTATCTGATACTACGATTTTATTAAACGATGGCACTGAATTAAAAATAGCTGAAAACAGCGTGGTGCTCTTAGATTTTACGGAAAATAAAATGAATCTAGATTTTCGTTACGGCTCTATTGAAACAAATCGAAATGGAAAAGGCAATGACTCTCTTGTTATTCATTCGGATGGTGTTAAAGTGCAGACTGTAAATGGAGAATTACAACTCAATAAAAGAGAAAATTCTGAGTTAAGTGTTACCAATGCAAGAGGAGAAGCATCGATTGAGAAAGGGAATAATTCTGTTAGCCTCAAGGAAAACTCACAGGCTATTTTAAAAGACAAAGAGCCTCCAATCGTTCGAGAAGTGGAAATAAAACTTCTAAGTCCAGAGCCTTCTAGAATATTTTATACAAGAGATAAGTCTAAAGACATTTCCTTTTTCTGGAATACAAAGTATCTTAAGAGTAAAATACAGATTAGCCACGATGTAACATTCTTTAAAATTGTTTCTGAGCAAACTCTAGATACTCCGCAATTCAATAAAAAGTTAGAGACCGGCTCTTATTTCTGGCGTGTGTTAGATTCAAATTCTAAAGTTGGAAGTGATTTAGAAGTTAGAAAATTCTTTATCCTAGAAGAAATTCAATTTCGGTATAAGTATCCATTGAATGGTTCTGATTTTTATTTTCACAGGAAGCCTGTATTTGTTAGCTTTGCCTGGGACAAAGTAGAGGGTATTCAGTCTTATGCACTGGAAATTTCTAAAAATCAGAGTTTTTCTAGCATAGATAAAAAATACGAAGTTCTAACAAATAACTATGGGATTGATTTTTCAGAGGAAGCAAAGTATTATTTTAGAATCAAAACACTTTCGAATAATCCTGATTTGCCTGAGAAGATTACTGATACTGGAAGTTTTATAGTTAAGAAGAAAGAATCTATTTCTCCGCCCGTGCTTGTGAATCCAAAGAATGGAATTTCTATAGAAGAAAATCCGCAAACTTTACTTGGTTGGAAGACAGATCCTTCTTATGAAACATTCACTTTACTCATTGCGGAGAATCAGGAGTTTACGCTAAATATGCGAATGATTAAGACTAAAGAGAATTATGCGCTACTGGATAAATTAAAAGCAACAAAGACTTATTTCTGGAAAGTGGAAGGGAATGGCTCTGATTCTAAAGCACTTACTACTTCAAACGTTTACAGTTTTACAGTCCAAGAAAAATCGCAAGCAAAGACAGTGAGTTTAAATCCAACGGAGTCGAGAGATTTGGAAGGAGAGGAAGAAAAAGTAGAGCTAGAAGAGCCGCCTTATACTCCTCCGACATTACAAGAGCCTGAAAATAATCTAGTCCAAGAAATGCAAGATTCAATCTCGATTCATTTTTCATGGAAGAAACAAACTCGCGATCTCGGCTATCGTTTCTATTTATACAAACTAAAAGATTTCTCAGAAGAATTAGTTTTTAAAAAAGAAACTATGAAACCATCGCTTGATGTGGATAATCAATATTTAACTCAAACAGGAAAATACTTTTGGCTAGTAGAAGGCAAATATAAAAAAGGAGAAAAATTTTTGTATGAAAAATCCAAGAAGAGAGAGTTTAAATTAATTCCTAAGCTTCTTCCTCCTAAGATAAAAAAATCAGAAGAGGTATATTATATCAATGATAAATAGAAGTAATTTTTTGTTATATAAAAATTGTCATCCTGAGGCTCTCGAAGGACGACCTAAATCAATAAAGTCATGGATTCGACAAGCTCAGGGTGACAATTATGTAACAACTCTAATATTTTTTTTAATTATTCTATTACTTTCTGTTTCCCTATCCGCAAATGAGATCGAATGGGAAAAGGTAGACGGTGCTGACTTTTATGAAATTGAAGTCATTAATTCTCTAGGTGAGAATGTAAAAAAAATCAGAACCAGAGAAACAAAGGTAGATTTAAAGATTGAGTCTATTGGTAAATATAAATACAGAATAGGCTCTGCGGATAATAGCAAACGAATCTCCTGGACAAATTGGGTTGATTTTCGAGTCCAAAAAATATCAGACAAAGCAAAAGAGAAAATCATTTTGGAATGGGAATTACAGCGAATAGCCGAAGTTTATAAAATTCAAGTTTCAAACGAATCCGGAAAAATTGTTTATGAAGAAAGATTAAATTCAAATAAGACCTATCTCAATTTAGGCATTGGAAAATATAAATATAGAGTAGCCTCAGTCAGTGAACTCGGCAAGGAAGCATGGTCAGATTGGGAAAGCTTTGAAGTAAAATTAAAAACCTGGGAAGTTCCGAATGCACTTGTCCAAACGAATCTTTCTGAACTATCCGAACAAATAGATAATATGGATTCCTGTGGCTTACGGTGTAACGTTGTTAAACGCTCTTCTTTACTTCCTGGCTGGGGACAAAGTTATAGAGATGATCCTAAGTGGAAAGTGTATGCTTACCCAGCTCTTCTTTCTTTATCAGCATTTGCTTATTATCTCAATCATAAAGAAAATCAATCTGCTTCAAAAAATTATGAAAGGAACTTGAGTGAATTATTTTTGTTATCTGGGGACTCTTCAAGCTCATCTCAATTCCTAACCTACTACTCTTATATGGAAATTTTAAAAGATAGCGGGGAAACAAAATCTACTTACTTCACCGGAAATACAATTTCTTTATTTATAGTTGGGGTTTATCTATTCAATCTTATAGATGCCTATTTTTTTTATGATTATACAATTCCAATCTCAGAGCGAAAGCAAAAACAAGAAGTTTCTTTTAAATTGAATAATTCTTTTCATCCATTTTACTTTATAAAAGAAACCAATTATAGTTTTTCTATTCAGTGGGCTTTTTAGTATTAAAATTATATAATTAAGAGAAATAGTGATTTATTGATATAAAAATGATTCTCACACAATAAACTATTTTCCATGTCCCTGTAAAATTTTAATAACACAAAATCCCGCAAGAC
>JANYCR010000125.1 GCA_025360185.1 Leptospiraceae bacterium | reverse complement strand
CTTATTTTGGCTGGACTTGTTATCCCTGTTACACATTCAGATGCAAATGGTTTACCTCTTGGCGCAGAAGCAAACATCAAAAAGCAAAAAATGCTAATTCTAGATTCTGGTTTATATCTTAAAATCTTGAATACCAATATTTCCGAACTTATACTATCTCCTGATTTTAATTTTGTAAATCGAGGAGAGCTTGCTGAATTATTTGTGGGTCTAGAATTTATTAAATATCAATCCCTCTATGAAAAAGCAGAACTCCATTACTGGCACCGCGAAGCAAAAAACAGCAATGCAGAAATTGATTATTTGATTGTCAGCGGCAACTCTATTATTCCTGTAGAAGTAAAATCTGGAACAAAAGGTTCCATGCAAAGTATGCATTTATTTCTCAAAGAAAAAAAATCTAATAAAGGAATTCGATTATCTCTAGAGAATTTTTCTCAGTATGATAAAATAGATGTTTATCCTCTATACGCAATTGATTTGTTATTTATGAACTGAACGGATAAAAATGGAACTAATCACAATTATTCACCAAGTTTAGAATAAGAACATTGATTGTTTGCGTGCTCTAGCTCTAGATCAATTGTTTTCTTTAGATTATCCCTTTCATTTTTGTATTTATTCCATATTGTATCATAGACTCGAATGTCCGTTGCATCGTGAGTATTTTTTATATAGTTATCCTTATTGGAAAAGAACTTTGTCCATTTGGTTTGAAAATCAGGAAGAGTATTTTTTTCTATATGCGTCAACTTGTCGTAAGCCTCAGAGCATTCGGCCAATACGTCCGCGAGTTTTATTCTCTGTGCTTTTGATTTATCTGATTCAATTAGTCTTTGGACTCCCATTGTGATAAAGCCTATTGTAGTTAAAGTCTCAAAAGTTCCAGGGATAGGGATTACAAGTGCAGCAGTAAAGGATAATACTAATATGCCTTTAGGAGTAATATATTTCCAACCGTCTACATTCAAATGATCTAAGTTTTCTTTTACTTGAGCCGAACTTTCTTTTACTTTTTTATCATACTCCACAAACTCAGTAGTTTTAAAATTTTCAAATTCTCGAACTGCATCGGAAAGTTTAGTTTGCACTTTTATATTTTTATGAATCACGATACCTTTAGAGTTTTCATAATTGGAATACAGGATATGAGTTTCTTCAATAGGGTGTTCTTTCTCAACAGGTGTAGTGCACTTGATTAATACGATGAAACTTAAGAGTAAAATGTAAGTAAATGCTATTAGCCGATGGGATTGAATTTTATTAGATGAATATTTTTCCATTCTAGTTTTTATGTTTAAGCTTGGCTTTATAAATACAATGACTTTTTAACTAGGCATATACTGAAATTCCTCTATAAACTCGCTTGCAAATAACAAATTATGGCTTGACGTCAGAAAAGAATAGTTTACCTTTACTCATCGTATTATTAGTTTTGGGAGAAAACCGATGAAACCATTATTCTTTTTTCTTTTCCTATTAGCCATTAACCTTTCAGCAACGGAGCTTGACATTTCTAAAATGCGAGACGCAAAAACTATAACTGACAAAGTTAACAAAGGCTTTGATGTAAATGCCGTAAGATCAGAAGACGGATACACCCTATTACACTACGCAGCAGAGTTAGGCGATGCTAAACTTGTTAAATTTCTAATCGGTAAAGGCTCCGAAATTAATCCAAGTATGCAAAGAGGAAATACTCCGTTATCCACTGCGATCACTTATGGAAAAAAAGATGCGGTTCGTGCATTACTTGAAGCAGGAGTTGATCCAAATTATCTACTCGGACAAGACGATTATAAAAGATCCCATTTTCATTTTTATATAAACAAAGAGCGAAAAATCGACAAATCAATTTTTGATTTATTCATTGCTAAAGGAGCGAACTTGGAAACGAGAGATTCATTCGATGAAACTCCTCTCATCACATGCGGCTCTCTTGAATACATGATGCTGAATAACGCCAAGTATTTGATTCAAGCAGGAGCAGACATTCAAGCAGCAAATAAATTTGGGAAGACAGCTCTTATGGGTGCCGTGTATTCAAAAAATATAGAACTCATAAAAGCTTTACTAAAAGCGGGAGCACCAGTAGATCAAAAAGATAACGAAGGGGGAACTGCACTTCTTACAATGATTACAATGGGAAACTTCGATGAACAACCCAAAATTGCCGTAATGAAAATTCTCCTGGATGCAGGGGCTAATATCAACGAGACGAATAACGAAGGCAACAGTGTATTGCACGAATCTCTTTTTCCAGGAGATTCAGAAATGCGAAAATTCCTTATAAGTAAAGGCGCCGATTCATCTATCGTAAATAAGAAAGGCAAAACAGCATTAGACCAAGCTATTATAAACGGAAATTTAATTGCAGTGAAAACTTTATTAAAAGTTGAAAAAGATATTAATAAATTAGATAGCTATGGTGCAACTATGTTACATAGCGCCATTTTAAATGAAAAGTATGAACTCGTAAAACTTCTCTTGCAAGCCGGTGCTGACAAAGAGGCTAAAGACAAATGGGGAAAAACTGCTATCGAGTTTGCAGAGATGCAAGGAAATCAAAAGATAATTGAGTTGCTTAGGTAGGATTAAGCAACATAATTTTTAAACTTGTAAAAACTATTTGTCACTTCTAAAAAATTGCCAAATAGAAAGAAGCATACTTGTCGTTCCAATGACTAGCATAAGCACGTCATAGTATGTTTTTAAAGATTCATACGTAGATAAAAGAGTCAGAAAACACGCTGCCAATAAGGCTGTGAGAAATATTAACAGCTTATCAATCATGCTTTAATTCTTTAATGACCATCTTTTTTGCAATGTGTGCAACCGTAAAAAGAATCAGAATGGTTACCCCGGTGCCTGCAAATATTGTAAGTAATATCGATGTAATACCCATTTTTGTAATCCTTAGTTTTATTCTATTTTACATTCATTCAATTTGCAAGCAAAAAAATCTGAGCTTAGACTTTATATCCCCTAACCCTTTTGATAAAGGAAAAAGAGAGGCTACTGCGTATTTACCGGAAGCCTTTTTCAAATTTTTGTTTTCACAAAATTTTGTTAAAGTCCAGTAATAATTTGTAGTCCTACCACCAACATCTCCTTTGTAATTCACGAGATAAAAAATAAGAATGCAACTGATAACCAAAAGGATTCAAATGCACCAAATCTAAATAAAGCGGGGCAGGAAAATCAGGTGTCAAGTAAGCGAGGCTAATATCAGTATTCTCCTTAGCGTAAGTTGTAACAAGCCGGATATTTAATGCATCCAGTCCCTCATTTAAAGCCTTTGTATGTGCATCTACATATCTTGGATTCACTCGGAAGTGCGTTTGTATAATGATTTTCTTATTAGATTGTCTTAGTATATTTACAATCTTTACAACTCGCGCATGTATTTCGTCTATCGCTTCATTTAAAGACTCTGTCCTATTAATTCGAAAGCCTTTCCATTTGTAGGCATAACGCTGTATGTCGTTGCCGCCAATCATAAGCACAATATTTTCATGAAATTCTTCCGGTTTATACTGTTCGCTTTTTAGAAATTCTAACCAATGCTCCGTCGTTGAGCCAGCAACCCCCGCATTTTGAATTCCTGTTTTACCATCGCTACAAGATGTTTTATACTTTCCTAAGAACTCAGAATTTTCCCAGTCTACTTCAATTCCAAATTGAAATACATATTGTGTTCGACTATCGCCTAACATAGTAAATGCGTCAGAGCTTTGGACGACTTTGTCTCTAAATAAAAATTTGCGTTCTTGTGGATAAATAGAATTAGCCAGTATTAAAAGGAACAGAATTAATCTCATAGTTTTATTTTAACAACTTGCGGTAGATGTCAAGCTGATTCTAATGTTAGCGATCGACTGGCACGTTCGATACGCCTGCGAAAAAATGCAGGCTACTCAGTGACCGGACTGGTTCAGGAGTTGGAGTGAGAGCGCGGCGTCAATCTAAGAAGGCGCGGAAGCGATTCCGCGCCTTCTTAGATTGACGCCGCGCTCTCACTCCAACTCCTGAACCAGTCCGGTCACTGAGTAGCCTGCATTTTTTCGCAGGCGTATCGAACGTGCCAGTCGATCGCTAACATT
>JANYCR010000124.1 GCA_025360185.1 Leptospiraceae bacterium | reverse complement strand
TGGAAACTTTCATATTTTCTCGAACTCGAATCCTTTTCAGTAAACAACAAAACTCGGTCGAAGAAATTTCCTTCTTCTAAAAAATCTCTAATATTCATTGTTAATTCATCTTCGATATCCTTTCGTTCATCGCCTTCTAATACAGGAATAGTAATTCGTTCAATAATTATTGTTTTTGCAATTCTCTGCGTTTGTTTTTCGGGAATTCTTAGATTAGAAGTAAGTGGCATCGATCGACAATTTAAAATTACGAAAAATAAGAATGTCAACAGTAGAGTGATTATTTTCATACTTCCAATATCTCAAAAAAACTTTGGAAAGTCAATAGGCATTAGCCATAATTAGGGAGATTACCTAGAACACAGATTCGTGATATTATCAGTAAGCATCTTTACGAAGTTGCAAGTCTGTAATATATATAATTTTCTCAGTTAAATCAACTGAAAAGAATAATCGGTATTTGCCGATGCGATAGCGATAGAAATCAGAGTATTCTCCTTTTAACTTTTTAATGTTTGCTCCGTAAAGTGGGTCGAGCTTTAATTGAGGATACACTTTTGTTTTTATTTTTGGATAAATTTCGAGGAACTCTCGCTTCTCAATCTTTTTTATGAATGCTTTTGTCTCCGCTATGCGAAATTCAGACAAACCGAACATCCCTGGATTTAATTTGCTTTCTAGCAGTCCTTGCATTCAAATCAAAATCCTTATGGTCTAGAATTTCGGTCATTTCTTCATCGCTAACAAATGATTCTTCCAAAAGAAAGCGTTCCATTGCATATTCTACATAATTGGAAATGCTTCTTTTGTTTGCCTTTGCTACTTTAGCTAGAGATTGGTAAAGGTTTTTATCCATTCGTATTGATACCGTATGTGTCATGTATACAAATGTATTCATTTGTATGTGAATGTCAAGAATATTAATTTTTGCCACTGAGACTCCGAGGAAGAAAAAGTAACCCTTCTCCTTCACTTAAAGCATCCTCTGTGCCTCAGTGGCTAACTCTTATTCTCCTTCGATTTGTTGTGCTAAGTAATTCGCAACTCCAATCTCGGCGATGATGTTTTGTTGTGCTTCGATCCAGTCGATATGGTCTTCTTCGGAGATTAGAATTTTCTCCATGAGTTCACGCGAACCGTTGTCTTTGTTTCGAGTGGCAATTTCGATTCCGCGGTTGAGACGCTCTACAGCAGAGAATTCTAAAGCAAGATCATGCTTGAGCATTTCTTCGATGTTTGAACCTACCATGATTTTCATGTAGCGTTGTAAATCCGGAACCCCATCAAAAAATAAAATTCGTTCGATGATTGCATCCGCATGTTTCATTTCGCCAATTGACTCCGCGTGCAAATACTTTGCTAGCTTAATATAGCCTTTATTTTTATTCATTTTTGCATGAATAAAATACTGGTTAATAGCTGTTAGCTCCGCTGCCAAAATTTCCCCTAATACTTCTAATACTTCTATATTCCCTTTCATACTCTACTCCTAGATTTGTTTTTATTTTTTTAATTCAAAAGATTTATAGTAATTTAAACTCAATTTAACGAAAAGATTCCAAATTCACACACCATACAAGCCTATTTCGGTGTTAATTTGGTAATGAAAAAATCCTTGCATCGAATTCACATTAAGTAAGTATAAATTATATCGTACATTATTCAATTTTTTTATTTTCTAAAATTAGAATATTTTTAAATTAGTAATAATATTGATTCTTATTATCAGTTTAATCTATCGTTTAATAACATGAAATCTATTTACATCCATGCAACAAACTTAAGTAAATTTGGAAAGCACGAAACATCCGTTTTGCAACTTTCAAAAGAAACTGCAAAGGTTTCTTTATCACACTTCGATAGTGAAAGAATCGACTTACTCGTATTTACCTCATTTACACCCGAGCGCTATACAAATGAATTTCACCTTGCCGCAAAACTAGCAGACTCTCTTAATCTAAAATCAGTCTTTGCTATCCGAACAGAAACTGCTTCCTCTAGCGGTGCCTCAGCTCTTCATGTTGCCTATTCTATGTTAGCCGGTGGGATGTCTAAGAATGCACTTATTGTCGGAACCGAGATCATGAGTAAACTCGGGCGAGAAGAAAGTAACTTAGTTCTAGGCTCTGTCCTATCAGATACTATGCGCAATTTCTCTATGTCAATGGCACAAGGCGCTGGACTAATTACCAAGCGTTATCTACATGATTATAATTATAAACGAGAAGATTTATTTTATATCGCGGAGAAATTACACGCGAATGGATTTAACAATCCAAATGCTCATATCAAAAAAAGAATTACAGAATCAGATTATAGACAGTCTCCTCTTTTTTCCGACCCACTTGGTCTTTACGACATATCTCCATTATCCGATGGAAGCGCAAGTTTAGTATTATCCACTGATACTAAGTCTGATATTTTAATTCGCGGAATCGGTCATGGACTTGGAGAATTTAAAACCGTAAACCTGACGACAAGTTTTCCGTCATCAGTTGCTGCCTATAAAAAAGCTTATGACATGGCTAACGTAAAATCTAAAGATATTCAAATCGCGGAACTACATGACGCATTCACAACCTTTGAAATCATTGGAGCAGAAGATGCAGGACTATTTCCAAAAGGTCACGCCCTGAATGCCGTCAAAGAGGGAGTATCCGCTATCACGGGTGATCTACCAATTAATCCATCCGGGGGACTCAAATCTAGAGGACATCCAATCGGAGCCTCAGGACTTGCCCAAATCGTAGAGCTAACTCGATTTATGCGCGAACAAAACAAATCCGTCGGACTTTCTCACTCTATCGGCGGATTAGCTACCAATAATTTTGCAACTATACTGGAAAGAATATGAAAATACTAATCATTCAAACTGCGTTTCTAGGCGATTTAATTTTAACAACTTCCTTTTTTAGAGAAGTAAAAGAAAAATACAAAGATGCCGAAGTTCATCTAATTGTAAATAAAGGCACTGAAGATATTCTAGCGGGAAATAAAAACATAACGCGCGTTATTCCCTTCGATAAGGCAAAAGTAAAAAAATCTATTTTTTATTTCCTTTCCTTTATCCAAAATCTACGAAAGGAAAAATTTGACCTTTGCCTCTGTCCACATTTTTCGCATAGATCAAGCCTGATTGCTTTTTTTTCAGGATCGAAAGAAAGAATCGGCTACAAAGAAGCAGGCTTTTCATTTTTACATACCAAGAAAATTTCTCGTCCCACTCGCGACAAACACGAAGTAGACAAGTTATTTTCTTTACTTTATGATTCGAATACACAAATTCCAATGAACAAAAAAAGACCTGAGCTCTTCTTTCCTGAAGATAGAATTACAAATATTAAAGCTGTATTAGAATCACATAATCTCAAAAAGAATTTTATCATTCTAGCACCTTCTTCCGTCTGGGAAACTAAAAGAATGCCCGCAGATAAATTTAAAGAAATATTTATTAGCATTGCAACTAATACTAATTATTCAATAGTTCTGATAGGCTCGAGTAAAGATCAAATTTTATGTGAAAATATTATAGAAAGAAGACTTCCCGAAAATGCCAAAAAAGGTCTTTCTAATTCCGAAAGAATTTTTAACCTCGCCGGAAAGACTGACCTCGTAGAACTTTCCTATGTAATTAGCCAGGCAAGTGCTATAGTTTCAAATGATTCTTCGCCAATTCATTTTGCTTCGGCGCATAACGTTCCAACTCTTATGATCTATGGGGCAACTATTCCTGATTTCGGTTACTCTGCATTAGCCGATAAGCAATACATTGCAGAAGTTAATGACCTTCCCTGTCGTCCTTGCGGGATTCATGGGGGGAAGATTTGTCCTGAAAAGCATTTCAAATGTATGCTCTTCCAAGATACAGATTTAATTTTTAAAGAGTTATTGAAATTAGTTAAGGATAAATGAAATTAAACCCATGTATCGCTTTATGGAAATCGCTATGAATAAAGAAATTATAATTAGGGCATTGAAAATTGCTCTATTAGTAGGCACATTGCTTGCCTTAATCAACCATTTTGATAGCATTATAAGTTTAAATTTATCCGGACTACAAATTTTTAAAATCTTAATTACCTATACAGTTCCCTTCGGAGTATCTACTTATAGCCAGGTAATGCAAAGAATTGAACAGGAGAACAAACCATGAAATATAGACTAATATTTTTTTTAATCTTTTCCTTGATCGCAAATTGCACTTCTCTTGAAAAAGAGAGACTCGCCTTAGAAAAAGAGAAGCTGGAATTTGAAAAAAAGAAATTACAATTTCAAGAAGAGAAATTAAAAAACTGTAATTGCTGTAATCCCTGTGCTAGTTGCGGCAAAGCAGAGGAAGTCGTTATAGTAGAGAAAAAAGAAAAACCAGATTGCATCAAAGAAACTCCACCTACCAGCGAAGAAATCTGGGCATTATCGGTAGAAGGTAATTGGCATTATTCGCCTGATAAAATTAAATCTAAAAATATTTGTAAAGGCGATAAGAAAGAATCCTTTTACAAACAATTTGCCAATACAGAAAGCTATGTAGCAAAAGAACAAGTTCCTGCAACCAAGCAAAGTAGCTGTATTAACAATGTATTATTTTCGGGCAAATCGCAGCTTTATAATTTGATGCTAGACAAGACTGCGAAGGAAGAACAATTAAGTCTAAGTAAAGCAGATAAGACACAAATTCTACAGGAATCCGTTGACTATAATAATGCAGAAAAAGGAAGAAGCTTTTACTATGAATGTAAACCTACCGATAACGGCGGAAGATGGGATAGTTGTAAATGTGTTTTATATGCATCCTATCCGGAAGGCAAACAAGGACTTGCCGGAAGAATGAAAAAATAATAAAAGGAATTTTTATGCAAAGTATAAATAAATCGAAACGAATATTTCTAATCACCGCCATATTGCTATTAAGCGCTTGCTCTGCGTTCGGAAGAGACCCCGAAGGAAAGCATCTTGAAAAAATGAAAGAATCTCCTCAATTTGATAAGGAACGAGACCAATTTGTTAACAGGAGACCTGATGTTTTAGAGAAGATGAGAGAAAACCAAAACATGTTAAAACTAACATTTGAATTTTTATTTGGTGGAGCAAAACATAGAAGTCCGTCCAAAAAACTTCCAGAGATGAAACCCGATGTAGAAGAGTTTTTGAAGAAGTCGGAAAGTTTAAAATTTATTTGGTTTGGGCATTCTACTTTCTTAGTTAACTTTGATGGCACCATTATTTTATTTGATCCCGTTTTTTCCGGTGCGGCATCTCCTATTAGCCTCTTTGTTAAACGTTTTCAAGATGCAGTCCTCAAATTGGAAGAGCTTCCCGAAATTCACTATATCCTAATTTCCCATGACCACTACGATCATTTAGACAAAGAGACAATGGATTTTTTTAAGTCAAAGAAAACTAAATTTATCACTCCACTCGGTGTTACCTCTCACTTAAAAGAATGGGGAATAACAGAGGATAGACTGACTGAACTGGATTGGTGGAATTCTATCTCGACAGAAAATTTAGAATTCATTTTAACTCCCGCTCAACATTTTTCAGGTAGAAAAGGGTCTAATCAAAATAAAACTCTCTGGGGATCCTGGATAGTCAGAAATAAAAAGCAAAGTCTTTATTTTAGTGGAGACTCGGGATTTGACACTCATTTCAAAACGATAGGCGATAAGTACGGACCCTTTGATATTGCTTTCATTGAAAATGGACAATACGATGAGAAATGGAGAGATGTGCATGTGTTACCGGAAGAAACCGCACAAGCCTTTATAGATTTAAAAGGAAAACGCCTTGTTCCAGTCCATTGGGGGATGTTTGATCTTTCGCTTCACAGTTGGCATGACCCGATTGAGCGAATTGAAAAAGCTTCCAAAGAAAGAAATATCAATCTACTCACTCCGAAGTTTGGCCAACTTGTCAAACTAGATGAAGATACCATTTTTGAAAAGTGGTGGAAGAAATTTATTGAAGAGTAATTACTAACTCACCTTACGCAAAAGAGTAAAACTATGGAATATTTTCTTAAGTTAATAATATTAGATAAATCTAATGAATTAATAGAATCAATAGCCCGCGGTAGCGAACCCACCGTTAGGTGTACCCCATCTTCAGCGCTGGGCA
>JANYCR010000102.1 GCA_025360185.1 Leptospiraceae bacterium | reverse complement strand
AGAAGAAAAGAATTTTTATACGATTCAACTCGGTGCGTTTAGTTCGCAAGAGCAAGCAAATAAATTTAAAGACAATGTAGTCACGAAGAATAAATTCCCCGGAAAATTTGCCCCCTATGTTCTAAAGCAAAGAGATTTTTTTGTAGTTCTCGTTGGTAAATCAACAGCGAAGGAAGATTTAGAAAAAATTGTTCAAAATCTAGATGCGGCTACACAGGGTTCCGCGATGATTGTAAAAAACAAAAAACCCTGAGTTAATTAAAAATTCTAAATTTTGAACTATGAATTTTAAAAACTACTTATACCTAGGCTTGGTTGTATTTGCGGTAAATTCTATTTTGCCGATAGAGCCGCCTAAAGAGCCTATACCTCCAACCGTAGAGCTTGCGGAGAAAGTTGATTCTCCGCGTAAAGATAGTAAGAAAGAAAAAAATGTAAAGACTGCTTCGGTTACAGTGAAACTTTGTGATGGTAGACAGGTAACTGGAAGTATTGAATACGAGAAAGAGGAAATTTTATTTCAGCATCTAAGAGATGGAATTAAATACGATAAAAAGATGCGGATAACGGAGATTAAACAGATAAAAATTTTGTCCTGGGATTTAAAAAAAGGTAAGAAAGTCAGTGATGGGATTACTTATAGGGCTTCTCCAGCTAAAGTTCAAATCACAAATGCGAGTGTGGAAAATTTTATCTTGAAAGGTTTACAGGATACTGAATTTCAAAATCTAAATATATCTAATCAAAATGGAATTGCAAAACTCTATACCTTCTGGTTTGATTTACAATATGAAAACGGGTCCTGGTTTTCAAAGCTCTCTTCTATTTCTGGAAGTGAACGAGAAGATTGTCACGCTGACGTAATCCGCACGATTCAATTCAATTAATTCACCTTACGCTATCGCTATTATCATTTCTTCACAAAAGAAATGATTGAGTTCAGGTGAGTGTCAGTGTTCCCTTCTCTTTTCCTGCTTGACTTGCTTGCGTTCTATAGCATTTATTTCTTATGAAAAGAATTTTAATTTTATTACTAATTGTATTTTCTCTTCGTGCTGACTCTATTCTAAATATTCGGCATGTGACGTTAAACGATATAGTCTACCAACCTTATTCAGAAGAAGGATATTTGCAAGGATGGAATTTCTTTTTTCGTAATTCAGAATACAATATAATCGCGACTTTCTTAGTAAGCAATTTAGGTCCGAATGATTTGAATAATGGGGTAAGCATTGCAATTGAATCGAAAAAAACTGGCTCGATTTTTATCACGAAAGAATTTGGAAAGAAAGAACTTTCTGTGGATAACGGTATTAATCTCAAGATGTACAATAATACTTTGAAATATGAAAATGGAATTTACGAAGTTTCCCAGTATTACGATGATTTAAAACTTTTTTTAAAATTTGAATCAGACAGTCTTGGCGCAACACTCTCTGGCGGTAAACACTTTGTTCGTGGTCAAGAGAAATTTGTTCGAGCCGATATTCCTTTTTCCTTCGTGAAGACAACTGGTTATATAGATTATAAGGGTGAAATTTTAGAATTAGAAGGAGTGGGTGGACTCGAGCACCTGATTACAAACTATGAGGTTTATAAATATAGCAGCAAATGGGAAATACTTCGCGCATCGAATAAAGAAGGTATGAAATTATACACTGGTGGATTTCATGGAATTAAAAAATCCAGTGAAGATTTTTTTCGTACCCTTGTAATTCAAAATCCCAAGGGTGAAATTCTACTTTCGGGAATGATTACTAAGTCTGAAGTTATTACCTCTGAGTTAGATAAATTTTCTGGCTATACACTGCCTGTCAAAGAAAAAATTTATATAGGGGATAATGGATGTTTTGTTCAATCAGAAAGACTTTATAGTGTCGGAAAAATTAATATCCTGTCTAATATTTCTGTTGTTCTTCGTTTTTTTATTAAGCTTTTCTTTGCGAATCCCTACCAGGTAAATTTTTTAACAAGGCTAACGGTAAATTGCCCGGAGAGTTTTAAATTAACCCCAACGGATTTCACAGGGATTCATTCTTATTATTTAATTAATCCCAAGTAATTAAAGTCAATGAATCCCGATTTAAAAACAGTTATTCTTTTCAATACGGTAGGATCATTACTCATAAGTCTCGGGCTCTACACGATTTCTCGGGGTCATCTCGGGCAAATCTGGGAAATAAAACGTTGGGCTTTGACTGTTTTAATCCAAGGTGTCGGTTGGATTTTTCTTGGAATACTGCGAGGGGTTATTCCTGATTTTGCGTCAATTATTCTAGGAAATGGTTTTATTCTTTTTTCACAGGCAATGAGTTTTAATATTCTAGCTTCTTTTTTAAATGTAAAAATAAAATCCTACTTCAGCTATATTACAATAGCCGTTGGAGTTTTTTTCATTGGATATTTTGAATTAGCTGTTTCTGATATTACTATGAGAATTATATTTCTATCAATCTGTTCCTCATTCATTTTTAGCTCAAGTAGTTTTATTTTATTTAAATTTAAGAATCGAGAGTTTTTAAGTCATATTTTTACTGGTTTGATTTACGCGGTTTGTGGAGTTGTTTCTGGAATTCGAGCAGCATATTATTTATTTTGTAGTACGAATTCAAGCCAATCCTTTTTCGAAAAGAATCTAATGCAAGATATTAGTTATGTAGTTCTTATTCCTTTTTATTGAGTTTCTCCATAGATTCTGCCATTTTAGTGGTAGCCCTCTGCAGCTCTTATTCCATTTTATCGAGCTTCTCTATCGAATGTTTTCTTTTTTTTCTTTCATTGAAGATCATTTCAATTAATTGATTGTACTTTTCCTCTCTAAAGTTTATCATTTCTTTGTTTGAGTAATCAAAGCATTCAAAACGATGTCCACCAAATTACC
>JANYCR010000098.1 GCA_025360185.1 Leptospiraceae bacterium | reverse complement strand
GCCGGTGTAAAGAGATTGAAAATTACTTGGGACATCTTCAGAAATATAACCCCTGACTTTGGAGATAAAATTTTTTGGATCGCCTGTGGTATTTGGAATTTCCACCTTACTTGAATTTCTTAATTTACCAACAACTCTATTAATATAAAGTTCATTTTGTTCGAAGTTATCTTTATCTAAAACAAAAAAAGCTTTAGCAAGAATTTCCTTTTTCTGCCCATTGTTTACTGACTTAGAATTTTTAACCCCAATTTCGCTTGCTGGTTTTGATGCTTCGCCTTTTTTGTAGAGGTCAATCGCAAAGTCTGGAATTTGATTTAGTTTCCACAGCCCTATGAAATTATGAGATATAACACAGACGCTTGAGAAATTTAAACTCTTCTTTTGATAATGCAGTGCTTGAAAAAATCCAGAACACCAATCCTCATGATTTGTTTTTAATTCTACAACGATTCGTCCTTCAATATAAATATCAGCGCCACTTGCCTCCGATTCTTTTTTGAACGTATCTTTAGAAAATATTTTTTTAAATAATGGAAATATTAGATGGTCGTTAGCTTTTTCGGACGCTTCGCTTTTTACATATTTTAGTAAATCTGAAATTTCTTTAGACACCTATTATCTCCTAGTTCAATGAGAAAATAATGGAATTAAAAAACCAGCGAAATTTTATTTTATATCGCGTATCTTTTTCTTTTGCGCCAGAGGGTTGCTGCGTCTATTTTTAAAACGGAGGCAGCTTCTTTCAGATCAGCAGTAGATGCTAGGACTTTGCTGATATGAATTTTTTCCATTTCTTCTAGGGAAAGTAATGCACTCATTTTTGTTAGTAATGGATTTTTGAATTCTTCTGGAAGGTGGCTAATGTCAATTAGATTCTCTTTGGCAAGAATGACTGCGTGGTGGATTGTGTTTTCTAATTCTCTCACATTCCCGCGCCAGTAATAGGCTTTTAATATAAAGAGAGCATCATTTGTAATTTCTATTTTTCTATTCTTAGAGAACTGCTGGATAAAATGCTGAATTAAAAGTTCAATGTCTTCCGGTCTTTTTCGTAACGGGAGAATTTTTACTGAGACACCGTTTAATCTATAAAACAAATCTTCTCGGAACGTTTTCTCTTGAATAGCCGCTTCTATGTCTATATTTGTAGCTGAAATAATCCGAACATCTACTTTTTTTGTTTTGGAATCTCCAACGCTTTCAAATTCTTTGATTTGTAGAACTCGTAAAAGTTTAGATTGAAAGGCTAATGGCATTTCACCTATCTCATCCAAAAATAAAGTTCCACCATCGGCTAATTCAAATCTGCCCATTCTATCTTTTATGGCTCCAGTAAATGCACCTTTCACATGACCAAATAATTCGCTTTCTAAAAGTCCTTCCGGAATTGCAGCACAGTTTACTTTGATGAGAGGTTTATTAGAGCGTAGGCTTTTTTCATGAATGAATTCGGCTATTAGTTCTTTGCCCGTCCCACTTTCGCCTAGAATTAAAATGCTAATTTCACTATCAGCCATTTGTTCTGCCAACTCTACATTTTTAAGTAATTCTTTATTTTGGGTAATGAATCTACTGTTTATTGCAAGGCTATAAAATTTAGATTTGATTTCACGGAGTTCTGTTTTTATCTGATGATACTCGATTGCTTTTTTTATAAAAAGTAAAAGCTCTTTCTTCTCAATTGGCTTTTGAAGAATTTGATAGGCTCCCATATCAAGAGCTTTTAGTGCGCGATCGAATTGATCGAAGCGGGTAATTACAATTACAGAACTATCAGGCGTATACTTCTTAATTTCTTCTAATATGGCAAAGCCGTCTAACGGTTGTAAGTCAATGTTTAGAAAAATAAGATCAAAAGATTCTCGTTTTATTTTTTCTAATGCTACAAGAGCGTTTGCAAATGTAGGAATAATCGAATGTATATCATCCAAGCATAGTTTGAATAGAGCTAACAAACTAGAATCATCTTCAATGACCAAGATATTCGTATTTTTAATTTCTATATTCAAAGTTTTTCCATGCTAGTTTCAGTTAAAAATGGGAGTTTCCTTTTTTAATAATGGTATCTGAACCTACCCCTTTTTTTAGTAAAGGAATTTTCTTAATTTTTTCCTAAAAAAACCATTTTCAATTTACTTTTTTTTCTTCTTTGAATGAGTAGCGAATTCAGCGGGTGACATACCGTTATGCGCTGAGTGAGGTTT
>JANYCR010000097.1 GCA_025360185.1 Leptospiraceae bacterium | reverse complement strand
TGAATGAAATCATAAAAATCTCCACCTATTTGGCTATGAGATTTTCTAAATATTTCAAATTTTAATCCTTTAATAGATGTGATTTTCGGAAAAAGAGATTCTTGCACGGTTCTAGCCAATGCCATATCACGGTTAATCGCTAATTTGTCCTGAAGTAAGTCCGCATAATAGTGAATTGCTTCTCGTCTAGCTTTATTAATATAATATCCAAGGAAGGTGCAATAGGCAAGAAACAAATATGGTATGATTAATTTATAAGTTAAGGCGAGATTGGATAGCTCTGGGGTACTAAATACTATTACAGTGTAAAGAATAAAACTCATTATCGAAATAACCAAATAAGCATATTTATGAACTCTTATAGATTCATGTATGATTGTAAAGGAGAGTGCAATATAGTAGAGTTGCCAATCCAGGAAAATGTTAATTTGGTTTTTTGAGATGGAAGAAAAAAATGCAGTAAAAAAACACAATAACGAAATGCTAGCCAGGTGGTTTAGCAAATAGATTTTTTTGTCGGGTTTTTTTTGTAGAATTGCTAAAAGCCTAAACAAGGAAAAAAGAATTCCTGAAAGGACAATAAATGGATTTATCTCTAATTGGAATACGAAGAAAACAGAATAGACTGACCACTGGATGTAAAAAGAAAATAGACTGAAACGCTTTTCTGATTCTAACTCTTCTTTTATTTGGATTGTCGATTTGTTGGGCATAGACGTAATTTACTAATATCACACGTTATTTCAATCTTTCAGCGATATGGATTCTGGCAAGCAATTTGATTCAAAAATAAAATAGTCAATCTTTACCTAGTAGTTTATACGAAGTAATCTCAGAGCCTTTTAGGAAGAGTTTTACTTCTTGACCTGAGTCTAAATGTTTGTCTAAAATCCTAGCAGTCTCACTAGCTGTCTGGGCTTCTTTGTACCTCAGGAAAAAAGCGTAAGAAGTGCTTTTATAATTATAGGGAAAACGATCTGACACTATGAGGCTTACGCGGTAGTGATCTGGTCGCACTTCCATTATGATATGGCTTATATGTTTTCGATTTACGATTCGTTCAAAAAGAGAAAGTCCCCATGGGTTTGTCTCAGCAAAGAGGGCGAAGTTGACGAATAGATAAAGTAGGACTTTCATAGATAAAATATCGACATAAAAAATCTTTATGAATAAAATAGGAAAGTTGATTTTCACCTAGCGAGTAATTTTTTAAATAATATGAATTCTACTGCCATTTCAAAAATCAACCCGACTGGAGCGTATTCTCTAAAGCTGGTCGGGAATTCTACTCTTGATTCTCATATTTCGCAATTTAATCTTTGGGCTGAAGAACACAATAAGGATAATTTCGGTAATCCGCTTATAGTCTCTACTTCCACGATTAAAGATTTCTTCGATCATCTACTGACTGATAAAAATAAATACGGTAGGAAAAATAGAGCCTCTACTTTGCATGGCTATAAGTCTGCGATAAAAAAATCTGTCTCGAAAACTTTTAAGATGAGTATGGAAGAGAAAGTTGCCTTCGAACTTTTCTTTCGAAAAATAAAATTACCTAAATCCGCTCATACGATTAAAGCAATGACAGTGGAAGAATTACAACTGTTAATCGACGAATCCGATATCAGGACGAGTCTCATGATTCGCTTTCTAGTTATATCTGGACTTAGAATTTCTGAAATGATAAATATTCGCATTTCCGATGTCTTGCCCTCACCCGATAAAACAGATTATAATATCTACGTAATCGGAAAAGGAAATAAGGAAGGGCTTGTCACCGGTATCCCCAAACTTTTAATTGGGGAAATTCAAACTGTATTTAAAGGCAAAGAGTATTTATTTGAGCGAAGTAAAAAATCTAGGCGTGCAAACGAAAACAAAGATGAGCTACTAAAATACACTCGAAGACAAATGTATTTCATCATCGAAAAAGCAGGGCTTTCTATTTTAGGAAAAAGAATTAATCCGCACATGACAAGACATACCTGTGGTAGAATTTTAATGGATAAATTAAAGGACGTAAACAAAGTCCAGGACAGGCTACGTCATTCGTCCGTTCGCACCACTATCGAAAATTATCTTACTACTAAGATTACGAATAAAGATGTTCAGGAAGCCTTCGAGGGAATATTGTAAATTATACGATTGACTCCAAAGCTTTATTTTATTATTCTACAATAAATTTATAACCTGGTAAAAAAGGAGACAATTAGAATGGGAAGAATTGCTTATGTAAACAAGGACGATTGCACATCTTGCAATCAGTGTGCTGATAACCTTCCAAAGTATTTTCAAATGGATGACAATGACAACTCAGAAACTCATATCAATGGCGAGTTTATCAACAATGCTACAATACCTGATGAAGATATAAAAACAGTACAGAAAGAAATGGACGAGTGTCCAGGCGAATGTATTAAATGGAAAAATTAATCTCCATCTAATTTATTTATTTCTCGAAGTGCCTTTTTGGCACTTCAAATTCATCCAAGCACAACTAGCATCAAACGTATCTTTTAAGTTCTGAATTTTAATTGGATTTGTTTTTGGGTATACTAGCCCGATTGTTTTCATTTCCATATCAGTTGGCAAAAATCCATGATTGTAATAACTCATCTCGCGGTATATATCTGTTATACTGAGCGATTCTGAAAATGCCATATTTGCTTTAGAATGTAAAATACCTTTCGCTGATTTATTTAATTTGGTTTTGATTTGCTTTAATTCTTCTTCCGTATCTAAAAGAGCAAACGGGCATTCTGTGCTAATTCTATTTTTTAAATCTTCTATATCTAAATTTGCGGATAATGCATCTTTGTCTTTATTCTCTAAAAGAATTGCTATTCCACCTAAAGTCTTAAAAAAGTATTTCCATTTAGAGTCTTTCGTATCAATGGCACCCATTGAGAGTAAAATTTTATTAGGGGCACAAACACTTTTTACCTCTTTGAACCCGTGATCCGAGACTACAATAAGTCCCAGATTGGGATTGTCATACAAATCAATTTTTCGAATTAGTTTTCCTAGAAGAGAATCTATTTTTTTCAATTTCTCTTCTGCGGCTAAGCTGTATACTCCTTTCTCGTGGTGAACTGAATCTAAGTCCGTAGTATAAATTAGAAAAACATCTGGCTTTTTTAATTCCCAGAGAGAAATTGCTGTTTCTATTTTTTCCTTATCGCCTGTCGTTTCGAGAACACTTAGCCCCGTATCTTTTTTTAGTTCTTTGTAAAGATTTTTGGTTGAAATGGCTTTGAGTAATTTCTCATCCTCATCTGTCTTTGATCTCCAATACTGGGGAATGTTAAAATCTATATTTGCTCCAACTGTTACGGGCCAATATAGCGAAGCAGTTTTAAGTCCTTTTTCATTTGCAAAATCTAAAATAGTTTTTACTTGAATATCTTCATCGTACCACATCCAACCGGAAAGATATTTTCTAAATGGGTCGATTGGAGAATTATAAGTAATTCCATGCTGAACCGGGTCTGTTCCGGTTAACATAGAAGTATGCGCTGGATAAGTTAGCGTTGGGTAGGTTGAGTCAACTGAATTAGAAAAATGTGATCTTGAAGCGAGCTTATTTAGGTTTGGTGTAAGGTCTTTGAACTTTGAATCAGAAGCATTATAATACCCCGGAAATCCATCTATTGAAAGTATTATTAATTTTCTGTTCTGAAATAAAACGTTAGTTGTAATATCACGCTCTATTATATTGCATGATAGAAGGATAATGAAGAATACCACCGATGCATACTTCGACAGGCTCAGCACAGCGCACCGATAGACACCGATGATACTACTTAATATTTTGATTTTTATACTAATCTTATCTGAACCGAGTGAAATTAAAGAAGTCAATATTCTTTTATCGTTTCTTTTATTGGTGTTCATCGGTGGTAAATCTTCTAAAATTCGAAGCGATAGCCGACATCCATTTGCCAATCCTGATTACTTATAATTGGGTTTCTTCGAGCTACGGGGCTAATCTGTATTTTCCAACCGGTTGATTTTTCTTCGCTAAATTTTCTTGGTGTTCTCTTCGCCCAAAAATATCCATAGATGGCAGAGTGTATTAGCTGTAGTGCATAGATTCCGGCAGCAGCAGCAATTACTTTTTCGCTATTTGCAACTTGCCCATTGAAGTCGTCCTTTGATTGCAGATACTTGTACAATTTGATTGGAGTATTATAATTATTTTGGTAATTTTTTAAATCTGTGCTCAATGTAGAGCTAGCAGACGATGTCGTACTTGATGCAGTGAGTGTTGAGAGCAAATAAGGTTGGATTATTAAATCTGTTACCAGTTTATCATCTATTGATTTTTCTAAACTCTTTAGGGATGCTTTATACCCCGCACCTCCTAATGCTGTGACGATGAATAAAGAAGTATATACAGAGCCAAGTCCACTGTCTCTACCATACGTTAGTCCCCATCCTGGAATTAAAGCAGAGCGCCATACGATAGACCACATTGTACGCGGCTTAGAGTAATAATCCTCAATGTCAGGGTCAACGTCTAAAAATTTTTCCATTCGACGGGTGCGTTTTTTAAGATCATCAATATCATTCTCTATTCTTTCTATTTTTGCTTTAGTATTTTCTCCGGTAAGTGATTTTAATTCTGAAGTTTCTTTTTCTAATTTATGAATTCGTTCTTCAAAGCTAAGATTTAATAATTCTTGTCGCCTTTGTTCTTCTAATGCTTTTGCAATTTCCTCTTCGAGTAGTCTTGCCTCTTCTTTTGCTTCCTCTTGTTCTTCGCCTTTTGTTTTGGTAGGCTTCTTTGCTGCCTTCTCAAGTTTCATTTTTTGGACTTCTTCTTTGGCGATTTTCTCTTCTAGCTCTGGAGTCTTCGCATATACCACACGGCGAATTTTACCTTTAGATACTTTATATTCTTTTCCCTTGAGAGTATACGTAAGAGTATCCACATCTTGTGCTTTTAAACTCATCTTGATAATCGTTCCATCTTTCAAAACTAAGGTCTCGGCGAGGATTGCTTGCAATGGTAGCTGTAATAGAAATAGAATCAGTAGTATCTTCATAGTTTTCTCGTTAAAATAAAAAATTTCCCTAAATATAATTTACCTTTTTAAATAAAAGGTAAATAGGCAAGAGAAAATTATTTATTCGAGTTGATAATAAATTACGATTAGTAATATGGAAACTTATGGCACAATTTAAAAAAACACTATTCTTCCTCTGCGTTCTGTTTGCATTTTCTGTTTTAACTGCAAAAGATAAAAAAAAATCAGATTCACTCCTATATAAAGGTGCATGGTTCGAAATCGAATATCCAAAAAGCTTTACTGTCAAGCCCTCCATTCCTGCTTCTACTCCTGATTTATTTGATAGTGCTTTGTTTATTTCTCCTGATAAGAAAGTCAAATTCTATGTTTTTTCTCCACAATGGTCAGGGGATGCAACGGATATTAGCCTGAATACAAAAGTAGAAATTGAAAAAGACACCAAGACAGAAACGAAAAATGGAATGAAACACAAATGGTATACGTATGAAAGTAAAGATGGGTCTAAACTGCGCTCTTATCAAGAAACTACAAATGAAGAAGGCACGACAAAGTTAATCATTGGCATTGAGTATACGGGTCGGGAATCTTATAAAAAATATAAAGATGAATATCTAAAATTTAAAAAATCAATTAAGCAATTTGCGGATTAGAAGTATCACAAGTTTTTCTTAAAAATATTATTTTACTTTTTTCTTAATATCTTCAGTCATTTCTAACCAGAGTTTTTTTGCGCTATCAAATAGGATTGGGCGACAATATTTGTTGACCTTAATATTTACCTTTCCTTTAAATGTAGCCATTAGAACATCACCCATGAAGTTTGCGACAGATAGATCGTCATCCGGTAAATACGTAGAAGTAGTTTTAGTTTTTTCACCGGCAAAGATTAATTTACCCCGTTTATCATAAATCAAAACCTCTAGAGTCACGATTAATTTGGATTTGTCGGAAGGCTTGGGCTCTGGTTCGAGAAGATAGAAAATTCGAGCTAAAATTAATTGCTCGCTACCAGTCTCTGAAAGTATTTCGGGAATAATACTTGCTTGCTTTGTTTTTAAAAGGAGAAGACCATTTCCAATACTTACAAGATTTTCTTCTTCGATTGGTTCTAATTTAGAAAAAGTTTTCGATTTTTGCAAGACCGATTGATCTAGAATTTGCAAGTCCAGATTTTTTATAAAGGAATTTTTAAATGCCTGGGTAAATGGAGTTGTGTCATCAATGGAAAGTTTATAATATGTTTTTACATTTTCAGAATCTTGTGAAAGGAGGACGTATTCTTTATTAACCGCGTAAGAAAGTAAAAGTGTTGGGCTTTTTGCGCGTAAGTTACCAGCTTCGACGATCATAAAAGAAAAAAGAAAAGAATTAGGAAACGGTGCATTCTGATAATTCATTGCTAGTTAAATTAGCTGTCAAATCAAAAATAACTTTATCGTGGTTACTAAGAGTTAGCCTTCTGTTTCTTAAACTAACGATGTATGTTTAGTTGCACAACCTTTTTAAGGAATATCTGATTTTATTCTCGACGTCTATTTTCGTGTGAATCTAATGCGTTTACTCTTGAAAAAAGAATATTTTTTTAGATTCTACTTGCAACAAACACCTAAATTTTTTCCCTTATCCAAAACAGAAAATAAATCAGGATGGTTCTATGAGCTTACAAACTCTCCCTCTACCTTTAACGAGACAAATATCCTATGCAATCGGTCAATTAGGTTGGTCAATTTTAATTAATATTATTGGATTTCACCAAGTGTTTTTCTACCTGCCGCCTAATGGAGAAGGTTTGCCGGAACTTATCGTTAAAGTTGCATTTTTCGGTATTTCAACTATTGGTGTTGTCTCTGCAATTGGAAGACTTTGGGATGGGGTTACCGATCCAATCATCGCCAATATGAGTGATAAATGGACTTCTAAATGGGGAAGAAGAATTCCTTTTCTTGCTACTGGTGGACTTCCAGCCGCTGTTTTCTGTTTACTTATCTTTACTCCGCCTGAAAGAGGGATTACAACTGGAAATTTAATTTGGATGACCACAGCTCTTCTGCTATTTTACTTTTTTCTCACAATTTATGTAACGCCTTTCTTTGCTTTAATTCCAGAGTTAGGGCATACAGCAAATGAGCGCCTCAATCTTTCTACTTTTATTTCTGTTACCTATGCACTCGGTATAATGGTTGCTGCCCAAGTCCCTTTGATTGCTGAAAAATTAATGGCTGCAGTTGATGGTATGGATAAGTTTGCAGCTTATCAGTGGGCAATCGGTATTTTGTGCGCAATAGCGGCTATTTGTATGTATTTCCCTGTATTTGCCATTAATGAGAAAAAGTATACGAAATCAGAGCCTTCGGCGGTGCCGTTCAAAGAAGCTCTTATGATGACATTTAAGAACAAAGACTTTCTTTTCTTCTCTATTTCTGATTTTAACTATTTTCTTTCGATCACAATTTTAACGACAGGACTTAGTTATTATATAACTGTTTTACTGTTTCAAGAAGCATCTTTAGTAAGTGAGATTCTCCCAGTCATGTTATTCTCCTCTTTTCTTTGCTATCCGATTGTAAATTTTTTCGCCAAGAAATTTGGAAAGAAGAGACTTGTTCTTTACGGATTTTTTATATTCTTATTACTTTTTATATTCATATATTTCATGGGAATGGATATAATTCCAATTCCAAAAGTAATCCAAGCTTATTTAATAGTGGTAGTAGCAGGTGTTCCAATGGCAATATTAGGAATTTTACCGAATGCAATCTTAGCAGATATCGCAGAGTTAGATGCACTGAAAACCGGATCGCGAAGAGAAGGATTATTTTACGCGGCTAGAACACTTATGCAAAAGCTGGGTCAAACCATTGGGGTATTAATTTTTAGTAGTCTTCTTTTAGTGGGTGGTGGGATTAACAAGGTAGAAAAAATAGATTCTGTTACTGGCAAGAAAGTTTTAGATCGAGAAAAGTCAAACTTAGTAGGCGTTCAAATTACAGGACCTGTAGCAGCAGCGTTTTGTCTGCTCGCAATTGTTATGTTTTCGAGATATAAAGAAAAGGAAACATTAGAAGAGATTGAAAGGATTACAAGAAAATAAATCCTGACATTACGGGTTACTTGGAGGACTTAAATATGAGGTACAAAATTGAAATTAGTAAGTTAAAGAATGGTTATATTGAAGCCAAACTTATTGATGCTGCGACTAATCACCCTATTGAGTTCAGAATCTGTGATACAGAGCAGTATGTTCAATCGCAGATCGCGGATTGGCACAAGAGATTCAGAATGAATGAGCCTAAGGAAGATGATATTAAGAAGTAGTCTAGTCTTTCTTTTTTTAAGCTCGCTCATAAATTGTTCTACTTTTCCATTCACCGGAAAAGTAAAGAACGATTATTTTAATTATTATGAATCAAATTTTCAATGTCATTCGGGAGCAGGCTGGAGAGATTCTAGCCTGTATTCTCGTTATCAAGAACTTGCTAATCCTCTTAGAAAAAAATACAACGAAGACAACGCGAAGATTAAGACTGCGAAGACTGTAATAGTAGGAAATAGCCTCATTCAGTTATTTGAAGATAGGCTTATTCAAAAAGAATTTCCCAATTTGAATGTGCAGGCTCGGGGCATTGCAGGCGATATGACTGAGAGTCTTAGAGTGCGTTTGCCTGATAACGTGTTTTCTCTAAATCCTAAAACGATTATTATTGAAATTGGAGGAAATGATATCATTTTTGGAAAATGTCTTTCCTACACAGAAAATAATATTCGCGGAATCATTGAAGATATCCAAGCGTATGATAAAAAAATAAAGATCGTTTTTCTTTCTATCCCCCCTTCAAAAAATACATCTTTAAATTCTGTTGTTCCAGTTCTCAATGCAACGATTCAAACTTTATCGCGAGAATACAATTTTACGTACTTAGATTTATGGAAGTATTTGAGGCATCCTGATTTACCTGTCATTAAAGAGGAATATATTCGTTATGTTGAATTTGGAAAGATGGATAAAATTCATTTCAATGAAAAAGGTTATGAGGTTATAGGTCAGCTTGTAAGACCTTTAATTAAGCAGTAAAGATGTTAATTTTTATTTCCCTTTCTGGAAATCCTCTTTCGATTAAGAATGAGTTAAGTTCGCTCCCATACGACTTGAAGTATAGATATTCAAGCTCTATAAAAAATCTGTATGCGCATTATTTTGATTTGATCGAACCAATTTCAAAAGAAGATATTATACTAATGCGAGAAGTTCTTTTTGAATTCAAGATAGATGTAATTTGGGTAGAAAGTTTAATCGACCGAAGTCTAAAATCTCTTTTTGCTTTTGATATGGATTCAACTTTGATTAAAGAAGAAGTCATTGATGAGATTGCTCGCAAAAAAGGGGTTTACGATAGAGTAGCCGCTGTAACGAAAGAAGCGATGGAAGGCAATCTAGACTTTGATTCTGCTCTTCGAAAAAGATGTAGCTATTTAGTGGGTCTAAACGAAAATATTTTTGAAGAAATCTTCGAGCGTCTTACGCCTAACGATGGAGTCGAAGAAATTTTACCTTTGATTCAAAAGGAAAATGGGATGATCGCAATTTTTAGTGGTGGGTTTATTCCTATAATTGAAAAATTTGCTCAGAAATTTTCAGTTAATTTATTTTCAGCGAATCAATTGGAAATAGAAAACGGATTTACAACTGGAAAGGTAATTGGAACGATTGTAAATAAAAATCGAAAGAAGGAATTATTAATTCAACATAGGTATGAGAATGAAATTTTAGTTTCTCAGACGGTTGCAGTTGGGGACGGATCGAACGATTCACTAATGTTAAATGAAGCTGGAATAGGAATAGGGTTTCATGCAAAGTCTGGTTTAAAAAAAGAAATTTTAAATTGGGTTGATCACCATTCTATGCTTTCCTTACTATTTTTATTTGACTTACGTGATTAATTGTTTTCCCGGGGAGGCGAAATTGAATGCTATTTCTATTTATAAATTTATAATTTTATTTTTTATCATATATGGCTGTTCTTCTGTTAATAATTTAAAGGGGATTTCTTCTCGAATGGATAAACCGGAACTTGTTACTGAGACTACCGTTCAGCCAGAAGCTCCACTGGTATTTGATGAGAAGGATTATAAATCAAGAAAAGTCGCAAAGAAGAAACCCTTTTTTTCTTTCGCACCCATATTATTTCCCGCAGGGTTTAATAATGAGCTAATCGCTATATTCCACCAAGAAAATCGTTTATTCTGGCAAAATACAGAATCCAAAGAAGTAAAAATTCCAATTGATGCATGGAAGAGCCAGGAGAATTTAAGAAAAGAGTTCATGGAGCAAGACATTGACTCGTTCATTAACACCGAACTTGCATTCGATGGAGAAATTTTAAAGGTAAAGCAAACATTCATTGATCCTGTTAATCAAAAAGAATATGGCTCAATTGATTTTGATATCGCCGTGATTTTTCCAGGTCAACCTGATTCAAAAGCAAAGTTAGAATTGTATAAGACCGAAAACAAATTTAAAGTTTTAGAAGAAATTAAAGTTCCGATTCTAAAATTTATAAAGCGTCCTGATAGAAATTTGCAGATCGCACTTCTACGTTCAACTGTATCCGCACACTTGAATGTATCCTCTTCTTCGAGTGATACTATTTTTTATTTGGACGGAAAAGATGTAGGTAAAATTCCAATTCGTAGAATGATGGTGCCCGATGGACCACACCAAATTTCATATAAAAAGACAGGACTTCCTGCTGTTACAAAAAAAATTTTAACCCGTGCCGGTGAAGAAGTAAATCTTATCCAGGAATGGGAGGATGATTTAAGCGTTGGATCTCTAAAACTATTTAGTTTTCCCAAGGGACTTAAAGTTTCTATGAACAAAGAAGTAAAAGGGGAAACCCCGTTTTTCCTCTACGGAATTAATCCAGGAAAATATCGAATGGAATTTTCGAAATTACACGAAGCAAAAAAAACAAATATATTACTCCGTGAATTTGATGTAGAGGTGGAACCAAAGAATACTGCTTCGTTATTTTTTCCGATGGAGCTTTATGATTCGTTCTCTTCCTCCGCTACTGATTTATGGCAGCCAGTCTTCGGAGGGGTAAATGTAAATTATGCGGGAAATCTTAGTTTTGAAAATAGAAGTGGTCTAGTTATCGAAAAGCCGAAAGGTATTGCAAGTCAGCCAATACTCCCAGATTCTATGGAGATTAGCTCTGCTTTTTTTCTGCCTTCCGAAATGGGTTCAGGAAATGTATCCTTCTCGCTTATGACTAAGAATTCGATTTTTACTTTAGAAGCAGAAAAAGAAAAAGTCTTTCTTTATAAATTTCCTTCAAACGGAAATTCAATAGCGGCATATTCTTATGATCCGCAAATCAAAGAGCAATATCGTGCATTTCGATTCGTTACTGATATGGAAAAAGGCAGTATTCAAATTTTCTTAAACGATACAAAAGTATACGAAGACTTCATTGATTTTTTAGATACCTGGAAAATTTCTGTTTTGCTTAGAGGAAATGCATCTCCAAAGGTGAATGCACTTCGTTATCTCTGGATTCAGTATCCTAAATACATTCAATTATTGAAATAGAATTATCATGGTGCCGTGTTAAAACATGATTTTCCGGGAGAGAATATATAGATTTTGTGTGGCTAATTTTATTTTTCTCCTTTGCTATTGTGCTTCAGCACCGGAGGATATTTCCCAGTCTAAATTAAATAAAATACCGATTGAAATTCAGCCTGAAGTAGAAGATAATTCCTCTAGAGTCAAAAAACTCTTAAATATAAGTAGCAATCATTTTTACGCAGGCAAATTCAAAGAAGCAATTGATAATGCAGCAGAGGCAAATTCTATTTTGCCGTCGGAGGAAGGCTACTATCTATTAGGCTTAAGTCATTATAAAAATAAAGAATTTCAAAACTCCAGGAATGCGCTTGAAACTGGCTTAGAAATTAGCCCCGGGAGTGAACAAATCTTAGTCGCGTATGCTCTGACCCTGACAGCACTTGGAGAAGAAGAAAAATCACTTTCAGTCTATACAAAATTAACAGAATATTTTCCAGGCAAAGATATTTATTTATTCAAGCGTGGTGTTTCCTTGAAATCTCTAAAGTTGTATGAAGAGTCTTTTAATACTTTTAAAAAAGTTGAAGATGAAAATTTTAATTTAAAGTCTCAGCTTTATATGCATATGGGAGATGTTTGCTTTGGATTGCAAAAATTTTCTTTAGCAGAAGAATACTATAAAAAAGCAAAAATTTCTGATCCGACTTTAGTTGAAGCACAAAATGCAAAACTAAAAGCAATGTATGCTCAAGAAATGGAGAATGGAATTTTTGCTTTAAATGAAAGCAAACCGGTAAAGGCAATTGCTCATTTTGCGCAGGCTACAAATTTAAACTCTAAAGATTTTTTGGCATTCCTTTTTTTAGGTAAAGCTTTCTTACTAAATAAGCAATTTGGAGAGGCTGAAAATAATTTTAAAAAAAGTTTGAGTTTAGAAAATAAAAATAAAGATGCCTATTCATCTTTATCCGCTATTTATTTAAAGCAGGGAAAGTTTCAGAATTCTATTCATATTCTACATATAGCTATAGAGAATTTTCCAAAAGAAGTTGAGTTTTATAATCAACTTGGAGTTTCCTATAAATCTATGGGCAATTCAAAATTAGCCTTATTGACATTTATCAGGGCAAAAGAAATTGATAAATTGTATTTACCTGCAAGAAAAAATCTTGCTATAACTTTTCTAGAAGAAGGTCAGACATTAGAAGCATTTCGAGAGCTAAAAGAGTTACAGACATTATCCCCAAAGGATAAATCAATCAGTGAAATTGTAAGTTCTATAGAAGCTATTGATAAGATGGAAGAGCAAACTGAAAAGCTTTCTGTTTGGAGAAAAAAAAGAAAACTCGCAATCGGTAGGGGATACGAAGATAAAAATCAATGGGAAAAAGCAGAAAAGTTTTACTTAGATAGACTTACGAAAAATGTAAATGACGAAGCTGCAAAGTATCGACTCTCACATATCCATTTAAAAAAATCAAAAGAGGAAAGTCATAAAAAAGATGATAATTCGTTGTATTCAGAAAGAGGAGATAAATTTTATGAATCAAAAAAATATGCAGAAGCGATAGAGGAATATTCTAAATCTTTTGCAAATAAAAAACAGTCCTTAACACTTACTAAAATTTTTAATATATATTTGGAGATTGGACAAAAAGAAAAATGTATTTCCTATCTTCAGAGTATTTGGTCCAATGAACTTGAACTTAACACGGATGTTATGGAAACGATTGGATCATTACTTCTAAAATTAGAGCAAGAATCTTTGGCTATTAAAATGTTTTCGCAAATTTTAGAAAAAAAACCGGAGTCTCATGTAAGTTATTATCAGCTTGGTCTTATTTCTTTAAGTCGCGATAGGCAAGCATCGCTAGTTAATTTTGAAAAAAGCATTGCCTTAAATCCCAGGTATTCGTCTGCCTATATTGCTCGGGGAATTACATATTACAAATTAGGAAATAGAGACCGAGCACGGGAAGATTTCCATTATGCGCTCTCTCTGGAATCTAATTTAGAGATTGCTTCTTATAATCTGGGGATGATTCTATACAATGATAATCTATATAAAGATGCAGAGTCAATTTTTTTAGACCTTACACAAAAATATCCGAAGTTTCCTGACCCTTATTATCACCTGGGTTATATGTACTACGAACAAAAAAATCTACCTCTGGCTGAAAAGTATATATTAATTAGCCTCGATTTAGATAGAAACCCGACGACTATTTATGCTTATATTAAGATACTAGAAGAGCTTAAAAATACAAAATCTAAAAAGGAAGGCGTAAATGAACTCCTTCAAAGTTTAAAAAAGGAGATCGTAGAGAAATACCCAAATTCTTCCTATGCAAAGAATTTATCTGATTCTGTCTTTAAAGGAAAAGAAAATAGAGTGGTTATGCAAACTTATCCGCTACTGGATACTATTATTTCACCTCCAATTTTTATTAACCAATCTCTTATTGTAAATTATGGGTCTTCTATTTCACGCCTTAGCTCCGATACTAAATCCGTTATGTGGAGAGTAGAGACACCGATCGCTTACCAAGTATTAAAAGCAAAGACAAGACTTTATGGACTTTCTAAAGCTCGCCTGGATCAATTTGATCTGGAGACTGGTAAATTAATTTGGCAAATAAAATTAAATCCACATTCTGTCGGAAATTTTTATGTTGGTGATTCGGTTATCTTTTCAGAAATACAGGGTGGGCGCGAAATTATTTATTCTTATTCGATTGAGGGCGATCTGCAATCTAGTCTGCGTTTGGAAATAGGCAGTAAATGGATATTATCCACTAACGGAACATTGTTTGCATTTCATAATTCCAATGATGCAATGAGCTGGGAAATATATAATTCGAAGTTAAGCTTAGTGAAAAAAACTCAAACTCTTATAGGAGTGGAGGACGGAAATATTACTAACATTGGCTCTTTAGATAATTCTATTTTTATATTAAAAGGAGACCATGTTTACAGATATGAGACAAATGGGAATTTTGCGAAAAGTCCAAAATTAGAAGATTCGAAATCCTTTATCTATTTATATAAAAGTAAAATTCATATGCGGACGGATAATGCCGTTTATTCTCTAAATGAAAGACTAGATAAATTACAAAAAATACAGATTTTAGAAAAAAAAGAATCTGATACTCTAGTAGATGATAATACATATCTTACACGTGAGGGAATTTTAAAAATACGCGACAAGTCAGGAAAACTTCTCTGGTCTGAAAATCTTGGCGCGCGTGCGGATAAAGACAAAGCAGGGATTTATAGTATTTACTTTAAGCATTGAAACTTTTTTTAAAGTTGTACGCCTAGAGATTCAACTGTTTCCATATTTACGAATCCATCTTTATTTACTTTTAGTTTTTTGTCTCGTTGATAATTATTTAGGGCATCCATAGTTTCTTGGTCTAATTGACCATCTGTTCTACCGGGCGCATAACCATTTGCTTTCAAGCTAGTTTGAATTTTTTCTATGATGGCTGGTCTTGCATTGTTTCCGCAAAGAACCTCTGTCCATTCATTTCTCGTTTCTTTGACAAGTTCCTGTCTCGGCACTGTCTTGTATTCTGCTGGAACTTCCACTACCTTATTATAGCTAGGAGCTTTTACGACATCGCGCTTAACGGTTTTGTAAGTAGGAGGTATTTCTTCATAGCAGTAAAGTAAACCATCTTCTGATTTCTTCCAGGTAGAGCTTCCACTTTGATCGATTATTTTTTCTTCGACAGTCTCAATTACAGCGGGAACTTCCTCTGTTTTTGATGTTGCCTGAGAGACGAGAACTTTGTCGTTTACTGTTCGATATTCTGCCGGAACGACTGCTTTTACAAAACAATGACCGGACTTTGGATTAGGTGGGAAGTCTTTGATTGAGCGAGTTCTTTGCTCATCATCAACTTTATTTTGTGCACTTCTCAGAGCTACCGGTTTAGAACAATCAATGACAAATAGAACCATCGTGAGAAATAGAAAAATTTTGTAATCCATATAAACTCCTAAAATTAATTTGTAATCACTATTTTTAGAGGGTATAATTTTTTAAAGACCGAATTTTTATAATTAAAAAAAAATCCAGTATTGCGATTTTAAAAAACTGAGGTTTCATCTAATTTTGCGCACACAGTTATTATTTCTATCAGCTAGATACAAGGCGGTTCCGTCCGAGGTAATTCCGCCTGGTGAATCGAATAGGGCATTACCGTAGTTAGACGAATTAGAATAACCGCTACTGAGTGATGCCGTTCCAGCTAATGTTGTAACATTTGCATTTGTAAGTGCTACTTTTCGGATGGCATGATTGCCCGAATCGGAAATATATAAATTACTTCCATCGGTCGTAATTCCTTCTGGATTATTGAATGCTGATGAACTTCCAATTCCATCTATAAACCCGGAATTACCTCCAGCAAAGATAGATACCGCCCATAAACCAATGCTCATTTTCAAAATTCTATTTGCATCAATCATATAAATATCGCTACCGATTATTGTCATCCCTTTAGGAGAACTTAAGGATATATTCGTTGTTACAATTGTAGTAATGATACCCGTGCTTAAATTAACTCTTCGAATCGCCTTATTTGTATTATCCGTAGTGTATAGATTATTATTTGCGATTAATATTCCTTTGGATCCTGATATTAGGCTGCTTGATATAATGGTGCTAACCTGTGATGAAGTTAAATTTATTTTCCGTATTGCATACCCAATTAAATCCAATACATATATATTTAAACCATCGGTAGTAATAAATTCAGGGCTTCTCACAGATGCGGAAGATCCGAATCCATCTACTAGTGAAGCAATTCCATTTCCAGCCAGAGTAGTAGTTTCACCCGAATCAAGGATAATCTTGCGTATGCGATGATTTGATTTATCGGCAACGTAAAGATATTTTCCATCGGTGATAATTCCCTCTAGATTTTGGAAACGGGCAATGGAGGAGTCTGTCGAATCCGTAAATCCTCCGAGTCCAGTAGAGCAACTAGTATCAGGATCACAAAAAGAACCGGCAAAACTAGTAACACCCGATCCAGTAAATAATAATGGATTTATAATAGTTCCGTTTACCAGAGCGCCATTTACATTACCAAAACAGTTCACCTCTAAGTTTCCCAGATTTCTTTCGGGCATTCTTCCACTCGGATTAGAAATAATACAATTTTGATTACCCGGTTGGGCAGATACTGATATAGAATAAGAATTTCCAAAGACAAATCCGGATTTAAATAAGAAACTCCCATTGTCGGATAATGGCAATTCTTCTCCGCGATTACTAAATAATATAACTCGGTTTCCTTGTTTAAGTTGGCTTAATGTGCCGCCTATCGTATATCGCACTGGAATCGTCACACAATTTATCCAAATAGAATCTATATCGGAATCGTAAACAAATTCTTGCCCTTCAGATACGCTACAGTTTTGATTGGCTGGTTGCGAAAGCACGGTTACATAATAAATTGCTTCCTTTGCTAATTGGGTTGAAAAAGTAAATGAGCCGTTAGTTGAAAGAGTTAGATTATCTGTCCCATTATTTTGTAAAATAATTGTTCCCTTTAACCCTTGGATATTTCCACCGATTGTAAACGTACCTGTGGGATTAGGTTTCAGAATTGAGCCTGAAAATAAGTTAAGTAATTTAGTCGAAGAATTTTGATTCTGGTTACATTGAAAAAGCAACATTAAAAAGGCATAAGCAATAATTAAAACGAATAATTTAAATATAGAGATTTGCTTCATGGTTCTTAATTCCTCTTTTAGTCCTATCTAAGATCTTGAGTGCCAAGCGCGAAGCCAGTCGTTCCTTTCATCGTCCGGTAATTTGGATTGAAGCATTCGAAATTCTCCTATACTTTATTGAAAATGATTTAGACGCAAGTAATATTCTAGAATTTTACTAATTATAGTTATATGCCTTACTCTCATAAGAAGCGGTAAATTAGTATTTACCTATAATCTTTGTCTCTTTTCTAGTTGCCTTTTTTTAGTTTTTCATAAAAATCTATCCAATACAGGGTAAATTTTTTTATATTCTAAGATAAATAAACCTAGACTTTAAGAACTTGAAAAATTTCTATAATGATAGAACTCAATTTTAAGCAATTGAGAAAAAAAATTCATTGGGGGCGAGCATGTCATCATTATTATTTAAACCCGGAGTCCATTCAACAGCGGTCATAGAATCCGGAGCTAAAATTGGCGAGAACGTATCAATTGGAGCATATTCTTTTATAGGACCGGGTGTAAAAATTAAAGATAATGCAAAGATTGCACAAAATGTTGTCATCGTAGGAAAAACTACGATCGGAGAAAATACGCAAGTATATCCATTTACAGTACTTGGCACACCGGGTCAGGATTTAAAATATCCAGACTTTGAAGATGGGATTTTAACCATTGGTCAAAATAATATAATCCGTGAAAAATGTAGCATTCATGCTGGAACGCCAACGCATGAGACCATCATAGGTAATAATAACTTCATCATGTCAGAAACTCATATCGGTCATGATTGCCACATTGGAAATCATATCGTTCTTGCAAGTGTGGGACTTTCAGGGCATATAGAGATTGAAGATTACGTAGTGTTAGGTGCAAAATCTGGATTTCATCAATTTTGTAGGATTGGAAGATACGCTATGGTATCCGGTGTATCTGCGATTACTAAGGATGTGCCTCCTTTTGCGCTTTCAGAAAACGAAAGACCAAATGAGTTTGCAGGTCTTAATATTATTGGTCTAAAACGAAAAGGTTTTACAAAGGATGATGTTCATCATATCAGAAAAATTTATGACTTCCTTTATGATATGAGTGGGGCTATTGAAAATAGAATTGCGCCGTTGCGTGAAAAGTTTCCGAATGATAAATTTGCAACGGAGATCGCTGACTTCTTAGAGAAATCAAAGCGCAATCTCTGTTTACCTGCTTCTAAAAACCCTAGAAAAAGATAAGGGTTACTTTCAATACCCTCTGGCACAAAGAATTGCTCGTTACGTGGTGGACGAACGTAGTTATCCGCTGTCTTACGCGGGGCGAGCACGAGAGGATATGGAATCATTGTAATGCCATCTGAAACAAAACTTGTTTCGGTAAACTAGGCACAGGGATATTAACTTGTATACCGGCGGTAAATTAATATTAGTCATTGCAGATTCTTCCCTAGATTTAGATATTATATCTATTTTTTTAAAAAAAGAAAATTATGTAGTTCATGCTCATCTTAGTGTTACTTTCGATTTTATAACCTTTGCAAAAAATTCTCCCGATTTAATTATAATTGATATAGATATAGAAAAAACATACGCAAAAGATTTATGCAAGTATCTCAAGAACCAAAGTAGTATCAGAGAAATTCCAATTCTTTGTATCAATGCATTAAAAGATTCGCAAGCGGTAACGAGAGCTTTAGAGTTTGGTTGTGATGATTTTGTGACAAAACCAATTAATCCTACGGAGTTAATGATTCGAATTAAAACTCAGTTAGGCATTGTCCTGAAATAAAATAGACAAAAGACTTGTACGGATAAATGAAATCCTGATACTGGCAAATATGGCAAGTATTAAGGCAAATAAATCAAAGAGCAGTGATAGGTCGAGAAAGAAAAATAGGAAAGAGTTGGTTCAGGGAGATCATAAAAAGCGATATGGTTTACTATTACCTTTTCTGAATGAGAAGCAAAGAAGAGTTCTTGTAGCGAGTGACGTATTGACGCATGGTCTAACTATATCAAATGCGTCGCTCTATTCAGGATTAAGTAGAAGCACGATTTATAAAAGTTTATCTGAAGTAAAAACTGGAATAATAGATTCTATGCGGATACGTGAAGTTGGCGGTGGTAGAAAGAAAAAAGTAGATCAAAACGGACGGATACGTATTGAATTAGAAAAACTTTTAGAACCAAATACGCGAGGCGAACCAACATCACCGTTGAAATGGACAACCAAGAGTTTACGGAATCTTTCAGAAGGAATGAAGTTAAAAGGTTTTGATGTGGGAAAAAATATTGTGTCCTCCCTTTTGCATAGCCTAGGTTTTAGCCTTCAATCAAACAGGAAAGTAAATGAGGGTAAGAAGGATAATCCGGATAGAGATAAACAATTCCAATATATAAATAAATTATCAGCAAAGAAAATAAGTCAAAATGAGCCAGTAATATCGGTGGATACAAAGAAAAAAGAACTGATAGGCAATTATAAAAATGCTGGGAGAGAATGGAGTAAAAAAGGCAAACCAGAAGAAGTATTAATTCACGACTTCATCGATCCAGAAGTTCCTAAAGCCGTGCCTTACGGGATATATGATATTGATAAGAATCTAGGTTATATTAACGTAGGCACTGACCATGATACATCTGAGTTTGCGGTTGAAAGCATTCGTCGATGGTGGAATGAAATAGGAAAGAAAATTTATAAAGATTCAAAATCACTTACAATCTTCGCAGATAGCGGCGGCAGTAACGGATACAGAGTTAAACTTTGGAAGGTCTGTCTTCAACAATTCGCTAATGAAATAAAAAAAGAAATCATTGTCTGTCATTTTCCATCAGGAACAAGCAAGTGGAATAAAATAGAACATAGACTTTTTTCTTACATAACAAAATCGTGGAGAGGTCGCCCACTTGTTAGTTACCAACTTATTGTTAGCCTCATCGGTTCTACTAAAACCAAGAATGGATTGAAAGTCACAGCTAAACTCGATAAAAGAAAATATATAGTAGGCATTAAAGTCTCTGACGAAAACTATAATTCTGTAAATCTAAAACAGCATCGCTTTCATCCAGAATGGAATTACTCCATATTACCCCACTAATTGTGTTTTTTATTTCAGGACAATGCCT
>JANYCR010000092.1 GCA_025360185.1 Leptospiraceae bacterium | reverse complement strand
TTCATGGGCTCATCAGGAATCTTTGCATCATCATCTAATCATATAAGGAAATCAAATGAACAGTAAAGTAGGATATCAAATTTTTGTATTACATGCACATCTTCCTTATGTTAGACATAAGGGTTATTCGCCTGCGTTTCTCGAAGAGAATTGGCTGAACGAAGCAATCTCAGAAACGTATCTTCCACTCATCAAATCGTTTCGTAATCTAAAAAAAGAAAATGTACATTTTAAAATCACAATGACCTTTACCCCAACGCTACTTTCCATGTTGGGAGACGATTACTTAAAGGATAAATTTCTAGCTTACTTGGATAATCTAATTGACCTCTCAGAAAAAGAAGTAAAGCGCACAACGTATGATTTGCATCTAAATTATCTTTCTAAGTTTTACTTGGAAAATTTCCATGAGAATAGAAATTTATTTTTAGAATTAAACAAAGATGTAATCGAAGGGTTTAGAGAATTTGTAAAAGATGGCTCTCTTGAAGTTATCACTTGTCCGGCTACTCATGGTTTTCTCCCACTTCTAGAAAGTGAACCTTCTTCTGTTCATGCACAAATTCATATTGGTCGTAAGACACACAAGAAGTTTTGGGGACTTGAACCTCGCGGTATCTGGTTATCAGAATGCGCGTATTATCCAGGTGTGGAAAAGTTTTTAGCTGATGAGGGAATTCGGTATTTCTTTGTGGATACTCATGGTATTGCGAATGCAACTCCTAGACCGAGATACGGTGTGTATTCTCCTGTTGAAGTGGGTAATGGCGTGTTTGCGTTTGCTCGAGATAAGGAAAGTTCTGCACAGGTATGGAGTTCTATTCATGGATACCCTGGAGATTTCCGCTATAGAGAGTACTATCGCGATATAGGCTTTGACTTAGATTATGAATATATAAAAGACTATATTCATCCAACAGGAATTCGATTAAACACTGGAATCAAGTATCATCGTATCACAGGAAAGACCGATTACAAAGATTACTATCATCCCGATTGGGCGATTGAAGCAGCAGGAAGTCATGCAGAGGATTTCTTGCGTAGCCGCATCTCTCAGTCAGAGAGAATTTTGAGAGAAGAAGGACAACCTGCAGTCATAGTATCTCCTTACGATGCGGAGTTATATGGTCATTGGTGGTATGAAGGACCTAAGTTCATAGAATTTCTTTTTAAGAAAATGCACTTTGATCAGGATAAAATTCTTGCCGTTCATCCGATGCAAGTTTTAGGGCTAATCCCTCGTATCCAGAGTGTGAAGATGGATATGTCAAGTTGGGGCGAAGATGGATATGCCGACGTTTGGTTAAATCCTGGAAATGAATGGATTTACCGTCATATCATGGAATGTTGCATCATCATGGATCAAACCGTTCATCTTCATAAGAATACAGATGACAAAATAAAACGTAGAATTATCAACCAGATGGCAAGAGAATTGCTCTTACTCCAAAGCTCTGACTGGCCTTTCATTATGAAAATGGGGACAATGGTAGATTATGCGCAAAAGAGAGTTCGTATTCATACGAATTTATTTTTTGAGCTTACTGCTATGTTAAAACCAGAAGGCTTTCAAGAAGAACGTCTAGTGGAGATTGAAGAAGAAGATCCAATTTTTCCAGAAATGAAGTTTGAAGATTTTATTTGGAAGAAGTAAAAGATTAAGGTAATTACTTTGCTTTCCAGATCATAGCTTAGTCTCTCACCATTAGCCGCAACATTTTACTTCACAGCGTAGCGGCTAATGAGTTGTAAATCTTAAAAGTCTTATTCTATTACGGGTAAAATTTTGATTTCGTCGATTTGAGACATTGCATTCAATTCTGCGTCTTTCGCTTTTCTAGACCTGAGTGTTTTGTTTACTGGAGAAATTTCTACTGCTTCTCCTTTATTTACTACAACACTTTCATCCGAATCATTCAATTGAATTTCTACTGCACCATCTCTAACGGCAAACACACCTTCTTCTTTTTCTTTTGTGACCTGTCCCCAGAATTCAGTTCCTCTCACACCGGCAACGGCAGTGGGTGTTATAACGGACACCGAAGATCCTTTAAAAAGTTTTCCTACTTTCACAAGAATATTTCCATCATCCACCTTCACAAAAATTTTATCTTTTTGCAGTGAGTTTAAATTGAACTCAGTTCCGCCTAACAGTCGTATTCCGGCTTGACCGAATACGCTTAGATCAATTACCCCATCTTTTCCTGTCCGAACAAGACTATTTGCCGGCAAAACGTCGTTTGCCTTAATTGCCATCCAATCTCCTGTAGACTTTTGCTCAACATTCCCTTTTAAAAAAGTAACCACGATAGAATCTATCTTTTTTACTTCTTCTTTTTTACATGATAAAAATAAGAGGGAACCAAGACTTGCGAATATAATAATTAAACTTTTAAATTTCATTTTCTTCTCCTATGTCAAATTTAAATACCTCAGAAAATAAACCAAGTAAAAACAGAAAACTAGACTGTTTTTGTTTGACGAAAACATAAATACTTTTAAGTAAAACTTTATACTTCTTTAATAAAATTAATTTTATTTAATCTCATTCTTTCGCCATACACACCGTTAGGCGCACGTTTGCCAGCGGTTATGACCATTGTGATGATTGCATCGTAGGGAAGTCCTAACATTCGTTTGATACGACTTGAGTCATGAAACTCTAGAGGGCAGCTATCGTATCCAAAGGATCTAAGGGCTAACATGAAGTTTTCGCAAGCGAGAGAACTAGAACGAACAGCCCAAATTTTCATATCGTTAATACTCACAGGCTCTCTTGGTGTGGGAACAAAAATTCCTCTTACATAATAAATAATACTTTTTAGAAATCCAATTGAATCTAAAATTCCTTGCGTATAGAAAAAAGGAATTAAGTTTTTATAATAGCGAATATGACTATCCGGAATACCTGTATTACCCGCCTCAATTTTTTCGAGAATTTCCTTTCGGTTCTTTCGCCATGTCTTACGTCTTGCAACGCATACTACGAGTTCGGCGGCGGTCTTAGCTGTGCTTTGATAGAGACAGGCTTTAATGAGCCTCTGTTTTTTTTCAGGGCTTCTCACCCAATAGAACTCCCATGGTTGGAGATTAAAGGAACTCGGAGCAAGTAAAGCCATATCCAAGCACTGTCGCATAACGTCCTCAGGAATAGAATCTTTCGTGTAAAATCTTACACTTCGCCTTGACTCTACTACTTTTTTAAATTCGTTTGCGTTTATCTCCGGCAATTCTGCGGACAAGTTTAGCTCCCCCGTATATACTTTACTTTTACTAATAAAATATTTTTAGTCAGCGTCGCCCTTTTGGTTTTTAGAAAA
>JANYCR010000065.1 GCA_025360185.1 Leptospiraceae bacterium | reverse complement strand
ACATTCCTTCCATCTTTAAGGTTTTATCCATGACGGTGATCTCTGCGTCTAGATCCATGATGTCATTTTGAATGAGCTTATCATGGTGTTTTTGAAATGCATCTATGATAGAAACAAGAAGCTCATCTACTCGCTTCAAAGATTCTTTTAGCTCTGGTGAAATTACTTTTTGCGAAGATAGATCAATGTACTTGCGGATAATCTTGATTGTAGTATCAAGATAATAAGAAAGAAACTGCCTAGAAATTTTTATATCTTCCGGGTCATTCTTAAAGTTCTCAAAGATTTTTACAACCTGCTCTCTTATTTCCAGTACTTTTGCTCTTACAGATGGGTCTTGGATTTTAGCTGAGAGTTTATCTATTTCGGCTACTCTGTCTTTGCCGATAGCCATTGTTTCTTTGAGCATACTCGCTGTTACCTTGTCTAAATTCTCAAGGGCACGAAGTTCTGCCATTTGTTCTTCGAAGTCAGATCTATCTTTTTCTAAGTCGGGTTGCTTGAAGAAACTTAAAGGATATTTAATTAAACTTTTATAAGAAGCTTTGATTGAGCCTGCTATTGTCGAACCGAAATGATAAATTCCCATTGAGGTATAAGAGAGAATTTGCATGATGGTGCTTCCAGTTGGAATATTGCCGTCTAATGCTTTATCGCCTCCCCATAGAAAGCTAACTCCCGCGCCTAAACTAGCCATGAATCCCTGCATAAAAATAGCTTCCTTTGCGTGAGATGCGACAAATTTAGATTTGCCCCCTTTTGTAAATAAAATATACAAAGGCACAAGCATCGCTGCGAGCATCGCAATTGGAAATGCGAAGGCAACGCTTTTAGATAGTAGAATGAGTAGAAGAGGGTAGGCTAGAAGCATGGAAAGGTGAGAGCGTCTACCCCATTTTACCTCTTCTTCGGTGATATTTTTATTTTCCTCTGACATGGCTTACAGTGATTTTGTGTTCATGAGTTTGGTTTTGATTTCTTCTTCCATCTTGGTAAGCTCTACTTCTACCGCCTGACGTTTTTGTTTGCCTTCGGTTTGAATCTTTAAAGTTTCATCCAATGTAAAGATTAAATCAGTATTGATTTTTTTCAGAGTTTCGATTTCTAGAATTCCTTTTTCTGCTTCTTTGGCAACTTCGATAGTTCCCATCTTTAGCATTTCCGAATTTTTAGAAAGTAATTCGTTCGTAACAGAGGTTACTTCTTTTTGCACGCCGAGAGCTTTTTTTTGCCTCATAAGACCAATGGCGATGACGAGTTGATTTTTCCAAAGTGGAATTGTGTTTATAATAGAGCTTTGGATTTTTTCGACTAACACCTGGTTGCTATTTTGTATCAGACGAATCTGAGGTCCTGTTTGGAGGGAGAGCATTTTCGTTAATTTCAAATCATGCAATTTTTTCTCGAAACGGTTTAACAACTGAATATAGTCCTGATACTTTTGAGCGTCTACTGGGTCGTTGCCTTTCTCTGCTTTTTCTTTGTATTTTGGTAATTCTTTTTCGCGGAGTTCGGCTAATTTCATTTCGCCGGCGAGAATGTATTGGGTTAATTCTTTGAAGTAATCTAAATTTTTTGCATAGAGTGTATCAAAAAGTGTGATGTCTTTTAGAAGCATCATTCTAGATTTATGAAGTTCATCTACAATCTTTTCAATTTGCTCGCTTAACGTATCGTATTGCGCTATAAATTTTTGTGAGGATTTTACAAGTGATCCAATGAGTGGAATTTTAGAAAGAAAACTATCTTCATCGGAGAGACTTTCTACGTCCATGTCTTTTACTTTTAGCATTAGGTCGGTAAGAATCTGTCCTGTTTCACCCGTATCTTTTGATCTAATAGTGCTTAGTATCTGGTCGGAAAAATCTGCAATTTTCTTCTGTGACTGAGAGCCATATTGCAAAACAGATTGAGTATCTTCTATATTGATTTGCTTTGAGAGTTCGATGATCTTTGCTTGCTCTTCTTTGGATACATCTTGAATTGTATCTGAGGGTTTAAGTTCTACTTGTGTTTGTGTCTGTGTTTCAGAGGAAGAATTTTCTGCCATATTGTGCTCCTGTAATTGTAATTACGAACTTACACTTGTAAATCAAATACGCAAGAAATTTTTTTCTTGCATAAGTAGCATATATTGCTACAATTGTGCTACAGGTACTAAATATGCAATTTTTAACAGTTAGAGATTTACGAAATAATTCCTCCCAACTTTTTAGTCGTCTTTCGCCGTCGGATGATTTAGTTTTGACTTCCAATGGAAAGCCTATTGCTATTCTTTCCTCTGTTACAGAAAAAAATCTAGAACAGACATGGAAAGCATTGAAGCAAGCCAAGGCTCTTGCAGCTCTAGGTCGCATTCAAAATATCTCTCTTATCAATGAAACCTCTGAAATTTCAGAATCAGAAATCAGAAAAGAAATCAAAGCAACTAGAAAAACCCGAAAGAAACATTGAGAATCGTTTTAGATACAAATGTTTTTGTAAGCGGGATGTTAAAACCATTCAGTATCCCCGGAGAAATTTTACGCAGAGTAGGTTCGGGTTATTTAACTTTATGTTTTGACGCTAGAATTTTAGCAGAGTACCGGGAAGTTTTATATCGACCTAAATTCAAACTAGACCGCGATGATGTTTCTGTGATGTTAGACTATATCCAAGAAAGCGGCGAATGGGGAGTAATCGAAACCTTACTTCAAAAATTACCCGACAGAGACGATGAAGCATTTTTAGAAATCGCTCTTGGCTCTAAAGTCAAATACTTAATCACAGGGAATAAGAAGGATTTTCCGCAGAGAAAGGAATATAAAATTTCTGTTGTGACACCAAGAGAATTTATTGAATTATTGTTGTAAACAGTCCAAATAAACATTTTCCCATTCTTCGCTTAGAATTTTAATTTGCCCGTCTTTGTAGACGTCGACTTTTAGAGGACGCTATGAGTTATCTATTACTGGATAGGATTTGGCACCAGAAAAATATTCATATTCACAATAACTTCCTGCATGAATATGGAATCTATCGTAAACTGAAAACTCTTCTACGTTTATAATTTTTAAAGATTGTTAGGCACCTAAATTCATAATAGAGTCACTAAAAAGTAAAAGCTTTTTTTTCTGTTTATCATATAAGAATAATTTAACATTAGGCGCACCACCTTCTAAAACAAAGCCTTCCATCGTGCCAGAAACTATAAGTAAATATTTTTTACTTTCTTTCTCGATGAAAACATAATTAACCGATACAGAATCAATCCAGTAATCTCTCTTACCTCGAATTCACGTTAATATAAATGCCGAGGCTAATGACAAATAAGCCAGTCAAATAAAAATCATTCTTCTTTGGAAGTTTCTGCTTCCTTTATTTCCTCTTCATTATAATTTATTTTGTAAGACCTTCCATCTTTAGTAACATCGAAATTTGATTTATATTCCCAGGAACTGATTTCATCATACTGAAAAGAAATAATAGTTTCATTTCTCCGGTTGATAATTCCATACTTTCCTTCTAATTTGACTTTCGTAATATCTTGATTGAAAAATTCCGCTTCTTCATAAATTGGTTTAATGACAAGTTTGCCTGTTGTATTGATAAATCCCCATTTGCCTCCTATTTTTACAGAGGCAATACCATACCAAAATTCTTTTACTTCTTCGAACTGTAAAGGGATTTTGATTTCTCCTTTGTAATTAATATATCCCCATTTCTCTTTTTTTCTTACTGGAATTAAGCTGATGTTAATAATTTGCCCTACGACTTCAAATTTTTTCTTTAAAGAAGTAATTTTGTTTCCCTTATTGTCAAAAATGAAATAATCATTTTCTAGCCTAAGTGCTGCAAGGCTTAAACCTTCTCTCGAATAAGAAAAATAGTCATTAGCCTCGTCATAAATAATTGGGATGACCACTTTTCCAGCTTCATTTAAAAAACCGTATTTGCCATTAGCCTTAGCACGAATTAAACCTTGTGAAAAAATAGAAAGACTTTCATATATAAACGGAATCATAATTTTTCCATTTTCGTTTATAAATCCATCATGCCCATTAGATATAACTCTGAAATAATTTATTTCTCTGCCTAAATAAGGATCGATTGCATCATAGAGAGTCTGTACAATTTCGTCGCCCTTATAATTGACTAATCCAAATTTTCCGCTCGAACTTACTGGAAAGAAATGGTCATAAAATCTTATGTTAACTGAATCGTATTTTAGCTCTTTGGTAATTTGATTTTGTTTATCAATGATAAAATTTGTATTTCCTTTTTTAACCACAGCTAAGCCTTCGTAAAACTCAGAAGCCTCATCATATAGTAGTGGAATAACTAGAATTCCGCTGTCGTTGATATATCCATATTTCTCTTTTACGGAAACTGAATGGAATCCGCCTTCCTTGCTATACCTTATGTCATCGTATTTGAAATCTACTAAAACTTTGTTCTCTCTATCTATAATTCCTTCCTTCCCATTGAATAGGACTACAGCTTTGTTATCCCTAAACCCAAATCCTCGTTCATAAGTTATTGGAATTACCAATTCCCCTTCTGGGTTAATCGCTCCCCATTTCCCTTTTAGTTTAACCGCAGCAATGCCATCTCTAAAAAAATTTGCAGAAT
>JANYCR010000043.1 GCA_025360185.1 Leptospiraceae bacterium | reverse complement strand
TTAATAAAAAAAGAAAGTAAAAGAATTGTTATCAATATGGAGAAGTTGAAATTTATTGACTCTTCCGGGTTGGGAATGTTAGTGAACCTGTCTCATGAATGTAAGCAAACTGATGTTGGACTAAAACTTGCCAGCATGAGTGTGGAAGCAGAGAGAACATTTAATTTAACGAAGATGCAGAGTAACTTTGAAATATTCGGGACAGTAAACGAGGCAATTAGATCCTTCGGTTGAAGTTATACAAGTCTCAATTTTTTTTTTAAACGCCAGAAAGCTTTGACTTTTTTACGCCTGCGATTCAAATTATCGTAATTGTTATTTATTCTCGTCGCAGGAGTATTACTATGTTTACACTAGCTGGGTATCAAATCCAAGAAGAATTACACAGGGGAGAAAAAAGCCTTGTATTTCGAGCGGTTAAGGACAGTAAACCGGTAATCATTAAGGTACTTCAAAATGAATACCCGGATCCGATTGAATTAAATGCATTTAAGCAAGAATACCAAATTTTAGAAAAGATTCAAAGTTTTAATAAATCAGGTTCCTTTAGCTGTGTTCGTGTCCTTGGACTTGAAAAATATAAAAACAGTCTCGCCATTGTATTTGAAGACATTGGAGGAGAAGCACTTTCCTTAATTCTTCCAGATATTCTAAAACTCCCGCTTTCAGAACGTTTGGATTTAATGACTAAGGCAGCAAAGGCTTTAGGCGAAGTTCATAAGCAAGGCTTAGTCCATAAAGATATTAAGCCACATAATATTATTCTAAATAAAAAAACCGGTGTAGTTCAGATCATTGACTTTGGCAATGCGAGTTACTTAGCAAAGCAAAATGCCTATACTCCGCTGAATAGTTCTCTCGAAGGAACGTTAGCCTATATATCACCTGAACAAACAGGTAGAATGAATCGCACTTTAGATTATCGTATAGATTACTATTCATTAGGCGTTACTTTCTACCAGATACTCACAGGTGAACTACCATTTACCTTTTCTGATCCAATGGAATTAGTTCATGCACATATCGCCAAAATGCCATTATCCCCATATGAGAGAAATAAAACACCCAAAGTAATTTCTGATATTATAATGAAATTATTACAAAAAAATCCAGAAGATAGATACCAAAGCATTGCAGGATTGGTTTATGATTTGGAATGGTGTTTGTTTCGACTCCGCTCAACAAACGAACCAAATGACGGCATTTTGACTCCGCTCAGTGGCCGAACTTCGAACACAGTCCGGCTGGTGAGCGAAGCCGAACCACCGTCTCTACAGATTGGCGCGCACGATTTTTCCGGCAAATTCCAAATACCCGAAAAATTATATGGACGAACAAAAGAGATCAATCAAATCATTGATACATTCAAAGAAGTTGCTGCGGGTAATACGGAATTGGTTTTAATTTCGGGAAGATCCGGTATCGGCAAATCGGCATTAATCAATGAAGTCAATAAACCGATCACGCAGTACAAAGGGTATTTTTCCTCAGGGAAATACGACCAGTTTAAGCGTGCGATTCCTTATAATGCAATTACACAGGCATTTCAAAGTTTGATTCAACAGATTTTAGTAAGTGGTCAAGAGGAGATAAGTCGATGGAAGAATACTCTTTTGAAGGCACTTGACTCAAACGGAAAAGTTATCATTGATGTAATTCCAGAACTCGAAACATTGATTGGAGAACAACCGCCTGTAGCCGATCTAGGTGCTACTGAATCACAGAATAGATTTAACTTAGTATTCCAGAATTTCATCCAGGCATTTTGTAAGAAAGAGCACCCGATAGCTATTTTCTTGGATGATATGCAGTGGGCAGACACTCCCAGTATAAATTTAATTTTAACCATACTTTCAAATGCTGAGATGAAATACTTATACTTGATGTTATCCTTTCGGGATAATGAGGTGTTGCCTACCGATCCTTTTTCTATAATGCTAGAAAATTTAAAGAAGAGTGGATTTGAATACAGAGAAATTCTACTTGAGCCAATCTCTTTTTTGGATATTACTCAATTAGTTAGTGATACACTCAGTTGTGAAGAAGCAAGGGCAAAAGAATTAGCGGAAATTCTTTTCGAGAAGACAAAAGGAAATCCTTTCTTTGTAAACGAGACATTTAAGAATCTTTACGATAAAGACTTAATAGGCTACTTGGAAGGCAAATGGAAATGGGACATCGAAAAAATTAGAGATATTAAGATGTCTGAAAATGTAATTGATTTAATGGTTGAGAAAGTCAGGGAATTAAGCGCTAACCAGATTGAATTATTAAAATTAGCCGCATGTGTAGGAGATTCTTTTCAGCTAACTACTTTCTTTGAGTTGACAAACCAGAAAATCGAAGCGGTTAATCAAGAGTTGACCATTATTTCGAACGAAGGTTTTTTAATTCTTACAAAAAGCATTGCCCGCTTTGTTCATGATAAAATACAAGAAGCTACCTATTCCTTAATCAGCCAGGATGAAAAAGTAAATTACCATTATAAAATCGGGAGATTCTTATTAACCAATACTCCAGCCGATTTATTAGAAGATAGAATTTTTAACATACTCGGACAATTAAACCTGGGAAAAAGTTTAATTCATTCTAATGAAGAACGAATGGAATTAATCGAACTCAATTTAAAAGCCGGAAAAAAAGCAAAGGCGTCTACTGCCTATGAAGCTGCTTTTAATTTTTTAAAACAGAGTGCAGATCTATTACCAAAAGATAAATGGGAGAAGCACTATAAGCTTTGCTTAGAGATATACAAGGATTTGGCGGAATGTGAATATCTCTCCACTCATTTTGCCGAGGCGGATAAATTATTCGAATATATTTTAGAGAATGCAGAAAGCACGCTAGACAAAATCTCTGTTATCCACATTCAACTTCGACAGAAAACAAGTGAACAAAAAGGGGATGAGGCATTTAGAATTGGATTTCGCGTTCTAGAACAATTCGGATTTAAATTGCCTGATTTAGACAAGGCTGAAACTATTCAGGCAATGTTTATGGAACAGTTGGGGGAGTATAAACAATTATTGGGAGAGAAAACAATCGCAAGCTTGTTTGATCTGCCGGAGATGTCGGATCTAAAAACGATTGAAGCGATTTCTGTGATTACAAATCTAGGTGATATTGCAATTCTTTTGAAATCGGAAATGCTTCCACTCATGTCTATCTTAGGTGTGAATCTTTCTTTAAAATATGGGAACGCAATGGTTTCTCCTATTTCTTATGTGATGTGGGGTGTGATTAACAATCTCGGATTTAAAGATTTTGATTCAGGATATGAATTCGGGCAACTCAGTATAAGACTCAACCAAGAAAAATTTCCAAGTGATTTGATTTTTGGTAAAATCTATGCATTCTACGGATGGAATATTCATCATTATAAACATCATACAAAACATGATTTAGAAATAGCAACGAAAGGCTATGAAGTCGGAATGGCTAACAGCGATTTGGTTTATGCAATGTATTTTGTGATTATGTTTTTAAAAGTAGCCTTCAATATTGGACAGAACTTAGAGGAAGTAATAAAATATGGAGAAAAGTCAAAGTTTTTTGCAAATAAATACAGGCAAATGGTTACGCTTGTATTTAGCAATCCAACTCATATGGCGGCTCTTGCATTGCGGGGTAATACAGATAAGCCTACATCCTTAAACAATCCTGAGTTTAGCGAGGCAGAGTATGTAAAGAATTTTTCGGATTTCGGTTCCCCTACCTCTTACTTTTATTTGCGTAAATTCCAATTATGCTATTTATTCGGTGAGTACGAGAACTGTCTCGAGATACTTCCGAGTGTAGAAAATTACTTTCAGTATATGCCAACTCATATTGCCTATACAGAATTCTTTTTTTATAAAGCATTGCTATTTCTAACTTTACCTAATTCTTCTAGCGAAGAGGAACAAAAAAGACGTGACGAAAAATTTACAGAAGCCTATGAGCTATTAAAACTCTGGTCAGGACATTGTGAGGATAACTTTGAACATCTCTTCCTCCTAGTCGAAGCAGAAAAAGCGCGTGTAGAAGGAAGAGACCTGGAAGCGATGCAACTCTATGAAAAGTCAATCGAATCGGCTAGAAAATACGAATATACACAGAATGCTGCCATTGCAAACGAATTAGCGGCTAAGTATTATTTGTCGAAAGGCTTAGATAAAGTTGCCTCGATCTATATTCATGAAGCTCAATATTTATATAAGCTTTGGGGAGCGACGGCTAAAGTAAAACAACTAGAAGAGAAATACCCCGGGTTAAAACGTCATGCGCCACATAGCTCTAACTCAGATACTACTGTGAGTATTGGCACTACATCAATTGGAACAACGATAACAGGCGGAAATTTTCTCGATCTAAATACAGTAGTCAAGGCGTCCCAAACTATCTCGAGTGAGATTCAACTTGGAAAACTTTTAGAGAAGATGATGAAGATTCTATTTGAAAACGCAGGAGCAGAGAGAGGCTTCTTTATTCTAAAGGATAAGGGTAAATGGTTTATTGAAGCTGAAGGAAATGCAAATACGGGAAGCATTTCAGTCTTGGAAGAAAAGCCTTTAGAGGGTAATTCTAATTTATCCCCAAATATAGTAAATTATGTAGTTAGAACTAAGAGCATAGTATTATTAAATGATGCAATGAAGAAAGGGATGTTCGTAAACGATGCGTATGTAAGGGATAAGCAACCAAAGTCTATTTTATGTTATCCGGTAATTAATCAGGGAAATTTAGTTGGTGTAGTTTATTTAGAGAATAATTTAACGACGGATGCATTTACACCTGATAGAGTAGAGATACTAAAAGTTCTATCATCCCAAATTGCGGTGAGTGTAGAGAACTCATTATTATACGCTAACCTCGAAGAAAAAGTAGAAGAAAGAACTAAAGATTTAAACCAGGCACTAGTTGAGGTTCGTGGACTCAAAGAACAACAGGACGGAGATTATTTTTTAAATACACTTCTAATTGAGCCACTCGGACAAAACAACGCATTTAGTAAGACTGTGGGGATAGAATTTTTTGTGAAGCAGAAGAAGAATTTTCTATTTCGTAGGAGTGAATATGAATTAGGCGGAGACATTAATATTTCTGAAAACTTAGAACTGCAAGGTAAAAAGTATATCGTATTTTTAAACGGGGATGCGATGGGAAAATCTATCCAGGGAGCTGGCGGAGTATTGGTACTCGGCACAGTGTTTAAGTCAATCATTCAGCGAACCAGATCGACTGAATATGGAAAGACAGTCTATCCTGAGAGATGGGTGAAGAATGCGTTTATTGAAATGCATAAATCATTTGAAGGATTTGATGGTTCTATGTTAATGTCTGCTGTGTTTGGACTAATTGATGATAAAACAGGAACAATGTATTTTGTGAATGCAGAGCATCCCGATATTGTTTTATATCGAGATGGAGTTGCAAGCTTCATTGAAAATACAAAACAGTATACTAAACTCGGAACACAGGGGCAAACAGGAAGTATCTCCGTTTCCGTTTTCTCTCTCAGACCGGACGATGTTGTGATAATGGGCTCTGATGGACGAGATGATATTGGTTTAGGAAAAGATTCAGAAGGATATGAAATCATCAACCAGGATGAACAATTATTCTTAACTCATATAAAAAAGGCAGACGGAGATTTAGAAAAAATTTACCATAGAATTGCGGCTACAGGCAAATTAATAGACGATTTATCCCTACTTCGAATTCATTATATAGGGGTTCGTAAAGATATTAAAGAGATTGAATCCGATTTGAAAAGATTGGAAGAATACAAAGCAAAGAAAGATTTTCCAAAAGTAATTGAGTTTGGGAAAAAGGTTATTTCTGATTACCCGCATTTAACAGATTATTTGTATGACTTATCCTATGCGTTAAGGCAAGTTGGTGAATTGGAATTGGCGATTGATTATGGAGAAAGATTCCGACTCAGACAACCCACACATTTGGATAATTTAGTAAATTTAATTGATACCTATAATGGGATTGGGAAAACGGAAAGGGCGAAGATAATTTTAGAAGATTGCCTAAAACTAGAGCCAGAAGAACAAAGGGTTGTGAGATATAAAAAGGAGCTTGAAGAGAAATGAGTTATATTCATAAAGTAATAAATGGCATTGATGTGGTTGAGTTAGAAGAATCTATTGATTTGTATTCGACACCAATGATTAAGAAATTTGCGAAGACGTTACTAACAGACCCGGATAGGAAAATTATCGTTTCCTTAGAAAAGGTTACATTCATTGACTCGTCGGGACTTGGAATGCTTGTGAATCTTTTTTTTGAATGCAAGCAAAAAGAAATTCCAATCCGGTTAACCAAGCTAAGTGAAAAAGCAAAAAAGATTTTTACGATTTCCAAATTAAATGAGAACTATGAGATTTATGAAACTTTAGAGGATGCTATTCAATCTTTTTGAAAGAAAAAACTAATCTTTTTGTTGAAACTTTTTATTCCATTTTTATGATCGAGAATACGGCTGTGTTTCTGCACAGCCTCTTTTCAAAACTAAGGTAAGGACTAAAGACCAATGGCTTATTCACACAAGGTTGTTTCTGGAATAGATATCGTAGAAATTCGAGAGTCGATGGATTTATATTCTATCCCCGAATTAAAAAAGTTTTGTAAAAATCTTACTCACAAGGAAGGCGCAAAAATTTTACTTGTTTTAGAAAAAGTTCATTTTATGGATTCATCGGGGCTTGGAATGCTGACTAATTTATTTTTTGAATGCCAGCAAAAAGCAATCCCGCTTAAACTCTCTAATTTAAGTGTAGAAGCAAAAAGACTATTCGTTCTTACCAAGCTCGAGCAAAACTTTCAAATCTATGAAACTGAAGAGGATGCAATTAAAGCGTTTGGTTAGCAGCCTGGTTAGTTTTTATTTTTTGCCAGACTAAAAATCCCTCTACAAGTAGCCAAACTGTAAGAATAATTAAAATTCCCCCAACTCCAGCAAGCAGATAATTTGGAGTTGCCCCTGTTAAAAATTCCATGAAATTTCCCACCATCGCCCAGAGTGTAACGCATAATACAAAACCCATCGGGATTAAAATGCTTAAAGTCGGACGTTTTGCTTTTAGCAAATAGATAAATACGACTAATAGCGATAAGCCGGCAAGGAGTTGATTGGTTGTGCCGAATACTTTCCACAGGGCAAGCCCTGCTGGTTTCATTTGTCCATTCACATTGATTTTTAAGAATGCAAAAAAAGCAATTGCAGCGCAGGCGAGTAGACTGGAAGAATAACGATTTGCAAATACCAAGTTCAAAGTTTTAGAACGAAAGGAGTGAACTATTTCTTCTATATTATAGCGAAGAAGTCTAGTAGCAGAATCAAGCGAGGTAAGTGCAAAGCTAATTACAATCAGTGCGATAAATCCCTGTCCGAATTTTTCTGGAATTCCGAGCTGTCCTAGGAAGCGACTGGTTCCATAGATATAAGCTCCTACTTGAACGTTTAATCCCTGTAAGCCCGCCCAGGATTTATAATAAGAATTCCATTCTTCTGCGGAACTAAATCCAATCGTGCAGGCGATAACAGCCGTTAGCCCAAGAAGAGACTCACCGATCATCCCACCGTAACCAATGACTCGGGCATCTGTTTCAACAGCGATTTGCTTTGCTGTGGTTCCAGAACTAACAAGAGAGTGAAATCCTGATATAGCACCGCAGGCAATAGTGATAAAAACAAATGGAAGTATATCCATTCCAATTTCTTCGGTTCTAAAAGCTGCTGCATTAAACGAAGGAAAGTTTCCACTTACACTGCCTACAAAGTATCCGAGGTATATAAGAATTATCCCTAAGTAGAGAAGAAAAGAATTAATATAATCACGACTTTGTAAGAGTAGCCATACTGGTGTGACTGAGGCTAAGAAGGCGTAGGCGAGTAGAATTAATTTCCAGCTATCAGTAGAAGGGGCGCGGTCAATATCGCTTAGCCCTATATAGTCTAGAAATTTATCATCCATGCTAAAATAAATCGTGGCGAGAGTTACAAAAAAGCTAATTACGGTCAATGGTCCGAGGGAATACGATTTCTTATAGTGCAAGAAACCTACAATTAGCGCTAAGATCATAAGCATAAGAGTTGGAGTAACGGATTCTGGAAAATTACTACGTAGATGAATTTTGGGTGGTTCTTTTTTTTGTAAGTCGCCGCTGTCGTGTCCATCTTTTACTTCTTTAACGGTTACAGGCTGTTCGATGACAGTGGGAGTTTTTACTTCGATTGGTTTAGGCGGTGCCGAATAGAGTCCAGCAATGACTAATACGAATACTCCCATAGCAAGAGATACTAAAAAGAAAATGATTACATGAAATAAAGATCTCGCTCTATGACCGAGTAAGTCTTCTGCGACTTGTCCGACTGATTTTCCATCGTGGCGAATCGATACGATGAGAGATCCCATATCATGAACACAGCCCATAAAAATTCCGCCGAGCACGACCCACACCATAGCGGGAAGCCAACCCCAAATAACCGCAACAGCAGGACCTAGTATCGGAGCAAGACCTGCGATAGACGCAAAGTGATGTCCAAATAAAACGCTCGGTTTAGTTGGCACATAGTCAATGCCGTCGTTATGCGTATGTGCAGGCGTGACAAATTCTTTTCCAA
>JANYCR010000025.1 GCA_025360185.1 Leptospiraceae bacterium | reverse complement strand
GCATATAACTTTCGACCCGGATTCATGAAGCCAACGGAAGGTCAGAATAATGTTCACAGTGCCTATAAATTTGTTAATTGGCTATACCCTGTTGCCCGCAGTATTTTTCCAAAACATGTATCCACAATGAAAGAAGTCGCACTCGCTATGATTAAAAGTGTTACTCTTGGGTATGATAAGCAAGTTCTGGAAATAAAAGATATGGTAGAACTGGCTAATAAAGCTTAGTCTCTTTTTTTATCGAAATAAAATGGTACAGTTGAAAATTCATATTCCTTGTAGAAAATATTTCTTTTTTTTCTTGCCAAAAGAAGAAAGCTGATTTTAATTCACCAAAACTCTATGAAACCTAACAATGAAATTTTAGAAACCTGCGTGAAGAAAGCTTACTTACTCTTAGAGTATGCAATTGAAGATGCTAATATTCGGATCGAAAAAAAATTAACAGAAGTAATCGTGAAAGCGTATAAACGATCTATAGATAAGTGGACTTCCGAAGAAGAAGTTGAATTCTGGCATGCCTATCAAGTTATCGGACTACTAGTAAAACCAATTACGGCAGAAATTGTAGCTAACGCAAAGAATCCGCCAGAGGAAACAATAAAGAATAAATTTATTTTATTTTTAAAAGGTAAGAATAGGGAGGCAACGGTAAATAGAATTGCACTATTGCATATTTCTTTTGCTATCCTTGTATTTGCGTTTACTATCTTTATGCACGGTAATTGGTATGTTGTTGGTATGATTTTAAATGAGCAAAAGGAAAATTCTGTTAAGCTTACAGAAAAAGAAGAACAGCTAAGTCTATTGCAAGAGAGCCAATGCGAAAATTGCAATTTAAGATTGGAGAAAGTTCGCAGTGATATTTCACAAATTAAACAAAGTCAATTGGATAATACTTATTTTCTGAGGGATTGGTTGCGGATAATTTCCATTGTTATGATTAATGAAAATGCTAAGAAGTCTGTGGCTAAGTCCGAGTTAACGCAGAATGATATTTATAATATTCAAAAAGCAAGCCATTATGGATTGCTAAATACGTTTATGCATTTCTTACCTATGTTTTACGGTCTTCTGGGCTCACTTGTTTTTATTCTGAGGGAAATGTTAGGAATGACCAGAGTCCAACTTTATATTTCAGGGACAGGGTTTAGGCATATATTACGTATTTCTATGGGAACTCTTGCCGGTGTAATGATCGGACTTTTTTTGACAGGGAGTCTTTCGAGCGAGTCTATGCATACTTCTCTTTCACCATTGACGTTAGCTTTTTTAGCAGGGTATAATATTGATTTGCTTTTTGAGGTAATGGATAGAGCGATTAACGCATTTAAAAATAGAAAAACAAATTTGGAAAAAGAATCATAACCCAGAGTTCGGTAAAATTTTTTAAGCCAAACTCTGTCTTGTTAGTTTTGTAAATTCTTCTCAAATCTCAGAAAACTTTTTCATTGCGATTTGTTTTAATTTCATAATTTGTTCGTCGGTCATGCCGCCTTTTTTTCCGAGAGGGCTGTTGTCTATGGAACTGTGTTTGTGTTCTTTAGATTCAAAATTTACCCCGGCAGCTTTATAATCTTCTGGAGTCATAGTAATTGTTTTTCCGTCTTTGGTTAGCACTGCGTAGTCGGTGTCATGGCTACCTTTGTAGTTGGTGGCTTTATCTTGAAAATCAACGGCTCCCTGGCAGTGGCAAATACCATGTATTCCCTCTTCTTTCAATTCGAATGCATAGAAGCTGGTTCCGCGGATACCGGCAACGGCGGTAGGCATTACAATATTGAAATTAGATTCTTTATTAAGCTTTTTAGCGTTAATCCAGAAGTTGCCTCTGGTGGATACTAGCTCTTGTTCTTTCGCATTGAATTTACTGATGCTAAATTCTGCATTTTCTTGAATCTCGACAGATGCCGCGTTGTTTTCAAACTGGATAATGGCAACTGACTTTTCACCTGTTTTTATTGTATCTCCTTCGCCAACGGGAGAATCCTTCTTAGCCGCTAAGGTTCCAGATTTGTTAGTAATGTCTACTTTCCCAATTACAAAAATCAGATTTCCTTTGCTACTGCTTTCTTCTTTTGGCTTGTTGCAGGTAATGATGAATAAAGCCAATATTATTTGGATAGATGTATAAATATGTTTCATGAATGACCTCTTTTTTTCTACTTAATATGTTACTATAAAAGTTACAATTCATTTTTTAAAAAAACTCGCTCAGGAAGAATTTCATCGTGGATAAGAGAAAGTTGACTCTGCTTTTGTTAGATATTCGGTGTAATACTGTTTTCGCAAAAAATAAATTTTTTTTCTCATTTTTCATTGACTAAATTCTAGAGGTTTCTAACTTATGATATTATTTTTAATGAGGAGTAGTTTATGAATATAAACAAATTTCTATCTTTAGCGGTTGCTTTAGTGGCTGTTACTCTCGTAAATGGAGTTGCAAGCGCACCTAAGTATGGTATGGCAGGTTGTGGATTAGGATCAATTCTTTTCACTTCCAATGATAAAACTCAAATCGTTGCGGCAACGACAAATGGGTCTAGTTACTCTCAAATTTTTGGGATTACAAGTGGCACATCAAATTGCACCGCAGATGGGATTGTAAAGAACGATAAGGCACAAGAAGTTTTCGTAACTGTGAACTTTAGTAGTCTTGAGCAAGAAATGGCAACAGGTAAGGGCGAAAAGCTGAATACTTTTGCTCATTTGCTTGGATGCAATTCAGATTCAGTCGCTAAATTTGGACAAATGACACAGTCTAGCTATGGCAAGATATTAACAGAAAATGCTACTCCTACTTCTTTAATTTCTGCCATAAAGTCTGAAATCAAGAAAGATGCGAATCTTTCCAAATCTTGCACCATTTAATTTTACAGGGAGAAATTTTATGAAAAAAATACTTACTTATTTCATCGTTTTTTTAGGAGCACTTCTATTTGTTACAGGAGTATCTAGTGCGCCTGCTGCAGCTAAGTACGGCATGGCTGGTTGTGGGATTGGGTCTTTGATTATCAAAGAAAATGGGTTTGCGCAAGTAGTTGCAGCTACAACAAATAACATTTATGGAAATCAAACATCAGGCATTACAACTGGGTCTCTCGGTTGCACTGCTGATGGCGTTGTAAAATCAGATAAAGAGCAAGAAATCTTTGTTCATATGAACATTGATAGCCTTGAACAAGAAATGGCTGCAGGAAAAGGCGAAAAATTAAATACTCTCGCAACCTTATTCGGATGCCCTAAAGATTCACAAAAAAACTTTGCAAACATGACTCAAAAAAAATATGGAACACTTTTTACAAATGATGTAAGAAATTCCCCGTCTGATTTAATTTCAGCTATCCGCACTGAAATTTCTAAAGACAATAATCTAGCAACTTCTTGTAAAATCTAATTAGATTTTTTTTATTCTGCTACTTGAATTTCTTTTTTTAAGTAGCAGTTTTCCTACTAATTCATTTGATTCGTTTCTTTTTTATTTTCCTTACATTGCTTTCCATTTCTCTTTATGCGGATAACACAGAAGAAGTTTATCTTAAGTCATTAATCAATAAAGCATCAAAATTAAAACTTTCTGAAGAAAGATTCTGGCATTTGCTTATCCACTATCAAAAAAGAAAATTCAGATCGAGTGTGATTAGTGAGGCTAATGACGCGAAATTCTTTCTTTCGCTAGAAGGTAAAACAAATCCCGAAAAAGAATTAGAGGCTACACTAAAAAGTTTTTTCTCAACGGAAATTTCCACGGATCCAAATGGAATGCATCCTCAGTGTAAATTCATAGCTAGGTATAAATGGCTAAAACAAAAATTAGAATTTGATTCAGCAGTAATGCCAGAAGAAAAATGTGAGCGATTTGAAAATTGGAAAGCATCACTCAATCCGAAAAGCATCAAAGTTATTTTTGCATCTTATTATATGGGAGCACCTGCTTCTGTATATGGGCATACCTTAATGAAAATTGATACTGCAAGAGAAGAAAACCGGGAGTTACTTGACTATGGGGTTAATTATGCAGCAAATCAGGATAATGATGATAATGCTTTACAATATGCGTTTAAGGGGATATTTGGTCTTTATAATGGACAATTCGCTATTTTCCCCTATTACTTTAAAGTAAATGAATACAATGAAGGAGAGAGTCGAGACCTCTGGGAGTATCGACTTAGTTTGAACGAGGCAGAAATAGAATGGTTTCATTTTCATCTCTGGGAATTAGGAAGCGCGACTTTTCCGTATTATTTTTTTTCAGACAATTGCTCCTATCATATTTTATCACTTCTCGAAGTTGCAAGACCGACTCTGCGGCTAAGAGAGAAAATCCCTGCATGGGTAATTCCTTCTGAGACAATTAAAGTGATCAACGAAGAAAAAGGACTCGTTGCAGAAAAATTATATCGTCCTTCTTTGCATAGTAAAATTAAACAAAAGCTTTCTTTCATGAACGAAAAGGAACGAAATATATTTTATGATCTTTTAGGAAAAGAAATAAGCCCAGCAGAGTTTAAAGAAACTGCTTTACCCGAAGACAGGAAGGCTTTTATTTTAGATGCGCTTCTGGATACATACCGTTTCAGGAAAGCCAATAAAAACCAGGATAAAAACGAAGATGGATTATATCGGAAATTTTTATTAGTTAGAACTACTTTGCCTCCTGATCAGGATAATGTCTATAAGCCAATGACGACTCCGCCTGAATCCGGGCATTCAATTATTCGCTTAAAAACTGGACTCGGATACGGCACAAATGGGGGCTTCGCTGAATTAGCCTTTCGACCGGCACATCATGACTTGTTGAATCAAGATACAGGTTATTTTCCTAATTCAGAAAACTTGGTTTTAAATTTTAGAGTTAGGGCTTACAATGAACAGAAAAAAATTTTCGTCGAAGAAACAAATATTATGAAACTCTCATCCTTTACACCTTATAATTCTATTTCAAAATTAAATTCATATCTCGTAAATATTGGAAGTGACGCGGCAGTAATTAAAAAAGAAAATCTTCTAAAAGAAACTGAATACAAAAGACAAAGTATGGGTAATATGGAAGTATTATACGGGTATTCTTTTCAGAATGAGTATAACCCTAATTTGTCGCGTTTCATGGTATCCATTTTGTCAGGTGTAAAAATGCAATCGTCTAATTCATTAGAAAAAGGGTATAGGGCTGCTCCCCAGATACTTTTAAATTTAATTGGAGATTTTGGAAAAATAAAATTTGTATTTTCAAGTGCTTACTACGGTTATTCCTTATTAACCGGAAAGGATGATTATAAAACCTCCTTACAACTCAGGTATTCACTTGGTTTAAATCATGAGTTGAGAACAGAAATTTTTTCACAGAGGTATTACAATGAAGCAGTCCTTTCTTATTCGTATTTATTTTAGCTTACTCGCAACTCTATTTTTTTCTTGTTCCAGTATTTTTTATCACCCAACGCCAACGACATATTATACTCCTGAGCAAATGGGATTTAAGAAGGATGAAATTATTTTTACAGTAAAGGATGGAACCAAGCTTTATTCCTGGTTTATTCATTCCTATAAAAAAGAGGTTAAGGGGAATATACTGCAACTTCACGGAAATGGTCAGAATATGACTGCTCATTTTTTATCACTCGCCTGGCTTGCAAATCAAGGTTATAATTTATACACTTATGATTATCGCGGGTATTGGAAGTCCGAAGGTGACCCGAATCCAGAAGATGTTCACAGTGATACAGTTGCGTATATTAATATGGTAAATGCAGATTGTATTAAAAGAAATGAAAAATTAATCCTATACGGACAAAGCCTGGGTGGAGCTATTCTCATGCGTGCGTTTGCGGATTTAAAAAATAAAGAAAATATTTCCCTCGTAGTTGTAGATGGAGGATTTCCGTCTTACAGAAAAGTTGCAAAGCAAATTGCTGAGAAGAATCTTGTTTTTCCGCTAAAGTATCTTGCAAGTATAATCATTTCAGATTCTTATAGTCCCGAAGCGTATATCGAAAAAATTTCTCCCGTTCCTATGATTATTATTCATGGAGAGGATGATGATGTTATTCCATTTATAAATGGAAAAGAAATTTTTCGTTTAGCCAAAGATCCAAAACAATTCTGGGTTATTAAAGGTGGGGGACATGTCGATTGGATGCAACTTGGAGTAAGTAAGAATGCAAAATTATTTTTGAAACTTTTAGACCAGCACCTGGAAGAAAATAATTAGTGCTCGGATGCTCCATGCTCGGACATTTTATTTCCTTCAAGCAAATTTGCTAAAGCCTCTTCTTTTTTTATTTCTTGAAAGAATAATTCAGTTTTAGAAAAAAAATCATTTGCAAATAGATAGTAATTAAAAAAAGTTTCAGACTTTCCATCACAGAAGATGATTTTATCTGAGTCTTTGAAAAATGGAGAGGATAATTTATAGTAACCTTTTGGTAGTTTTAAATAAATAAAATATCCGACTCTAATGTTAAATTTTTTAGTTAAAACTGGCAATTCCTTGGGATCATACTTATCTTTGTATTTTGAAACATTAATTTCAAATGACCACAGTGCGAGCGCGGGCGAGAAAGGTCTTAGTAGATAAAAATTAGAATAATTTTCTTCCGACTGATGTAATTTTTTGAATTTCTCAGAAGAGGAACAAGAAATTAAAAGATAGGTTAGTAATAACAAATTGATATGAACTAAAATTTTAAACATAAATTTAACTACCTCTTGGTTATAATTCTAACTAATTCTGAATTGTATTTCCCTATGAGTATTTCCCTATCTGTCGGATAATAAGAAATTAACTCAAATAAATAAGCTGCGGCAAATCCATATGCACCGTCAGTTCTATCATCACAGGCTTCTAATTCAGAGAGTAAGGCTTCTACGTTTCTTTGACTTAGAAATGGAAAATCTTTCGGACAAGTAATATGTGCGAATGATTTTCCATCCGAATGCCTGGCCTCATGAATTAAAACAAGACTTTGCTCTAATAAAGGTAACTCGAAATATGATTCAGATAAAATTAATTCTGTTCCGGTATTTAAAGCTAAAAAATCTTTCAATTTCTTGATTCTAATTTTTTTAATTCTATGCAAAACCCATTCATTCAAAATTCTTCCGCTAAAAGTAAATCCATAAAGTTTTTCAAACACGGATTGACTCTTATAAAATTTTTCCGAAACGTAAAGCTTATTATAGGGAATTGCTTCTATAAAACTTAGGACAAGGTTTAATTTTTCTATTTTACTTTTTGAAATCTGAGATATATCAATATTATATTTTTTCCATATGAAAGTTGGATCTTCTGCAAATAGGGAAAATGAAATGAAAAGCAAAAGAGTAAAAATTAAATTCATATGTAATTTAATTTTCAATTTTAAAAAGTGCATTCTGGCATTCTGTGTTGTTCAATACATACGATAAATCCGAGAATACAAAACCAAGTTACTGAATTGTATTCTCCTTTGATTTAATACTCTAGTGTTTGTTTTCGAATTCTATTAGAAATTCTATGAGCGCCTCTACGCCTGCGAGCGGCATAGCGTTGTAAATCGAAGCTCTGAATCCACCTATATCCCTGTGACCGGGTAATCCGTGTAAGCCTCTTTTTTCGCTGGAGAAAGTGAATTCTTTTTCTAAAGATTTATTTTTCAGGTGAAATACCACGTTCATAGAAGAGCGATGATCGCCCTTGACCGGACATGAGTATAATCTCGATTTGTCCAGGAAACTGTAAAGGGTTCTGGCTTTATTTTCATTTAGATCTTCTAATGCGTCGAGTCCGCCTATTTGTTTACACCAATCAAATACTAGCTTTGCAATATAGATAGAGTAAGTAGGTGGAGTATTGTAGATAGATTTATTTTTTGCCATAGTGGAATAATTGAGTAGGACCGGCATAGGATCCTTAGCCTCTTCGATCAAATCATTTCTTGCGATTACTATCGTTAATCCGGAAGGACCTATATTTTTTTGTGCACCGGCAAAGATGACTCCAAAATCGCTCACGTTGATTTTTCTGGAAAGTAGATCACTTGTCATGTCTGCTACGACTGGAACTTTTTTAATCTTTGGTAATGTTTTATAACGAGTTCCATAAATAGTATTATTAGAAGTTATGTGGAGATATTTCGCGTTTGCGCTGATATTTGAATCGCTCAAGTTTGGGACGAGTGTATAATTATTTGGCTTGTCATCATAAATGATATTTGTATGAAATCCTAATTTTTTTGCTTCTTGCTCCGCTTTATTTGCCCAAACGCCAGTGAGAGAAAAATCAACCGTCTCGCCTTTACGAAGTAAATTTAGAGGCACTGCTGAAAATTGAAGAGTTGCCCCACCGGGATAAAATATAACAGAATAATTTTCTGGAATCGAGAGCAGCTCTCGTAAAGTCTTCTCAGCACTTGTAAGTATTTCATCAAAATGATAACCGCGGTGGCTCATTTCCATTATGGACATACCGGTTCCCATATAATCCAAAAATTCTCGTTGAGCTATCTCCATAACTGGAGCAGGGAGCATGGCGGGACCGGCATTAAAATTGTATACTTTCACTTTTGTAGGGTTCATAGTTATAGATTTTTTAATCTACCTTTGAAATCAAATAAATATTTCCTCCAAAATCAATCTTTTACTTTTCAAATCCGACATTTCTATAGTAGGGTAGGGCTTGGTTTTGTTATTGCCTCCCCCTAACTTTTTTAGGAAGTGTAATTTATGAATTCATTTTTGAAATTTTCTCTCTTCTGTTTACTCCTCTCATCTCCTATATTTACCCAAGAAAAAGCTAAGTTGGGTGAAAGCGAAATCAGGGATTCCGAAAGAATCCGTTTTACAAACAGGTCTAACGCCCGTGCCGCTGAAAATGTCAAAAGACAAAACGACCAAATCGGTAGAAAGCTTTCTGAAATGGTAGAATCCGAGCCTACACAGGTGCATGATTATAAAGGAGTTTCCGTTCGCCGTGTATTGGCAGATAAAGAGGGTTTATTTGGCGGTGATATTATTTCCTTAGATGGGGATTCAAGTTTTGGTCATATTAATTCAGTCTATCGAATCCTCGCTTCTTATATCCAGAATTCTTTTGGTTACGATGAAGAAAAAGCTGATATAATTGCACTCTATGTGCTTTATTACAATGCAATGCATAGATCTGAGAAAAGTTACTTCAAAACAAAATACTCCCCGAACCTACTTGATTCTTTAAAAGTAAATAGTACCGGAATTGGAAAGACATTTAAAGAATGGCCAGGCAGAACGCAAATTGTGATTCCGCTGGAAGCAAGTGCTTTCAAAGAAAATGAAATTGATATTACATTAGATGAGTTAGGCAACGAAGTAAATAAGATTATTGAAGAGAAAAAAAACGGACCGGAAGAAAAAAAGAAATTTGCTGAGGTCGTCAAAGAAAAAATCATTGAAGAGAAAAAACTCTTAGAGGAAAAAAAAGAAGAGCTCAAAGTTAAGGAAGAAAAAATTGCGCTGAGAGATAATGAGGTAAAGGCAAAGAATCCTCCAGAGGCTATCAAAGAAACTATCCAACCCAAAAAAGAAATTGTAGAAGTAAAAAAAGCCGAGCCAAAGCCAGAAGTTCCAAGAGAAGCTGTAAAGACTACACCGGTCTTACCCGTTAAGACTGAGCCACAGAAGATAGTTCCAAAAGAAACAACTGTCGTAAAAAATGAAAGACCTGTAGAAAAAGTACCGGAAATTAAACGAGAACCAACGGTAGAAGCAAAAAAGATAGAAAAAGAATTGGCTGTCGTCAAACAGGAACTGGCAAAGAAAATAGAAGTCGAAAATAAAAAGAAAGAATTTTCTCCTAACGTTATTGATGGAAAAATTGTATTCTTGAAAGTCGTGAAGTATGATACATCCGAAGGACATTTTAATAGCGAGATTCACTTAATTGACCCAGAAAAAGATGACGCTGTTCTAAAAAGTGATTTCAATAAAATTTGCAGTCGTCAGTTTAAAGAATTTGGCGGCAACATCGTAGTAGTCGGATTTAAAGATGGACACAAAGACGAACACCAACTCTATCTCATTAACAAAAAAGATTTAAAAGAAGCTGGTAAGTCTACCACTAACGTATTCTCTCGAACAGTTATTGAAATTATAGGCGAAGAGCTATATGCCTTTGAATTCGATAAGGGAGGCTATTATATTTCTAAATTTGACAAGGGGCTTCGTCGTCTTATCCGCTCCGACAAAGAAATCAATCCAGATTCCAACCTGACTTTTTACGGAAAAAAAATCTACGTAACCGGCAAGGCAGAAACAGGCAATGCAGTTGACATTCGCGTATTTAACAAAGATGATCTAAAGTTTATCACAAAGATTCAACCATAACCTAACCCCTGATTTTTTATTCCTGCCAGATATTCAGAATTATCCCCTTCCCTAGTTGATTGAAATCAAAACTTAGAAGGGAGATGAAATCTGATAGGGAAGGGGGCTTTTTATTCATTTTATGTAAATTGTCCCTCATTTTAAAATTAATTGAAATTCTAGTGTAAATTCAAGTCTAATCTTCATGAACTCCCTCCTGCGACTGCTACATAAAAATCGTTGTCCCATTTTAGTTTTGTTTGTTTTATTTTTCGCATTTACATTTGCTTTTATGCTAAGGG